>PBPJ01000038.1 GCA_002725495.1 Candidatus Woesearchaeota archaeon | reverse complement strand
AATAAAATTAGAGTTATTTGGTAATGCAGTAAGTTTCTCTGATTTAAGTTCTTCAATAGTTAAATTAGAAGGTAAACAAACTATTACTGAATCTATATTCGTGTCAATACCAAGAGATTCAATAAACAACAAATATGACTTGGAAATAATTGCCAGTTCAGATGACGGTAAGGTCGATATTCAAGAGATAGAGATATACACTAAAGAATCAAAAATGGCAGTATTAAAAAATAGCATAAATAATGCCAATACTAATATGTCTGAGACATTTTATCAATTATTTAATTATACTTCAACAAAGTTAGATAATTACTACGATTATTTATCAAAATCTATCGGGTCCTTAAATAATAAATTAATTGGCTTTTGGTATGTTTTCTTAATACTTATATTAGGTATGATTTATTATACCATATCTCTTAATAAAAGTTGGAAATATGATCTTGATCTTCTTGAAAGGGAACTTGATGAAAAACCTAAAAAAGAAAGTAAATTAAATTCAATATACAATAAACTTAAATCCAGATATAATAAAAATAAAATTGTTAAAAAAACAATAAAAAGAACCAATAAAAAATTCCAGATTAAAATTCCTATTAAGACATATTGGAATAAATTCCTTAATTGGCTAGATGAAGAACCAAAAAAGAAAGATAATTCAATATGGAATAAATTCCTTAATTGGTTGGATGAAGAACCAAAAAAGAAAGTCTCAAAAAAGAAAGTCTCAAAAAAGAAAGTCTCAAAAAAGAAATCTTTATGGAAAAAATTTATTGATTGGTTGGAAGAAGATTAAACTTTAACTTCCATAAAATCCTTAGCCATTATTATCTCTTTTTTATAAATTGATTTTGCTTCAGAATATAGCTCATCAACAGATTTATATCGTTGAGAAAAATGTGTTAATAATAATTTTTTTGAATCAGATAATTTAGCTAATTTAGCTGCTTCTTTTGAAGTCATGTGACCTCCTTTTTTTGCTGATTCTTTAACTTTATTTGAAAATGTTGATTCACATATAAGTAAATCTGAATCCTTTGATAATTTAACTAATTTTTCATCATAAGATGAGTCCAAAATAATTGTCACCTTTTTACCAAATTCTTTGTATGTTGATTTTTTATAATTAATTTTTTTCCCATCAATCTCAATATTTTTTTCAAGTGCTAATTTTTTTAATTCCGGATGCATAATGGGTACACCAATCGATTTTAAATAATCTGTATTTATTCTAATTTTATCTTTTTCAACAAAAGAAAATCCAATACAATCAACAGTATGTACCAATTTCATTGCATTTATTTTATACAAATTATTCTCATAGATTGTTTCAACATCTTTTGGATCTATATCAAATACTTCGACAGTATAAGATAATTTGTCAGATTCAAATACTTTCATAAGCATATTAATTTTTTCTTTTGTACCTACTGGACCATAAATTCTAAGTTTCTTTGTTCTTCTATTCATACCCATACTTTGCATTAGTCCCGATATACCAAAACTATGATCTCCGTGCCAATGAGAAATAAATATTGAGCTAATTTTTTGAGGATTTTCTTTTGCAATTCTTATTTGCCTTTGAGTTCCCTCTCCGCAGTCAAATAGTAATAATTCTCCCGAATATTTGATTAAGTTTGCTGAATGATTTCTATATTTTGTTGGGAACGCTGATGACGTTCCTAATACNCTTATTTTCATATTTAGATAATTTTTAAAGCTATAAAAAACTAATTTTTTATGGATGAAATCAGAATATTTAAGGATAAAGTATATTGTAATAATTTGAATTTAAATCAAAAAAAATANGGTATAATTCAAAATGGAACTCTNGTATTAATGCCTGAAGAGTTCTTATACTTACTATCAAGAAATAAAATTANNACNGATAAACCNTTAACNTATTTTATTAAAAAATTTTCAAAAAAAATTCAAGATAGATTTGTTATATATGAAGATCTGAGAAAAAAAGGCTATATTCTAAAAAGTGGTTTAAAATTTGGATCTGATTTTAGAGTTTATGATAAAAATAAATTTGATGGGCATTCAAAATGGTTACTTAACGTCCTTCATAAGTCTAGTATAAACAAAAAAGATTTCTCTTCTATGAATCGTTTAGCAAATTCTACAAAAAAAAATATACTTTTAGCATACTTGGACTCTGAAAACGGAATTAGTTATTTTGAAATATCCTGGAAAAAATTATAATGGAGTATTTTGGTTGGATTTGTCCAAATTGTAGTAGAGCTCTGGTTTCATCTACTAATGATTATTCTAAACTAAATCGGATTAAGTGTAGGCTATGCTTTAAATCCTCCAATATAAATTCAGTTATTAAATCAAAGCCTTCATTTGATCCCGAATTAATAAGATCNTGGGTTGTTAANTCAAATTCAATCTAAAATGATTTTCAGATAGCCATTTTGAGTGTATCTTATATTTTGGACATAATTTTTCTACATGATTCCAAAACTTTTTTGAATGATTCATTTCAAGACGATGACATAATTCATGTATNACAACATATTCTATAACNTCATANGGNGCCATAGATAGTTTCCAATTAAAATTCAAATTTCCTATACTTGAGCAAGATCCCCAACGAGTTTTTTGGTTTTTTATTCTAATATTTTTTATATCAAATTTATTATTCTCATTATAAATTTCTACTAAACCATTTACAATTCTTTTTGTCTCGTCAAAGTAAAATTTTTTTAAATCCGATTTATCCAATAGTTTTAATGAATCTTTTTCCTTACCCAAATATATGTATTTTCCAAAAGTTAATTCATANTTTTTCCAATTTTGTTTGATCCAATATTTTTTTTTATTTATGAATTCTTCAATTNTATTATAATTATTTATATTACCAGATATTAATAATCCGCTTTCATTAACTTCTAATTTTATTCTATTTGATTTTTTATGATTCAAAGAATAAGGAATATTCATGCTTTCTAAAATTTCCATTTTTTATATAGGTAAATATGTTGAAATCAACGGATAAATAAACGGTGAAGCCGCTATTAAAATTGCAATAATGAAACTATGTGCCCATGTTTCATGAGATCCAACTCCTCTTGCTCCCTTAAATGCAGCAGATTTTGCATGAACTATTATTGCNCCAATTATTGCAAGCAGAGTTAATGTAACATATTTATTTGATAGCAATGCAATTCCCAGAGGATCAAGTAAGCTTATATTAAATGCTATTGCAGTAAGTATTCCAATTGGAATTAGTGCACCTAATCCGTGCCCAATAGTAGATTTAGCGTCACCTGACAAGTCCTTAACCATAAAATATAGATCTATTGCTCCAATTATTATTGTCATAACCACNGGTCCAATTATTTCTACCATAATAGAAGTTATCCTGATAATATATAAAATTTTCTTGACAAAGAAAGTATTAATAATCTAATCTATGATAAAATATATGGATATTCATTCTTATATGAAGAAAAATGGATTTATTTGGGGTCCAGAACCCGAGATATATGACGGTGTTGCAGGATTCTATACTTATGGTCCAAATGGTAAAAAACTAAAAAATAAGGTTGAAGATATTTTGAGAAAAAATTTTACAAAAAATTCAATTCANGAAGTAGAAACCCCNATCATTGCACCCGAAATAGTTTGGAAAGCTTCAGGACACCTAGGTAAATTTACTGACCCATTAATTAAGGATATAAAAGGAGGCGTTCATAGAGTTGATAAATTAATTGAAGATTTCTTAATTAAAAATAACGATTCTCCAGATAATTATAATTTAGGTAGCATGAATAATAAAGAATTTTTAAAATTTATAATTGATAAAAAAATTAAATCTCCAAATGGTCTTGAATTAAAGAAAGAAATAATAAATCATGATTTAATGATGGAAACAAAAGTTTCCGTAGATCGTAGAGCATTTAATAGACCTGAAACAGCAACAATGACTTATTTACCCTTCAAATCATATTATGAATTCTATAGAAAGAAATTGCCCTTTGGAGTTTTTCAGATAGGTAAAGCATTTAGAAATGAGATCTCTCCAAGAAATAGTGTTTTGAGAGGAAGAGAATTTACTCAGGCNGAAGCTCAAATTTTTTATTCNGAGGATCAAAAGAAAGAAATTGAATTAAATAAAGATATACTTAAATCAGAAATACCTTTATGGAGTCATAAAGATCAATCTGAAAGAAAGTTAAAAAAAAATATCTCAATTGAATCTTGNTTGAAAAAAGGTATATTTAAGAGCAGAGCNTTCGCAAAAGCGATGTATCTNGCAAATAAGATAATATCAGAATTTGGTTTTCCAATTGAAAGAATAAGATTTAGACAACATAATCCTAATGAAATGGCTTTCTATGCAGAGGATGCATGGGACTTAGAAATAAAAACTAATTCTCAATCTTGGATCGAAGTTGCAGGTATACATGATAGAAAAGACTATGATTTATCTCANCATCAAAAGATGTCTAATAAGAANTTGGAAGCAGAAGGTTCAATACCGCACATAATGGAACTTGCATTCGGAACAGATAGATTAGTTTATTCTATTTTGGATATTTTTATGAATCAAGAAAAAGTAAATAATGATAATCGTATTGTATTAAAGTTGCCATCAAGNATCCAACTAAATAAATTTGCAGTATTTCCATTNCAGAAGAAAGATGGTTTATTGGAGAAAGCTCAAGAAATTCATACTATACTTAACGAAAAATATGATAATGTTATAATGGATATATCTGGATCCATTGGAAAAAGATACAGAAGACAAGATGAGATTGGAACCAAAAATTGTATAACNATNGATTATGATACTCTAAAAGANAACACTGTAACAATNCGTGACCGAGATACTATGGTACAGAAAAGAATAAAAATTAAAGANTTAAAATAATTTAATGTTAGTAAGAATTTTTGGGTTGGCAGATCTTTTAGCAGCATTTTTCTTATTGTATGTTAGTTTTGACAGTGCATTCGTTAACATAATATTAAAATCAATAATGATTATTCATCTATATAAGGGACTAATAAGTTTTGTTTAAACTTCAAAATCAACATCTTTATTTTTTATACCAAATTCATTATTTATATCTAATGCAAGTAAAAAAAGATAATCTGATAATCTGTTTATATATTTTATTAATATTTGATTTACATTTCGTTCTAAACTCAATTTTATAATGTTACGTTCTAGTCTTCTACATACAGTTCGAGCATACTGAATTTTTGCAGAAATATTATGCCCCCCCGGAAGTACAAAATTTGTTATTGGTCCAATTTTATCTTCAAGAATTGAACATTCATTTTCCAACCTATCTAAGTGTCTTTGTTTTATTCTTTTTGTTCTTTCTTCATGAGTCGTATTTAGAGGCGTAGCAATATCCGAACCAACTACAAATAATTCATTTTGTAGAACTATTAGTTTATTATTTTTGAAATTTGATTGTATCAATCCAATTAATGAATTGAGTTCATCACAAGATCCTATCGCATCAATACTTATTGAGTTCTTGCCTATCCTACTTCCATCAAATAAATAGGTATTACCATTATCTCCCGTTTTAGTTGATATTGACATTATGAACAGCCAGAAGTTGCACCACAAACATCACAAAGTAAACATGCACCATTTTGTCTCATCATACTTGCACCACATTCAGTACATTTGGCACCAGTATATCCCATTGCTTTAATCGCATCATCTTCTTCAGGTTCCTCAAGAGTTAATTTCTGATCATTTGACGATCCCAATTTTGTCTGAACAACTTTATTAGTTTGTTCACCCTTAAGAACAGACTCAATCTTTCTAAGTATTGGGTGGTCTCTCCACTCTGAAAAACATTCATCCAATACATCTTTTGTACTATATCCTCTCATTAGAGCAAAACTTATTGTTGTTCCAACAAAGTCAAGTAATTCTTGATTACTTGGTGTTGTTTTTGGCATTACTAATTTTATTTTTGATAATTTTCCTTCTGTATTTACAAAGCTATGAACATAAAGATCCTGAGGACCAACTTTATGATGTTCGATATTTTCAATTAATTCTAATTTTGTTGGCTCCGATGTTATAGTCACACTTTCATTATTTTCATTAAATATGGAATCTAATTCTCCGCTAATTCCTGAAGATGTTGACAATGGTTGACTTAATTTACTCTCATCTCTATACAATGCAACTGCTTTTACCATATATTTCCAGCTATCGTAATAAGCTGATTTTATTTCTTCAACAGTTGTTTCTTTTGGCATATTGATTGTCTTACTTATTGCTCCAGATATAAATGGTTGTGCTGCAGCCATCATTTTAATATGTCCGTTATGATGAATATATCGGTTACCTTTTTTACCACATTTGTTTGCACAATCAAAAATTTTGTAATGTTCACCCTTTAGATGCGGCGCACCCTCCAGAGTCATACTTCCGCAAAGATATTCATCTGCAGCAGATATTTCATCCGAAGTAAAACCAAGTTCTTTAAGCATATTAAAATTTGGATTATTCATTTTTTCATCAGTAAATCCTAGATTTTTACAAAACTCTTCACCAAGAACAAATTTATTAAATATAAATTTAATTTCAAATGCACCCTTTGCGTTTGATTCAAGTGCATTTAGTTGAGTATCACCAAAACCCTTTGATCGAAGTGAATCAAAATTAATATACGGAGCATCTTTTATTGATCCGTGACCGACAGCGTACTTTTCTATTGATCTAATTTCTTCGTCATTATATCCAAGTTTTTTCAAGGCCGGTTTAATTGAATTATTAACTATTTTAAAATATCCTCCTCCGGCTAATTTTTTGAATTTAACAGTTGCAAAATCTGGTTCTATTCCAGTTGTATCACAATCCATTATTAAAGCAATAGTTCCGGTTGGCGCAATTACAGTTGTTTGTGCATTTCTATATCCGTGTTTTTGTCCAAGTTCAAGTGCTTTGTCCCAAGATTGATGCGCAGCAGATAACATATCTTTTGGAACTAAATCTTGATCAAGTCCAATTGGTAATACCGTTAAACCTTCATAAGACTCCTTTGTTGCATTATATGCGGCCCTTCTATGATTTCTAATTACTCTGAGCATGTGATCTTTATTCTCCTCGAATCTAGAAAACGGACCATGTACTTGAGCCATTTTTGCAGATGTTGCGTATGATTCTCCACACATTATGGAAGTTAATGCTCCCGCAATAGCCCTTCCTTTATCAGAATCATAAGGTAATGCCATTTTCATTAATAATGAACCCAAATTTGCATACCCAAGACCTAACGTTCTAAAGTCGTAACTTCTTTGTGCAACAGATTCACTTGGAAATTGAGCCATAAGAACAGATATTTCTAAAGTTATTGTCCAAAGATTGACTGCATGTTTAAATCTTTCAATATCAAAAGTACCAGTTTCTTCATCATAAAATTTAACTAAATTTATACTTGCTAAATTACATGCAGTATCATCCAAGAACATATATTCTGAACAAGGATTACTTGCATTTATTTTTCCACTGGCAGGACAAGTATGCCATTCATTTATTGTAGTATCATATTGTAATCCGGGATCAGCACTTATCCAAGCACTCATTGCTATGTCATTCCATAGTTTTTCTGCAGACACTTCTCTATTCACTTTTCCGTCAGTTCTATTTATTAAGTTAAAATTTAAATTATTATTTAGAGATTCAAAAAATTTGTTGTTTACTCTTACCGAATTATTACTATTTTGTCCAGATACAGTTCCATATGCTTCACCCTCGTAATAGGTATCCAGTTTTTTAAAATCAATTTTTCCTATACCTTGTTTAGCTAATTCTATTGCTCTAACAATCATTTGAACGGGAACATTTGAATTGTTGGCATCTTTTATAGCAGACCTTAATTTTTTGTTATTTTGTAAATCAACCCCATCGGATAATGCAGTTTTTAATATATTATTAACGTGTAATTTACAAGATTCATTTCCGGAAACCAGACTAGCTACTTTATTTTCTTCTTCAGATTTCCATTTAATGAATTCTTCAATTTCAGGATGATCGATATCTAAGCAAACCATTTTTGCTGCCCTTCTAGTCGTACCACCCGATTTAACTGCACCTGCTGCAGCATCATTAATTTTTAAAAATGACATTAATCCAGAAGATGTACCACCTCCTGAAAGTTGCTCACCCTTTCCTCTAATTGTTGAAAAATTTGTTCCCACTCCGGAACCATATTTGAATATTCTTGCTTCTCTTGTAACTAAATCAAAAATTCCACCTTTATTAACTAAGTCATCTTTAACAGATAAAATAAAACATGCGTGAGGTTGAGGTCTCTCATAAGCATTTTTCGAATATTCAAGTTGTTTTGAAATTGGATTTACATAAGAATGACCTTGGGCTTTACCCTCTATATTATACGCCCAATGAAGGCCTGTATTAAACCATTGTGGAGAATTAGGAACTGCCATTTGATTAATCATCATATAAGCCATTTCCTCATAGTATGCCTTTGCATCCTTAGTAGAATTAAAATAATTAAATTCTTTTCCCCAATGCGTCCAACATCCAACCATTCTATTTACAACTTGTTTGATACTTGATTCAGAACCTAGGACGGGATTTCCCATCTCATCTTTTGTCGGAACTCCTCGCTTTCTAAAATATTTTTGAGCCAGAATATCCGTTGCAATTTGAGAATAAAAGTTTGGTACTTCAACATCGTTCATTTCAAATACTACTGAACCATCGGGATTACGAATCATTGAACTCCTTAAATCATAATTAAACATATCATAAACTGAAGTATCTTCTTTTGTAAATTTTCTATCAATAACTAATCCGTTAGTAATCTCTCTTTGCTCAGTATATTCTTCCATAAGTATATAATTGATATGAATTTCTTTTATATTCGTTTATAGTTTTAACAAAATAATTATGTATTTACTTAATTAAAATAATAAATTTTTTACCTATTGAGTTGTGAATTATATATTAATTTAGGTGTATCGTTTTTTTTCGATTTTAGAATCTCATTGCATAATTTTTCCATTTTTGTTCATTCTTGTATACCAAAAATCCACCAATAATTAAGCTTGACCAATATAACATAGGATTTCCAGCTAAGACTTTCGCTCCATCAAAAAATCCAAATGGAATCATATTGAATGCCATCAATATGAGATTTATTTTTTTAGAAACAATAAAAGCATGATTATATTTTGGATACTTCCTTGAGATTAATAGCCAGTCGGATATCCAATAGAGTAAAAAATTTGCAGCAGGGCCGGCTAATGCTAACAGTGCAAAATTTTCAGGATTACCAAAAGCCCCAGAACTTATAACATAAGCAGGAACAAAAAATATTATTGGTGAATTAAAATATTTTAATATAACTCCCAGTCCCAATCCAAATAGACTTATTTTTAATATTGAGTCATATCCAAAATAAATTCCAACACCTTTGTGCGCCAGTTCATGTAATAATACTGCCGGAGTAACAATCAATGCAGCATATTTAAAATCATTAAAATCACTTCCCAAAAAATCAAAGTTTTTAGGTTTTCGAATCATATCAGAAAATATATATCCTAATGCGAATGTCAAGATTAGTACATCCACAATTTCGTTAAATGATAATATACTCATACTAATACTAAAGCTAAATCCTTATATTGTTTTTGAAAACCTTTATAAACGCTCTTCCAAAGAATAATTTATGTACAATCACTTAAGAAATCTTTGGAAAAAACCAAAACAACATTTTGGTAAGGAAGCTTGGAAAAATTGGTTAGTTGAATTAAGATCAAGGCCTGCTTTTGAAAGAATAGAAAAACCTACTCGACTAGATAGAGCAAGAGCATTAGGTTATAAAGCTAAACAAGGAATTATTGTTGTTAGAGGAAGTATGCCAAAAGGTACAACTAAAGATCCAAAATTCACTGGTGGTAGAAGACCTAAACGATATGCAAGAAGAGGTACTCGAGCACAATCAAAACAAGCATTGATTGAAAAAAGAGCAGCTAGAAAATATCCAAATCTTGAAGTTTTGAATTCATACTGGGTCGGAGAAGATGGTAAAAAAGTTTGGTATGAAATTATTATGGTTGATAGAGATCACCCATCGATAAAAGCAGATAGATCATTATCGTGGATACAAAACAAAAGAAGCAGAGTATATAGAGGATTAACTTCTGCAGGTAAAAAGGCAAGAGGATTAGTTAGATAATTATTTCTATTTTCTTAACAATATATTTATTTATAATTTAATGAGCCAATCTTTAGTTAATGGCCTATTCTAAACAACTTACTGCAACAATAGATGATGCATTAAGAAGAGATCTTTCTTTTTTAGCTTTTGAAGTGAAAACTGGCGGAATAAGAGATTCATCAATTAAAAAATCTGTTGAACGATGCAACACTCTTGAAAGTTATTTAATTTCAAGAGATATTTCTGAAGAACCTTCAATGTATTCGGGATTAATTGGATTTGAAAAAAATCATTACGTTAGTGATTTGAATTTACCTGAAATTGATGAGCTTGATTATATAATTGGTACTAATAGATTTGATGCATCAAGTTTATGTTCAATATTAAATAATATCAAAAAAGAAAAAAAACATTCA
>PBPJ01000037.1 GCA_002725495.1 Candidatus Woesearchaeota archaeon | reverse complement strand
TAAAGATGGATTAATCTCAGGAAAAGACATATTCTCTTTATTATTACCTGAAACATTTAATTTTACTAAAAAAGGTAAGATTTTGAATAATGGTAAAGTAGAAAAAGGAGAAATAGTAATTAAAAATGGTTCATTAAATAAAGGTATTATTGATAGCTCATTTATAGGTCCCGAAGGAGGATATATTATCCACAAGTTATTCTTGGACTATGACCAAGATCATGCTATTGATTTCTTAAATAAAATAATTCATATGGGATTACATGTAGCTCAAAAAATAGGATTTACAGTATCATTTAATGACTTTGATATAAAAGATAATGATAAAAATAAGATAAAGAAGATTCTTGATGAAACATTAAAAGAATCAGAATCTTTGGAAAAATTATACAGATCCAATAAAATTGAACCGTATCCAGGTATTACAGTATTTGAAACATTTGAAGCAAAAATGCAAGCACTATTATCTAAGGCAAGATCTAAACTTGGTGAATTATTAAGTAAGAATGCTGACCAAGATAGTCACTTAGTTAATTCTGCACAAGCAGGAGCAGGAGATAAAATGACAAATTTAGTACTAATGAATGGATTTATTGGACAAACATCTCTTAGAGGTAACAGAATTAATTTTGGATATACAAACAGAACTCTTCCTCACTTCATAAAGAAAGATTTAGGACCTGAAGCTCATGGTTTTATTAAAGAAAACTATGCTAAAGGTATTAGTGCAACTGAAGTATTCTTCCAAGCAATAGCAGGTAGAGACAGTTTCATGGATACTGCGATGAGAACACCTAAATCAGGATATTTACAAAGAAGACTTACTAACTCATTACAAGATCTAAAAGTAGCATATGATGGTACTGTTAGAGACGGAGCAAAAAAAATTATTCAATTCTCATATGGTGGAGACGGAGTTGATGTAAGTAAATCAGACGGAGGACATATAGTTAACGAATAATGGAAAGAGATTGGATTAAAAAGAATTTACCTGAAGGTATTGAAATAAAAGATAAGAAATTAGCTAAAGAAAGATATAGTAAAATGCACATGGATCCGGGGGAAGCAGTAGGTGTTATTGCAGCAACATCCCTGGGAGAACCAGGTACTCAACTTACGATGAGAACATTCCACATGGTAGGAGTAGCAGAAGTAAATGTAACACTAGGTTTACCTAGATTAATTGAAATATTAGATGCAAGAAAAGTACCATCCACACCCACCATGCATATTTATTTGAAGAAACCGTATAATAAATCTAAAGATAAATCAGACTTAGTTGCACAAAGAATTAAACAAACAGTTCTAGAAGATATATCTTCTGAATTCACCATGGATATGTCTGCATCATCTGTTATTGTAAAACTTGATAAGCACGCTATGGATAGAAGATCAATTAATATTGATACAGTTTATGCACAACTTAAAAAATCGTTAAAAAGTAATACTGTTGTTAAAAAGACTGCTTCTATAGAAATTAAGGACACTGATAAAGATATAAAGAAACTATTCAAACTAAAAGAAAAATTAAAAGATATGTTTGTTTCCGGAGTATCAGGTATTAGCGATGTATTAGCATTTAAAGAAGGTGATGAATTTATTATACAAACATTAGGATCAAATCTTAAAGGTATTTCATTAATAGATGAAATAGATTTCAACAGAACAAAAACTAATAATTTTTATGAAATACATGATACATTAGGTATTGAAGCTGCAAGAGAAGCTATGCTTAACGAAGTATTATATATTTTAGATAAGGAAGGAATGGCTGTTGATGAAAGACATATCGCTTTAATTGTTGACGTCATGACAAGAGATGGTGTTATCAAGGGTATAACAAGACACGGTATCACAAAAGAAAAAGAGTCTGTACTTGCTAGAGCTGCTTTTGAAATTCCAATAAATCATCTTGTTGAAGCTTCAGTAAGAGGTGAAATTGATAAATTAGATTCAGTTGTTGAAAATGTAATGATTAATCAGCCTGTACCTATTGGAACAGGACTTCCAGAATTATTTGTTAAAATGACAAAAGGAGATAAAAAATGAGTTTAGAAACGGATATTAAAATTAGGGAAAAATTGGTAATAGGAACTAAAGAAATATTAAAAAAATCTAAAAAAATAAAAACAGTTTATGTTTCATCAAACTATGATGAAAATTTATTTGCTGATTTAAATGTTATTAAAGTTAAACAAAATAGCGAAGAATTAGGTGCTTTACTAAAGAAACCCTTTTTAATCTCAGCAATCGGTATATTAAAATAATGGTTATTACTTTGGATAATAATTCTTTAAGAATTATGAGTTTTTTTAAAGATAAAACTGGTGTTACACCTTCGAATATTATAATTAATAAAACATCTTATATTTTTACAGTTAGTAAAAAAGATATTCAAAAAGCCATTGGTAAAAATGCACAAAACATAAAATTTTTACAGCAAAAATTTAAGAAAAATATAATTATTTTTGAATTAGGTGATGATATAGAAACTACTATTTCAAATTTTATTTTTCCAGTTAAATTAAATTCTATTCTTAAAAAAGGTAGCACATTATCAGTACTACTTTCTAATCCGGAAGACAGAGTTAAATTAATAAGAAGTCCAGCTAAAAATACAAGAAATCTAAAAGACGTTATTAATCACTATTATTATAATATTAGAAACATCAAATTACTTTAATTTCCAATATATAGTTGAATATTATCGCCAAATATATTTTTTAATGATTTTAAGGTATTTACATTAATCAATGTTGATATACCATCATAATTTTTAATTTTATTATTAAGTATTTTCATGGTAGATTCTTTTTCATTAGTCATTTTACCTTTAGAATTATAATCATATGAAAATAATTTTGAAGAAGAATCATTCATGTCTTTAATTATGAATAATTTATCGCTAAAAAGCCATATTTTAGCAGTATAATAAACTTCATTTTTCTTATACTTGATAAACATCGTATTAGAAATATTTGATTTTTTTGTATTAATTAAATCTATTGTTTGGTTTCTTAATTCATTTAATTTAAAATCTAAACTATCTAATTCGGAAAGTGAAATATTTTTTGTATCTGTATTATATAATTTATCAATTAAATCAAGGTAATTTGATCTTGCAAAACCTTTTTCCAAAATTTCTTGCTTAAATGAATTTATAGCATTTGATTTTTTAGAAGATATACCTGACAATTTTAAAATAGATAAAATGTCTTCTTTTGTTCTAGTCTCTAATTTAGACATTTTATTTCTGATAATTTTAATTTCTATTTTATCATAAAGATTATTTATTGCTTCAATATATTTTATTGATTCATCTATTAGTTGAACAATTTTTGAATTATTAACATCTTTAAGNTTTCCATATTCAAGGTCTTTTCTTAACTTGTTAATTTTAACATAAGTTTGGTAATACTTCCTATCTAAAAGATTCGCTTTAACTAAATGTTCATTAATCTGATTTGCAACTTGGTTTGGAGATCCGGGAGGNACACCAAGAAGCATTAATATNCCNTGNGAAGGGTATACTATTGACCAAAATAAATCATCTGTNGCTATACTTTTTACCTTCATATTCATTCTATCAATGTACTTCTTTCCGTCATCAATATATCTTCTAATTGATTCAGGTGATGGTATAAGCTGACCTCTTTGAAGCATAAGTTTCCAAGGTGAAAACATACCTCTATCATAGATTGGAACACCGTCTCTAAGTGTAGTATAAAAAACTGGTTCAGCACGTTTTAGTCCAGTCCAAAATTCTGATAAAATCCAAACTTGTACATTTAGTATTGGTTTTGTTAATCCTGAATCTTTTTCTGCGATTCTTGCTTCATTTGAAGCTATATTTCTTAATTTTAATTTTAATTCTCCCGATGTTGTTTTTGTTACATCCGTATCGTCTATAATTATTGATACATCAAGGTCCGAATATTCGTGTGCTTCACCTCTAATAAGGGATCCTGCTATTACATAAGAAACTACGTATTTTTCAAATTTAGATACAATTCTGTTTTTATGTAATTCAGAAGCTTTTAATGATTTTATCCAGTTACCGTCATCATAAATTATTTTTCCAGCAGTTAAAGCAGATAANAGCGATGTTTGACCTCTGGTTGCTGAATTCCAAATTTCACTTAANAGAATACAATTAATCTTAATATCTTTGTTCTTAGGTATAGAATTTGCGTCNTTCTGAATTGCCAATATATGTTCTATTGAATCTTTATCTGATCCTTTGAACCCGCTTATTATAAAAAGTTCTTTAATTTCTTTATCTTCTTTTTTTTGAGACAAGAATATTGATCCGATTATTGATTTATTTCTTTTTAGAAGCGAGTTAGTCAAATTCTCTGCCTTAGATATAAATTTATTATTTACTTTTTCCATTTTATATTAACTTCTTTAATCTTGCTATATATTTTTCTGTATATTTAACATATTTTTCATAATCTTTACCAGAAAGATTTGTTACTTCTCTCTTAAGTATCTTTTTAGAAAGCTGATACATATGATCCATTATTTCAACATAAGATTTTTCTAATTCTCCTGTTTTTACTAATTTTTCTGTCATACTCTTAGTTATTTCACCAGGAGATACAGGTATTTCTCCCTTTTTCATTAATACAGCATGAGATATATCTATACATGCCCAATATAAATCTACTACTGCATTATCTATAGATAATTTACTTCTAAGAAGCGCAGCGTTTGACATATTGACATAAGTCATAATAGATTCTTTTGATGGTCTTATTCTTCCATTTAGTAATAATAATTGCAATGGATCAAAAAATCCTTTATCAATAAGTGCAATACCGTCTCTCAATATATTAATTGCAACAGGATCTCCTGCTCGAGTGTACTCCCAAAAATCAGTTAATCTAAGTGTTTGAACATGTAATCTATCTGGATTGTGTTTTGCAACTGTTTTTTGTAAAATAATTCTGTATGCCTCTACTATTTCTTTATTAATATCAATATGCACATCATCTAATACAATTAAAATATCGATATCAGATGATTTTCTTGATTTATTTTTTGAAACTGAACCAAATAAAACTGCTGCAGAAATAAAATCTCCTAATTCCTTATATAAGTCGGAAACAAATTTTCTTGCTATATCTCTATCCATTTTAGGATATTTATCTTGAAATTTGTTTGATTTACGATTTATAGGAAACTTCATATTGAATATATATTGAATTATATATATAAGTTATCATTCAAGCGGTAAACTGGACCACGTAAAGGGTGCATTTTTTTCTACCGAGGATAAATATCCTGGCGTTACAAAAGAAGGAATATAGCTGTTTCCAAAATATCCTCCTTGAACATCTGTCCATGCAGTTGTTTTATCTCCATGTAATCTATATACTGGAGTTTCTAAATCGTACATTGCATTTAAAAAATTAGGAAATTTCTGATCTGTAGATCCCGGCTCAATAATTACAGCTCCCTTATAATCTGATTTTTCTAAATGTGTCATAAACTCTTTAATTGGTGCGTTACCAGCACCAGGAGGTAAATGCTCATCATTATAACCAAAATTATCAGAAACATGTACATGGCCTATAATTCCATCGTCGGTTAATTCTTTAACTTCTTTACCCAACCATTGCTTAAATTCTTTTTCAGATCCACCGAAATATTTTCTCCATATATTAGCATGTCCAATATCAAATGTTGCTTTAATATGATCCTTTGCATATTTTTTAGCATCTTTTTCACTCAATTTTTTTCCATGTATCTTCTCTAATTGTTTCTTGAAAGTGTT
>PBPJ01000036.1 GCA_002725495.1 Candidatus Woesearchaeota archaeon | reverse complement strand
AATTTTATTAAAAAAGAAAAAGAAACCAATGATTCTTTACTTAACAGGTTTACGGGATATAAAAGTTCACCATTCCAATTATTTTTCTTAGTAACACTTATTCTAATAACAATGTCAATTAGTTCTTCAACAGGAGGATATCCTCTAAGATTATTTGCTGAGGTTGTTGCATTCGTTATGACACTTATTATTTCTAGTATTAATTTTATTTTTAATATTACTGGTGCACCAACGGTTAATGATTATATTTTTTATGGATATAAAATAATTCTATCTGGATATCTTGGAATTCTTCTTAATGTAATTTATGTTTATCAAGTTTTTAGAGGAGTTTTTAGAATAAGAGACATAATCCCAACTTTATTCAGATACTCCTTCATGTATATTATAATTTTATTATTAATTGGAATGTCCTATACCGGAAATGTTTTTGGATATCAAACTGAATTTTCAGTTTGTAACTTGCATCAAAATTTTGAAAATCAATTTGGTGACGGAGATCCCCTACCATGTTCTCCAGAGGAATTTGAGTTATATTTAGAAAGCCAGGCAAACTTAGCGAATATTAACCCATTACTTTCAACAGTATTTGAATCATTTATGATTCAAGATGCAAGAGGCAGCTATTTTAGATCAGACGAAGTTAATCGTTACGATATAAGTGAAAATGCTGGCGCAGATTTAACGAATTTAGAATTTTCAAAACCATATTACACATCTTATGAATATGATGGTAAATATGTTGCAGAAGATTTAGTAATTGTCGGAGACATATCTGCAGAAAAATTAATTTTAGATAATGAAGAAGAAATAATTGTTCAAATAACCCCAAAACTGACCGATAGAAGTTGTATAAATCTAGAAGAGATAGTTGACGATAGTTTTGAAACTCAATTATCAAGAAATATCTATTCAATTGCTGATGATACCTTTGGTGATTGGTGTAATCAAGAGTGGTCATGTAATATTCTTAATGCAGAAAAAATTGAAAATAAAAAAAATACATTCAAATTAAAAAATAATCAAAATAGTCAATTTACATGTACTAGAGACGGATTAAGTATAGATTATAATAAAACCATTTTACCAAATGGTAATTCAAAGTTTCCAAATGGAATACAAATTGAAAGTGAAGTTATTTTTGCATATGAAACAAACGCTATATCAACAAAACAATTGTTTATTGTTGATAAAGAAATTGTTAGTTCAGAAGAAAATCCTCTTTCATATTTTAATTTAGATGATACTCTCACAAATTCAAAATCTATAACTGATAGAAAAATTAATTTTGGTATTGGAACATTATTTGATGATAATTTCATACAGCCAAATTATAAAAGTATAAATCCATTTCCAACACAAACAAAAATTGCACTATCGATTGAAAATCCTCTTTCATCAAATGGAAATGTTAAAGATATGTCAATCGAGTTAAGAATTTTTCCTGGAACTAAAAATATAGAATTTATTTGCTCTCCAATCGTTGTTAAAGAAGTTTCAGAAGAATATATTTTATCAAATCCTTGTGATAGTAAAGATAATAATAATCGATTATCTGGTTCATTTATTTATGAAGGTATAGAGTATTCTTCGGAAAGAGCGTCAGAATTTCACAAGTTTTCATTGATTGATACTAAAGACATATCGTCTGGACAAACTTTTGTGGGTGATGTTAACTCAGTAATAGACTCATCCATATTGGCATCTTCAGAATATCAAGGAATGTTCATTGAAGCTATTGCAGAATACAAATTTGAATCTTCCAAAAAAATAAAATCTGCAGTACGAGGTCGTCAGTAATTTATATAAAGTATAAAATATAACTAATATATGAATATAAAGAGTTTATTATTATTTGTACTTGTAATATTTTTGTCTGGCTGCACCGCAGATACCGCAGATACAACCTTGAACAGTTCAGCAAATGATGGTATCGATGTTAAAATTTTAGACAATTCACTTTCAAATACTTACTATGAGGGCGACCCATTTAATTTAGAATTACAAATCGATAATATCGGAGATTTTGCCGTACCAAATAATAGTTTTTATCTTACTCTTACTGGATTTAATCCAACTTCTTTTGGAAAAACTGCTGAAGAACTTAAATTATCCAATTCTGGAACATTGGATGCTATTTTTGATACAAATAATCAATCTATAGTTTCAGGTACAGAATTTATCTCATATGATAATCTTTGCCACATTAATGATTTAATTGATCCTTATTCCTTAAATATGAAATTTTACTCTTGTTACCCATATCAAACAGAAATTAAATCGACTGTTTGTTTCGGAGAACATAGATCCGAGTTAAATGAAATTTGTACAGTTAACGAAGAAAAAGAATTCACTAATTCTCGTTCACCAGTTCAAGCAACTTCATTGAGCGAAGTATATGTTGGAAACAACGAATATAGATTTATGATTGATTTATTGAATTCAGGTTCAGGAGAAATTATTAATTCAGATTCAGTAGATAGCTGTACGAACATTTCTTCTAATAGTCTTTCTTCGATGTCAATTTCAAGCATTAAACTTGATGGTGAAGAAATAATAAATAATAGTGAACGTTTGGAAATGGAGTTACCTAGCGATAAAGATAAAGTCAGAGTAACAAATAATGGCGCATCAATCTATTTCAAAATCAAAGATATCGAATCAACCGATTATGTATCTGATCTTCAAGTTGTAATAAATTATGGATATAAAAAGTCATTTGAAGAAAGTACAATGATTTATGATGTTGAAGGTGTATCAGGATGCGAAGAATAATTAGTTTCTTTTTAATTATATCCGTAGTTTTTCTTAGCGGTTGTTTAGATTTTACTTCAAATTCCGATTCAAATGAAGATTATCAAGATCTTTCCTTTGAAATATTAAATGTTCCNGATACNATACAATCNGGTCAAGTATTTAATCCGNTTTTAAGAATTAAAAATTCNGGTAAATATTCAATACCAAGCAGCGGAATATTTGTAAAAATATTAAANACCCAACAATTTAATGTGGATTTATCNNCACAAACTAACGATAANCANGAATTTATTTCNGAATCATTAACAAATANTTATCCAATCAAAGGTAAAGTTTTAGATAGTGAATATGGNGATATTTTTGACTTTACATTTAANGAAGTAAAAATTAGCACTTTTTTGAATCCNGGAGAAAAAACAATTTTTAATCTGGAACAATGTCATAAATATNGAACTCAAGTTTTTTCNTANATTTGTATTTCTAAAGACTCCTATGGTCAAACTTGTAATTCAGCTGAAAAAAAATCTACATCNGTGAGTTCAAATGATATAGAAATAAAAAATTTCGAACAAATTAATTCAATCGCATCAGGTCAAAATGTTGCTTCAACCTTAAACCTTGAAGGCAAATATTTGGATTTGAGTTCGATAAGTACTAATGATGATATGAATTGTTTAGATGACAAAATAAGAAACACAATTAAATTAGACAGTATACAAATAGGTTCAAAAGTAATAGATAATATAGATAAATATTGCAATTCTAATCTTATTTATCTAAATAAAAATAATGAATTCAAAATTATATGTAATGGTTTACCTACTTATGATGCCTGGACTAAATCCTCTATTGACTTCACCGAACGAATAACATTTAATCTTAACTACATGAAATCAGATATAATTTCGAAGGATTTATCAATTATATAATAATAAAAAAATATGAATAAATTTTCATGTTTTAAGTGCCCAGAGTTGGCTAATTGCAGAACAAATATTGTTTTTGGAAAAGAATATTCAAATTCCATAAAAATTATGATAATTGGTGAAGCACCAGGAAAAAATGAAGACATATCCGGAGAACCGTTTATAGGTAAATCTGGAAAATTGCTTAGAAATGAACTTAATTTAAACGGAATTATCGACTATTATATAACTAATATAGTTAAGTGTAGACCACCAAATAATAGAGATCCGACGGACATTGAAATTAACAATTGTATGGCCCATCTTATTGACGAAATAAATGATAAAAATCCTAATTTAATATTGTTGTTGGGTAGAAAATCTGCCGGTGCAATTTATCAATATTTTGGTATTGAATTTACAAATATATCTGAAGAACGAGGTAAAATTAAAAAATTTGAGCACAACGGAAGTACAATTAATATATTATCCACATATCATCCCGCATCTACAATATTCAATAAAGAGTACAGGTTAAAATTTAAAGAAGATATAGCTAAATTAGCCAATATAACTGGTATCTGATCCCTTTGCATGAATTCTTTTAACTGTTTTTGAAAGAACTTTACTTTGTTTTTGTAAATTTTTTGCTTTATTACGTTCTTCCTGCTTAATTTCTTTATCTAAATCAGATAATTCAATATCTAGATTAAAAATATTTTTTATTGATTTTAATAATTCTTTTGATTCCTTAAGTCCAATATGAAATTGATGTGCAAAAGTTTCAACTAATAAACCAATTCCAGATATTTTTTTTAGATCAGCAATTCCAAGTATTAAACCAGTTGCACCAATTATTGCTTCTGCCTTGACTTTGTCAAAATTAACGTTACCAGATATTTTTTTGTATTTTTCTTTTGATTTAGAATTATTTGCAACTCCATAAACTTTCGGAGCATTTGGCTCACTATTCAATCCAATTCCACCAAGAGTTATAATTTCTTTACAACCATTTTCTTTAGCTATATCAACAATTAAATTTGAAAATTCATAGCTTGACTCTTCATCAACAGGTTGTATATCTCCCGATAATAGCAGTAAATCTCTATTTTTTATTGATACTTTATATATATCAACTTTTGGAAGTTCAATAATATTATCTTCATTAACAAAAACGGAATGCGGAAAACTTTTTGAATAAATTTCATACACTAATTCGTGTTTTAATTGGTCAATTAAAAAATCAACTACTATCTTTCCTACATTTCCTATACCCGGTAAACCTTCAATTAAAACAGGATTATTAACTTTGAATTTTTTCTTCTTTATAATAAATTTGTCCATTATTTAATTTCCCTCACACCCAAGTACGTCAAATTTTTTCTTAATGTTTTTTCAATAATATCAATAATTTTACTAATTTTTTTATTATTCTTCGGAGTTATGTTAAATCTATATTTACCCGGTCCCATATATTTTATTTCAAGTTTTACCTTTTCATTTTTCAGATTTTCAAATATTTTTTTTACTGTATTTTTAACAACCACTATTCCATTTGATTTTGTTGATTCAAAATTAAAGTTATATTTGAATGTTTTCTCTTTGACAGAAATTCTTGATTTAATATTTGAAATCAAAGCGTCTTTATTTTTCTTTGTTAATTTTAAAAAATCAATAATATCAGGATTATCTATTGATTCTTGGAACAAGGGATAAATTAAATCATATTTTTCAAGTATTTTATCTCCGGTTTTTTTGAAAAGTTCAGAATATTTAATTTTTAATTGTTTGGATGTTTGATTAATAATTTCATCAGCTATTTTTTCATTCCGATATTCCTCTTGCTTTGCTCTTTCTTGACCCGCTCCAACTTTTCTCAGAGATAGATTTATTCCAGACTTACTCGATTTTATAACTTTTAATACAAATTTTCTATTCTTTTTGAATACTACTTTAAAATTTCTTACTTCTTTACGATTTATTTCAGTCGTATATAAGTCAGCATTTAAATTGTATTCATCAAGCTTAAATATAACATGGTGAGATTTTGTAGATTCAACAGTACCTATAACAAATTCACCTATTTCAGGAATATTTTTTCTTATATACATAATATTAATTAATTAATTTAGAATTTATTAATTTTATTTTTCCGCCAGTGGAAATTGCAATTCTTTCATTACAAGAGTTACAATTTATTTCTTTAGTGGAAGCTCTTTCAAAAACAGTCATTGTTTTCTTACAAGATCCACACTCGATTTTAATAAATTTATTTTCCATTATACTAAATTAGCCTTTTTCAATCTATTGAATGATTTAATATGAGATTTTCCACATGAATCACACGTATAAACAAAAGTTGGTTTGGATGTTTGTTTATGTTTTGTAGCAGCCTTAGCTCTTGGCATACCACCATATCCTGCCATAATTTTGAAAACTCTTCTAGCTCCCTTATTTAATGCATTTTTCTTAGTTTTAGGTCTAGCTTTATTCTTCAATTGTTTTACTTTCTGAAGAGTGTGTTTTCTGCAATTCTTTGCCGGACAATACGTTTTCGCTTGTTTTGGAAATTTCATTTTCTCTTATATTTTCAGTAATCACTTTATTTTTAAACTCTTCGGATTCATTAGTTATTTTATTCTCCGAAAGTAATATTTTAGCTATATTTTNGGGAATAATTATTTCNTCATCTGACTTATATGGACCATAGCTTTTATTTCCGTCTGAAAGTTTNGGTATATCGGAGAGTACNCTGTATTTTTCAATATTGCTATTNCTTTTTGAAGTATCTTCTATTTGATTGAGATAGTTTGTTCTAAATTTTTTTAATTCNGCGTTTAANAAATTATATAATGATTTTTCTAAATCAGTCATATTNGATGTATCTTCTATGTTTTCATCACTTCTACTAGTAAATCTGGCTCTTGTTATTATTTTTTTCTCTCTATGATAGATCAGATCATTCACCATTCNGGTGGCATTNTCCACTTCGCTTTGAATTTTTAGTTTATTATGAGAAGTAAACATATTTGAAGAGTTTGTTTCATTTAGCTTTTCAATCCTTTCTTCAAAATATTTTTGAATTTTTTTTAGATTATTTGAACTAAATTCTTGTAAATCTGAACTAAATTTTTCATTTCTTAATAATTCATATATATCTTCATAACTATAGCTATCCATATTAATTTTTTAGAGGTTTATTTAATAATATTCATATTTTCTACTAATTAGATTTACGCTGAGTATAGGACAAAGGGTTTTTTATTTTATTACATAGTGTGTCCGGAGAACATACACCAATTTCTTTATAGTAAGATTTACAATTTGGTGGAGGAACTATCTTATGTTGTTTTTTATGCCAATCTATTTGTGATTTAATGTAACCTTCCTTTAATGGATCACTATTTTTTTTATTCCAATCGCTTATTTCATTCTCAATTTGATCCCAGCTCATTTCAAAATTTTTATAGAAATTAATTAGAGCAAATAAAGATCTTTTTTTACCATCGTTAACACCATTTAATATTTTTTTAATACATGGTGGAAAAAAATCAGAGTTTAGTTCTAATTTTTCAAATACTTTATTATATTTTTTAGTTTCTTCTTCCTCAGATAAATTTAAATTGCTAAATAAAAGTTTTGCTTCATTTTCTTTTGATTTACTTCTATCAATATAAGTTATGATTTTTTTAATATTTTCAATTTTTGCATCATCTCTGGAAAAAGATTCTATCTCNGATTCATTTATAACAACTGAAACTAAACCACTCTTNTCATTTATGCTATACGGAGATCTAATTAAATGTCTAGGACTCGCCATGGCCAAATCAATATCCATAAGTTTAAGATAATCTATACTTTCATTCGGATCGATATCTAGCTTCTTATTTAATTTTTCATAAATTGTTTTTATNTCCCTTTCAAAATATGTTTTATTTGTATTGTTCAAATAATCATTTATATCTTTTTTAATTTTTTTTAAAACTCTTTCAAAAATTTTTGGAAATTCTTTTGAAACAAATATTTCACCATTTTTTAATTCACTTGGAAAACTTTCTGAAGGNACAATTATATGCCAACCTTTATTACCACTAAATTTAATTCCAAAATTTTTAATATTCTGTGACTTTAAATATTCGATAATTATTCTGGCTGTTTTTTTTGAATATTCAAAATTATCACAATCAATATCAATAATAAGATCCCAACCATTTCTTTGCTCTCTCAAAAAGTGAGCAGAAGATTCAGAGTTTAATTTCAAAGGATCATCCCAATTCTCAATAGATATATGAAACGANGTAGCACCGATTCTAACAAGATTAAGTATGTCGTTTGGATATTGTAATATGTTTGGTCTTTTACCAAAAGAACCTGATTTCAATTTATATGCTACTTCTTTATTCTCACAAGAAGATATAATTTCTTTTTGAACATCTAACTTNCTATACCACCTTATTATATCGGAAAGTTTCACAAATTTGTTTTTCTATTAAGATTTATTAAATCTTCTTTAGTCTATACTTATCAAATTCTTTGGAACCCACTCTTTCNGAGGGNGGAATAAATTTAAGACCCAGTTTTTTGTAAATTTTTTTTTCACTAGAGCTTTCTATTAATTTACCAGTCTTATCAAACAAACCATATTCTGAAAGTTTCATATTTTTAGATATTGCAATTTTTCTCATGATTACATTGTGCTCTAAACTTCCAGTAAAATATTGACTTGCTGAACCAAATTCNCCGATCTTAACTATTCTTAAATCGATTTGTATTTGGTCTTCATATAAAATTGAAGTTTTTGTTTTACCNGATACTAAGACTCGAATAACTCCNGGAAGTTTAATAAATTTATTNANAATTTTTTCGGANTTATTACTTGAAACTAATATATCGATATCNCCNACGGTTTCTTTTTGTCNTCTTAATGAACCCATATATTCAATTTTTTCAACTTCATTCAATTTTTT
>PBPJ01000003.1 GCA_002725495.1 Candidatus Woesearchaeota archaeon | reverse complement strand
TCCTCCTGGACGCGTTAATAATATTCTTTTTGAAATTAAAAATACAACTAGCGGCAAAACTAAATTATATGTAAAAATTAAGGGTATTGGTTTTATTGTATCTGCAAGAAATGCAGATACCATAGGCATCATAATTAGAAGTAGTAGTGGCATAACTATTCCCAACATATTTACAGTTTGAATAGGAGATTGAAGGTTATGGGCATAATGAGTTAAATTGTCTTGTACTCCTGTTGTTATAACTTCAGTTGCTTTTTCTAAAATCTTTTTTGATTTTTGAGGATTGGATTCTTGTAAACTAGATTGGATAAGATGTATAGATTCAACAAATGCAGGTTCAGATTCTTTCCAAGTTTCAAGATAATTATTTATTGAATCTTCGACAGTTTGATATTTTCCAGTTTCAACATCCCATAATATCTTTATGAAGTCTATTGAAAGTGGAGCGGGTATTTGATTTGCTACAAATAAAATTGCTCTTTCCAAATTTGAGTCACGCTTCATATAAATTACAATATACAAAACTGCAATCAATAATTGATCTGATGCTTTTGCTCGCCAACTTTCAAAGATTAATTTTGGCATATTTGATAAGTAGTAAATTAAAAATAATGAAGTCAAAATGGATGCAAATCCAAAGAAGAATTGTCCAAAGAAAAATAAAGGTATTGCTAAAATGAAGAATGGAATTGCAGAAAGTATTGCTAATGACATAATTCCTTCTGGATTTATATTTAAGTGAGAAAGTTGAATGTATTTTTCTAAATTTGGTAAATCTTTTTGAGATGGTTTTATTTTCAAAATTTTTGATGAAAAATTTACGGATTTTTCGTATGTACTAGATAATATTTTTTTATTTTCCTGTAAAAATGTTTGATATTCTTTAGAATAAGATGTTGATTTTTGATTCGGATTATTTACTTTATTTAATCTGTCTTCGAATTCATTAGCCATTTGTTAAGCCAGTCCTCCCACTCAGAATAAATTTTTTCCGGGTCAGTTTTGCCAGATCTATCATAAATTTCTTTACTTATTTTGTGAAACATATCATTACACAAAATTGTGAATTCAGCTTCAAGCAAAGACTCATCTTTTTCTGATATATCAACAATTTTTTGTTTTATTTTTGCACGAAGTAATATGTTATTATATACGGCATCCCAATCTCCTGCCCATTCGGGAATTTTTGATGCTATATTCTTCAAAACTTCTGACTCTCCTTGAATTAAAGCCTCTGTAGGTTCTAATTGGTCAGTTTCTGGATTATATATCATTAAATCAAGAAACCCGTTTTCTTTCAATGGATCGTCAGTCCACTCTTTTTTTACTTCAGCTATTTGTACAATTCTTTTTTTACGATCTAAGCCAGATGCAGTTTTAACGGGATTAGCAACTACAATTATATCAGTTGCTTTGAATGAAGTTTTTGGTACTTTGAGATCATTAACTACTCGATCAAAAATAGAATACGGTGAATCTCCGTGAATTGTTCCCATAACAACATTTGCAAGTGCACCAACTCTCATTGCTTCATACAGTGCAGTTGCTTCTTTGCTTCTAACTTCTCCGACAATTAGTGCCGAATCTCCGAGACGTAAGGCCGCTCTGATTCCGTCTTCAGCGGTCATTTCAGCAGAACCTTGAGATAAAACTGATTGAACTTTCATTGATTGAATATCGTAATTTAGTTTTTGATAACTCCTGATTGGTAATTCTAATGTATCTTCTATTGTCAATATTCGAGTTGATCTCATTAATTCAACTAATGAGGAACTTAGAAATGACGTCTTACCTGAAGATCTAGTACCTGCAATCAATATAGTTCTAGAACCATCAATTAGAAAACTTAGTAATCCTGCGGCCAATGGATTTATCATTTTATTTTTTATAAAAAGCGGATATGTCCAAGGTTTTTCTCTGTGTCTTCTAAATGAAAATGCCATACCATCCGGACTTATTGGTTCTTGTATGGCTGCAACTCTTGCTGTTGAATTTGGTAAAATTAAGTTAGTATCTAGAACAGGATTTGCTTCATCAAGCGGTCTTCCAGAAATTAATCTTAATTTTGTGGCTATAGCATCTGTTTCTTTCTGAGTTAAAGTTATGTTTGTTCTACATTCTCCATATTTTTGATGAACAATTGAAATTTCATTTATGTTAGATGGCGCATTTATGGAGATGTCTTGAATATTATCATCGTTTAATATTACTTCAATTAAACCGAAACCCAGAGTATATCTAACTAAAATTTCTGCAAGCTGATCAATTTCATCTTTTGTTAATTTTATTCCCTTGGATGAACTTAGATCTTTTAGTAAGTCTTTTTCAACATTCATGAATAATTCTCTTGTTTTTTCAGGATCTATGAATTCTGATTTTTGTGGTTTATGTTCTGAAACAACTTGTTTTGCTTCACCCAATAACAAATACTTATCTTCAGATAAATTTAATTCAGGTGGAACAATATGATATATTGGTCTTATATTTTCTTTTATATCTAATATAGAAACTTTTGTTCCGTCCCTTAAATTGTACGATTCCA
This sequence comes from Candidatus Woesearchaeota archaeon, assembly GCA_002725495.1. GTDB lineage: Archaea > Nanobdellota > Nanobdellia > UBA10117 > ARS21 > ARS21. The sequence goes on along the minus strand of PBPJ01000003.1, from coordinate 6,034 downwards.
TGACAGTTGAATTGGATGGTAGATTTGTAACGAGTTTAGCATAAAGAAAATTTGGTTTAATTATTGGATTAAATATTCTTGAATAAATTCTACGATCGTTTGGTTTGTGTTCAGAAAAATAAGGTGCTGCTAATTTTATTAATGAAGTTTTTTCCATTAAAGCTTTAATTTCATTTAGTGTTTTTATGAAAACTTTTCTTGATTCAGAATTTTGGCGATTTGAATTCTGAATTAATTTAAGTTCTTCGTTAATTTTAGAATTTAATCTCAAATAAACTCCTATTGGTTCTTCTCTAAGACCAAAGTTTATAATTGATTTTAGGAATTCCATTCGGTCCGGGTAAGGTTCATTATCAGATATTTCTCTTACTGAAGATTCAGAAAATATTTTTTTATTCTCTAAATTTAAAATTATATCTGAAATTTCAACTAAAATATTTGTTTGATCATAAGGATATATTATATCTTCTTGCTGTAAAAATTGTATTTGATTTACTCTGCCCGATTTTGTTAATTTATCGATTGTATCGGCCATTACAGAAGAATTATTTTCAATTGTAGGTGATTTAATACTTTTTGAATAATCAACTTCTAAGATTCTTTGTCCTGGCTTTTCAATAATACGATAAGGGTTTTTTGAATCCATATTATTAAATAGAATAGCTAGTATATATATCATATGGCGGATACAAATGATTCAAATATTATGGCTGAATTATCAAAGATAAATAGAAGATTAACTCTTATGGAAAATAGATTTTCAAATTTAAGCGATCATGTTAGCTTAATTGAAAACTCATTAAACGATCGTCATAAGAGCTCCGGGAAGAATGTTTCAAATATAGAAATTTCAGTGAAAGAAATTAGAGACAAAGTATCGGATTTTGAATTAGAATTAAAAAAATTTAATGGGATTATATCTAATTTTGCTTCTAAACANGATATAAAAATACTGGAAAGATATATAAATTTCTGGAACCCAATTAAAGAATAATGGCACTATTTGATAAAAAGGATAAAAAACCAGAACTACCTATTCCTCCGGCATATAATCCTAATATGATGTCGAGTCAGCCTATGTCTGCTCCAAATCCAAATAATTTTTCTAGTATGAATATGAATGAACAAGTTTCAAATACTCCTGCCAATCCTTTCGATAAACTTCCAAAAATGGATATAGGTAATAATTTGGCCACATTACCGGCCGAAAATAAACTAAATGATAAAGATCATACAGAATTAATGACTGAAGATATAGAAAAAATTACGGAATCAATCATATCTGAAAAATGGGATAAAATAAATACCGAATTAAAAAATATGACTGAATGGAAAAATGAATTATCAAAACAATTAGATTCTTATAAAAAAAAGGTTGAAGATTTAGATAATAAATTATCTCAAACACAGTCTGCAATGATTGGTAAAGTTGATGAATATAACAAGTCAATCGGAGATGTAAATGTAGAAATACAAGCAATGGGAAAGGTTTTTGAAAAACTTATTCCGGAGTTTACAAATAACGTCAAAGAATTATCTGAAATTGTAAAAAAACATAAATAATTTATTTTCCCGGTCTTCCGATAAGCAAGGTTGCACCTGAAAAAATTAGTAATAACACAATTACTGACAATACTGATGGATCGTATATTGTTGATATTCCTCTTGTTACTGGATCTGAACTAGGACTAAATTCAGATAAAGATTGTCCTTCTTGAAATTGACCTGAAAACTGCGAAGCGCTAGAACTATCGACAGCCGTACTTTCGGTTGCTTCCTGAAATGTTGGTACTGCGGAAACAACTGCAACAATTAAAATTACAACCATAACAACAAATATTGCTGTATATGATTCGGATTGTTTGGCGGCAGCTCCAATATCTTCTTTAGTTACTCCAAGAAAATTAAATATTATTACAATAAATATAATAACAGAGAAAAAAACTGTTGAAAGGACAAGTAATTGTCTTACTAAGGATACAAGTGGAGTAATTGAAATTAATGTTACTGAAATGGATAATGCAATTAGTAAATTTATTGTTTTATTATCACCTAATACGTTCATTGTTGACAAGACACCAAATGTACCTGCAAATAATAATATGAATGGGAATACTACATCAAAGAAACCAAGATCTCTCATGACGTCAATTCCTGAATTTAGTGTTACAGCCATGTAAAGTATTAATTTAAACAAATATAAAGATTACTTATAATTTTTTACTATTAATTTGATGATTTCTTTCCAGTCCCAAGATAAAAAATAACTGCTATCGGGAATCCCAATAATAACATTAATGCAAGTAAGGATTCAAATCCTGCTCCGGTCATGGCTGCGGATTGACCAACTAAAAACTCAGATAATGGACGAATAAGTGGTATTCCTCCTTCAACACCCATATCTATGATAATTAAAAATAATCCTGTTATAAGTAATGCTAAACCACCTTTTACAGTACTACTTCCACCGAATCCCTTTTCAGCATCATACATTCTTATTCCGAATAAACCAAGTATCATAAGGAGCATTAAACTAACAACAAGGAAAAAACCTGCCTGAGGAATTATGCCTAATAAACTGTTTACTGCATCAGTAGAAGTTATAGTAAATGCGGCAACCGCTAAGGCAATAACTTGATTGACTGTTTTTGATGAATCCTCATCTCCAAATATTGAAATATAATTTAATAATCCAAAAATTAAAGCATAAACTAGAACGAATGGTAATATTACTGAAAAAAATCCAAAATCTTGTAATAAAACTAATGCATTTTCAAGGGGATTTACAACTTCTACCATATTATGTATTGATGAAACCTCTCTTAGTTACTGTTTTTACTTCACGATCAATATCGTTAATTAAATCAGATATATTATCGAATTCATTTTTTGATTTTTGAAAAATCGTGTCAGTTTTTTGACTCATTAATTCATTTAATAATCTTTGTTCATTATCATTCAGTGGGGCTTTATCTGTTGCAAATTCATTAATTTTCTTTTCCATGTCGTCAAAATTAGATTTAATATCTTTTAATATATTTTTAAAATTTTTAACTTTATCCTCAATAAATTCATTACTATGTTTTGCTGTATTACCGCTTGTTCTTTGAACTTTATCTATGGCAAAATCATGAGCTTCCTCAGTAAAAGTTTTAACTAGTCTATTTAATTCAAATATGTCTTCATTAATTTTATTTAAATCCAAATGTATTGCGTTCAATGAATCACACTTTGTTTTATAAACAGACATAATTTTTTGTTCAGCATGAACTGATTCTTCAACTTCTTGTTCTAAGTTATCAATTAAACTGTCTAGCTCTTTTATAATTTTGAGGCTATCTTTGGTGCCATTCATCGACTTTTGATGAAGATTTTTGATAGACTCTAATAGTGCTGGATCAAAATTTAATTCATCAATATCGTTATCTTTATTATCTTTATTTCTTGAAAATACACTTTTTATTCTGTTTTTTATTCTGGTACGCAGCTTGACTCTTGACATAAAATAATAAGTAACCTGACATATATAAATATAGCTGTAAAATTTATTTTCTTTCCATTAATTTAACCAAACTTTCTCTATTCTCATCAACTTTTATGATATGATTGTTTACTTTGGAATGATACTCTTTAGCGTCGTCTAAAAGCTTTTTTGTATTTTTTAAGAAAAAGTTATTTAATTCTTTTTTCTGGCTATCGTTTATTTTTACTCCTCCTTCTCCGGAACCAACGTTTTTATTATATTTTTTAATATCGCTATTTAATTTTTCAATTGAAGTTTTAATTTCATCACAATGCTCTCTGTGCTTTGGCATCATTAATTCAATGAAATCAAGATTTGAATTCATTTTATCTCGGTTTTTAACTGTTGCTTTGCCCAGTGTTTCTGTCATCACAACTAGATCTTGAGACAGAACATCTAATTTTTTATGTAAATCTCTTACATCATGAGTAATTTCTCTAATCTGAGAATATATTTTTCTATGAATTCTTAATATTACTCCATCTTGTCTTAATTCTGCGTTTAAACTATTTTTATACTCGCTAATTTGTTCGGATAAAAAGTCATAAAATTTTGATGACTCGGATAAGTTATTGATACTATTATCTAAATTTGTTTGTGCTTGATCCTTTAAATCATTAAAACGAACGCTAAATTCATCAATTCCATCATCCATAAAGTAATAAGTAAACTGACATATATAAATATAGCTGTAAAATTTAAGGTCTTTCCATTATTGGTTTTAGTAAATTCATGTGTTTTTCTATATCTACTCTAGATATGTTTAATAATTTAAAATGATCATCTAACTCGTCAGTTATTCTATTTGAATCGAGAAATAATTTTGAAACTAAATCTCTTCCAAAATCTTCTCCCAGTGTTTTTAGTGTAGTTGATTTTAGAGTTGTCATTTTTGTTTTAAAACTTGTTATTTCGGTTTCAATAGATGTAATTGATGCGTTAACTATCCCTAAAATCGCTTCTATTTTAGTTAATGCGGTATCTGCTCGAGCTCTAACTGTATTTTCTGAAAGATGCATTAATTCTGTATCTAAACCCATCAAAATTTGAGCGTTTTTTACAATTTCATCAAAAACATTAGTTCGGTAGTCTTGAACTAATTTATCAATTTCGGCTACTGCGGTTTTTAAATTTGCAACTTTATTTAGTTCAGTGCTTAAACTACTGTATAACTTTTTTTCAAAATTTGCCATATCTTTGTCTAAAAGATTGATTGTTTTAGCTAATTTTTTCCTATGTTCTTCTGCTTTATCTATAAATTCATTAGCGTTTCTTGCAATATTAGCTGACCCGATTGTCCCGTTTGCATCTTCAAATTCTTCCGGAGTTAAATATCTCTCGCCAAACCATGCATCTCCCAATAAACCTGACATATAATTATTTGTAATATTAATATTTAAAATTAATTATAAACCTCTGATTGTTTTCAGATCTTCTTTAAGTTTTGTGAGATTAGATACAAGATCTTTTATTGTGATAATATTATCATCAACTTCTTTTTCTATTGTTCCCGCGTGGGAGGCGGATGCTTGCAAGAATTTTTCTCCAAAAATTTTTGCTTCCGGTTCAGCGCTTTTAATTGCATCCATAAATTTTTTTAATTCAGCTTTTACGTCATTTATATCTTTTTCAATATCTTTTAATAACGTGTCAATTCCAATTACTCCTGTTTTTGTAACGGGATTATAATTACCCGTAAATTGCGTTTCTATATACTTAATTGCTAATTCCCACTTAGATCTAATATTAGTTCCTGTCATCAATCTTAAATGCATTGTTGTATCATGTAATCGTCTTGCGAGTTCATTCATTTTGGTATATATATCATTTCTTATTGTAGTTATGTGTTTTTTAAAATCTGAAATCCATGTGGCTAATTGTGCTTCTTTTTGCATTTCAGTCGATAATGCAGTTGTAATTACATTTTGTAAATCAGATAATTCTGTACCGATAGCCTTACTTATATTATTTAATTTTGTTTCTGTTGCTTTTGAATCTTCAATTATTTTTTTACAATTAGCAATAGCCGGAGACATTCGAGAACCGTATATTTCTTCTGTAGTTTGTGCCCTTACTGTTGCAGGTGGGGCGATTGGAGGTGGAGTGGTTGGAGGTGGAGTGGTTGGTGGGGCGATTGGAGGTGGAGTACTTCTTCCGCCGAAAAAAGTTCTTGTATCAAAGACCATATATCATTTAAAATCCAAATATTAAAATACTTTTTAAAATTATTTTATATGCATACGAGATAAAGCTGTGTGTAACTCTTTTCTTTGAGTTATTTGAGCCATGGTTATATTTTTGAATATTGATGGTTTAAAATTTTTTGGATTTTTGAATCTCTTGAATCTTTTTTCAAAGTCATTACATACTTTTGTATCATTGCCAAGATCTGAGTATTTAACTATATATTTATTAAGCCATTTTTTGTCTGCTTCAAGTAGCTCGACCATTTCATTATGAAAGTTAGTAGATTTTTCATATCTTGATAATAAAGTTCTATAGGTTGCAATA
>PBPJ01000018.1 GCA_002725495.1 Candidatus Woesearchaeota archaeon | reverse complement strand
CTTTAGGTTTTTTACCTGTACCTTTTTTAGGATCAGCTTCTTTTAAAAGTTCTCTAACTAAATTAACTACTTCATCTTTTTTAGCTAAGTAAGCAGCAATAGCCATTTGATCTCTCTTTTTTTTAGACTTACCTTTAAATTGAGGAGCATCAGGTACTGCAGCAAGACAAGCGGGTAAAATAAGTAAAGAAAAATTAACGCCCTACTTACCTGATGAATTAAAAGATGAGGAAGTAGAAGAGGTTTATAGAATGATATCTGATAAAGTTACTGAGGGTAGAAAACCTAAAAAAGATCCTAAAAAAGGTACAGGTAAAAAACCTAAAGGATCAAGTAGAAGATTATACACGGATGAAGATCCTAAAGATACAGTAGGTGTTAAATTTAGTACTAGACAAGATATAGTAGATACTTTAAATAAAAAATCTTTTAAGGCTAAATCACATGCAAGGCAATCTCAAATAATTAATTTAATACACCAAAGAGTAAGAGCGGCTTTATCTAGAACTAAGGACCCAGCTAAGAAGAAGAAATTAAGATCAGGATTTGAATATATTAAAAAACGTAAAGAGGCATCTAAGAAAAAAACTCAACGTTTGAAAAAACTTAAAGAATCAAAACCAATTAGTATTTGGAAAAATAGAGTTACAGTAGCTGGTCCTGTACCACCTGAATTTTTAGAAGGTAAAGTATTAACATATAGAGGTTATAAAGAACAAAGAGACTTCCCGGTTGAAGTTATTGAAGTTAAATGGAATGAAGAAAGAAATGAATATGAATATTCACTAATGCTTTTAAGAGATTTAAGCTCCCAGAAAAAAAGAGGATTAATATATAGATTTCTATCAGCAAAAGAAATAAAAGATAGATTAGCAGATAAACAACTTACTAGAGCTGAATTTGAAAGACAAGCTACAAGAAGAAAGGATAGTTTTGATAAACCTATAACTTATAAAAGTGTAGGTCATTTTCAAGAAGGGAAAAAAGGTTTTGGAAAATCGGGCTATAGATATAGATCCATTTATAAAAAAAATGGCAAATTTTATTTTATGCAAGATAATCCATTTTCAGCGGGCATAAGACAAGAATTTGGTCCTTATAAAACTAAGGAAGCTGCAAAAAGAAAAATGCAATCTTTCCCACCAGGTACTAGTTATAGAGATTTAACAGAGGAAGAGTTAAATGAAAAATTATGTAAAAGAGGTAAAGATTATATAGCAAAAAGAAAAAGACAGGGTGAAAAACATAATCCATTTTTAGCTGCTAGAGCAGTAAAAGTATGTAAGGGACAAATGAGTGGTACTGATGGTAAACAGAAAAAAGATTTTAGACCTAAAAAAGGTAAAACAAGATCAGCTCAAGGAAGAAAACCAGATATTGTTAAAGAAATTGGTGTAGATTTATCTAACTACTCAGGACAAGTGTTACCTGGAGATGTCTTAAGAGCACCTAAAGGTTTTCCACTAGGTGGTAAAAAATTAGAAAAATCCAAACAATTAAAAGTTATAAAAAATAGTAGAGAAGGTGTAAACAGATATAAATTATCCTTAGAAGATAAAGATGGTAAAAAATATACTGTTAGAAATTTTCAAATGGATGGTGAGTATAAGGGTAAAAAATTACCTAAATGGGGTATGGTCAGAAAATCCAAGAAAAATTTAAATGAACAATTAGATTCTAAAAGATTTGATTTTAGACCTTATATTGCTTCATTAACTAAATATTTTATGGATAATGAAATGGCTTTGGAACCATTACCTAAAATAGAGTTAATTCATAATGATATAGAAAATGGTATGGATGTATTAGGTAAAACAGCATACTACGTACCTGCTACTAATGATATAGTACTTTTTACTTATGGTAGACACCCTAAAGATATTTTAAGATCTTATGCACATGAATTAGTTCATGTACATCAAAAAAATGAAAATAGATTAGAAGATTACGGTACTACTAATGTAAACCAGGATGACCATTTAGAACAAATAGAAAGAGAAGCATATGAAACAGGAAATATTCTATTTAGAAGCTGGACAGATTCTTTAAATAAACAAGAACTAAAAGAATTATTAACTGAAGGTAAATATGATAGTTTAGTAACTAAATTAGCTGGTTTTACTTTAAATGCTTGGAAAGGTGATTTTCAAGATAAACAAAGAAAAGGTTATTTTGAAATAGAAGTTGGTCCTGGTAAAGAATTTGATTATCCACATTTAGATTTTGCTTATAAAGCTCAAGCTATTTTTGATAATAATACTAAATATAAAGATAGTGGTGTTGCTAAACCATTTGTGCCTGAAGTAGTAATTAAATTTTTAATTAACGGTACTGAATTACCTGAAAAGTGGGAAGAAATATCTATGGATTTAAGAAATATAATTCGACATGAAATCTCACATTTAATGCAGGCAGGGCCTAACGTTAAGGTAGGCAAAGAAATGAAATCAGATCAGGATAAAAGAAAGGAATTAGAATCAGGTAAAAAACCATGGTGGAAAATTTGGAGAAGAAAATTAGGTACTCCTGATTATTACAAATTAGAAAAAGAAATTGATGCTAATTTAGAAGGATTATATTTAAAAGCTAAAAAATCAAGACAACCTTTAGGTAAAGTTATAGATGATTATTTAGAATTTAAACTTAAATTATCACCTAAAGATAGAGAAGATATTAAAAATNTATGGAGNGAAAGAGCACCTAAAATAAATATACCANTATTTGAAGGTNANAACCATTTAAAAGATCCTTTTGGTTTAAACGCATATGCTATGGAATTAGCTAGGGGATTAGAAGAACAAGAAAGTGAATACAAAGTTTATCTTGATATGGATGGTGTAGTAGCTGATTTTGATAGGCGTTTTGAGGATTTATCTGGAATGAAACCCAGAGAATTTGAAGAAAAATATGGCAAAAGTAAATTTTGGGATTTTATAGATGAAGAAAATAAAGTTAGTTTTTGGGTAGGAATCCCAGAAATGGATGGTGCTAAAAAATTAGTAGATTATGTAAAAAAATATAACTACGAATTATTAACTGCCCCTTCAGTTAAAAAACAATCTTATTTAGGTAAAATACTTTGGGTAAGAAACCATAGTGATTTACTAGGAGGTAAACCTCGTATTAACTTTAAAAAAGCAAAAGAAAAACACGAAGTTAAATCCGAATTAACAAAAAATGATATATTAATTGATGACAGAGCCGATACAATTGGTAGATGGGAAGCTAATGGAGGAACAGGGATAGTATACAACTCAGCTGATCAAGTAATTAATGATTTAAAAAAATTAGGTTTATGAAAAATGAGTCAATATTAAAAAAAGAATTTCAGAAAAAAGACGTTGAGCGTTTAAGAAATTTAATGAAAGGTAAATATGGAGAAAAAACACGTTCTAGTGTTGGTTTTTCTAAAGCTGATAAACATTATGAAGAAGGTGATGTTTGGAAAAGTGATGGTCGTACTTGGACTATTAAAGATGGTATTAAACAAAATATTACAAAATTAGATAAAGCTAAAAAAACACATATAATGCCATTACTTTGCCCTAAATGTAGCAAACTAATGAAACGTGTAGATAAACCGTATTATAATACTAGTAAACACTGTTTAAACTGTCATGCTAAATTTGAAGATCAACTAAAAAAAGAAGGCAAATATGAAGAACATTATAATAAAATAAATGATAAAATTATAGATAAAAGAATAGAGGAATTTAAAGTTTTTGTTGAGGAAAAACTAAGGGAATCTAATGATTCTTTTATATCCGAAAACGGTGAAGTTGAAAAATGGATTGGAAAATTAGACAAAGATAGAGTAATGGAATACGTTGAACTTGTTTCTGATAAATTAAATACATTTAAAAGCTAATTTTATATATTTATAATAAAATACCTTCTTATGAAAGATAATTTCGATATACATGCTTGGAATAGAGAAAGATATTTAGGAAAAGCACAACCATCAAAAGATGTTACTAGTAATGATTTTGATTTACGTGAATGGAATAAAAAAAGATATTTAGGTGAACTTAACATTGATGATGAAAGAGAGGATCAAGATGTTAGTGCTACCAATGTATCAGGTAATATTAATATTGATAGAGGTGGTGATGATGCTAAAATGGGAGCCGAACTTGAATCAGATGAAAACGTAGTTGGAGAAGGATTTAATGATCGAATTATAAAAGCTAAGCTATCTGATTTAGAATATGATTTTTTAACTAGTTATTTTGAATCTGAAAAATTTAATGCTCCTAACCCTGATGATAGTAGTAGAGGAATATATAATAAAAGTGATTGGGGTTATTGGAAAGACTCAATCATGAATAATTATGGTGATGTTGAAATTAGATTAGACAACTCNGGTGAATTATCNGATGATAGNTTTGATATTTTAGATAAAGATTTTAAAAAAGATAAAGCNGATTANATTAAAGCTAAAGGAGCTGCTTTAGACAGAATAAGACAAAGAACNAATTTTGGTTTAGATGAAGAGTATATTGTAACNGGTAAAAAAGGTAAAGGTGAAGCTCAATATGGTGAACCATATAAAACAAAAGAAGAGGCNGAAGCCGCAATGGAAAAAATCCTTAAATCAATTGAAAAANTAGGTGAAAAACCAGATGCTAAATTTGGAGTAAGAAAAGGACCATTAGAAGAATCAATTAAACTTAATATCTTACCTAAAAATAATATAGCAATTCTAAAAGGAAACTCAGGTGAATATGAAGGTTTTATTGAAGATGGAGAAGTTTCTTTTTCTACTACATATGATGATTTAGATTATAGAATTACCGATCAATATGATGAAAGCAATATTGAAGATTTTTTAGGTAGAGGTCATGCATTTGTAGAATTAGCTAAAAAATATGATTATGATTGGAATATTGAACCTGATCTAGTTGGTATAACAATTAAATTAAAAGATAAATTAAAAGAAGCATTTGATGAATTAGATGATGGCTTTGATCCTGAAATGGAAGCATTAATAAAATCAGGACCTAGACTAAATAAGGATAGATTTAAAGATGTAATTTACTATATCCATAATAATTGGATGGCAGGTAATTACGGTGATGATTATGCTATAAGAAGAATAAGTAAATATCTTAATGCTCTTGAGGAAAATATAGATCCTAAATCTCAAAAAAAACATAAAGGCAAAGCAGCCCCATATGGATCAGCTTACCAAAAAGTTGAAGAAGTTGAATGGGTTGATGAATCATTAAGAGATTGGTTTAAGAAAGAAGATTGGGTTAGAATTAATACTTCTGGTAATATAACAGGCCCTTGTGGCACAATGAAAAAAGGTAAAGCTACTACAAGATGTTTACCTAGAAAAAAAGCTCAATCACTTACTAAAGCTGAAAGAAAAGCTACAGTAGCTAAAAAAGTAAGAGGGAGTAAAAAAGGAAAACAGTTTGTGAAAAACACAAGCAAGGCTAAATTTAAAAAGAAATAATGGATAATTTCGATTTAAGAAAATATTTAACTGAAAATAAATTAGAGATGTTTAAAAAATCAACTCGACCATGGTTTGAAGTTTATGGCCGTTCTCATGATTTTGGATATAGAAAAGCATCTTCAGCAGATAAAAATATTTTCTATGTTCAATATTATCAAGATGATATTAAAAAAGACGAGCCAGAAGAAGAAGAATATTATGGGCCCGTATTTGATCCTAATTATGACAAATATATGAGTGCTACTCAAGAATTATTAGATCTTGCTAATGAACAAGACAATTTTGAATATGATGATATAGAGGATTATTATAGTACAGTAGAGCGTTTTCAGGAATATTTTAAAGAATATAAAGACGATGAAAGTAAAATTCCTGAAGAAGATATGAGAGAAATGGCAATAACATTTGGAGATGATTATGGCCAGTTTTATGGAGGTAATAGAGGTGATTATTATTAAAGAATAAAATAATGGAATACAAAAAAGGACCGGAATATCTTGGTAGATTACTTGGTGCAATTGTAGCACTAGCTATTTATCTTTTATTTACTGGGTGTTCTTCTTATAGATTAGCAACAATACAGGATGATATGTACCCTGTAGATTATGTTATTCCTGTGTCAGAAAATACTAAAATAGACACACTATCATTTTCACAATTAAAATGGAAATTAAGAACTGATTTCAACTTTAGATGGAATTATGCTCAATATGCTATGAACCAACCTTATAATTGGTATAGTAGTTTTAGTTATAATATTTGGAGACCTTATAACTCATTTGATGTTTATTTTAATAGATATGATTTTTGGTATGATTGGGCGTTTAATTATCCTTATTATTGGGGTTATAGTAGCTGGCATAATCCATGGAGACATCACTGGTATAGACCTTATAATTGGGGATATAGTTGGTATAATGGACCTTGGCATAATCCAGGTTATAATGTAGTTTGGAATTCAAGTAGAAGAGATAATATAGCTTATGTTAATGGACCTAGAGGAAGCAGAATAGGTACTAATTCTATTATACAAAGAGATAATAATAAAATAGAAAATACTATAGTTAGAAGATATAATAAACCTAGAAATAACGTAATTAATAATATTGTTGATGAATTAAGAGAAAATTTTAATGTAAAGCCTAGAGTTTACAGTAATCCTAATAACGTTCCTAATAATAATATAAGAATTAACAATAATAATACAAAACCCAATTGGAATAATTCAAGACCAATTATTAATAATAACAATAACATTAATATAAACTCTTCTATAAGAAATAATAATTCTTTTTCATCTCCCCCACCATCTAGTACTATCTCTAGAGGTAGTTCAACATCAAGTGGAGGTAGTTCAAGAGGAGGTAACTCTGGAAGAAATAACTAATATTTATAAATAAAAATATACAATAATATTATGAAGGATACATTTAACTACAAAGAATATTTGAGAAATAATCCTCTATTACAAGACACCCCAAAAGAAAATATTACAGAGTCGCAAATCTCTGAAAAAAAATACAAACAGGGTTATGATGATAGGGAAGATGAATCTCTAGGCGCTAGAAGAGGTGCAGAAAAAGGAAAAAAACAATCTTTTAAAGATCGTAGAGACGATTCTTACGGTAAATTCGGTAAAAGAGATGCTGAAGCAAAAGGTAAAGCTAAAGGCCCAGGAAAAAATAAAGTAAATAAAGAAAGCGTAGAACCAGTAGACGAAAGTGCTTCTGTTTTAGCTGGTATTGGTGCTTTATTAGGTTCAACTGCTGGTTTAGCTAAACTTTTAAACTACATGAAGAAAAATTATCCTGAAAAAGTGGATCAATTTGTAAAAATGGTAGAAAAAGGTAAAAAAGCTTCTTATAGCAGAATAGGAGAAGAAGAATCT
>PBPJ01000035.1 GCA_002725495.1 Candidatus Woesearchaeota archaeon | reverse complement strand
CAAAAGCTGAAAAGAAAGAAAATAAAAAAGAATCAAAACCAAAAGCTGAAAAGAAAGAAAATAAAAAAGAATCAAAACCAAAAGAAAAACCAAAAGAAGATAAAAAAGAATCAAAACCAAAAAAGGAAGGTACTAAAAAATGAATCTTAAATTACAAAAAGAATTAGCGTCTAAGATTACCGGAGTAGGTAAGTCCAGAATAGTAATTAATTCGGCAGAAGCAGATAAAGTAAAAGAAGCAATTACTAAGGCAGATGTAAGAGATCTTATTGATCAAAAAGTAATCACAATAAAAGCTGCTAAATCAAATTCAAGAGTAAGAGCAAGACTAAGAGTTATTGCAAAAAAGAAAGGTAGACAAAGAGGTCCAGCAAAAAAATCCGGTAGAAAAACTGCAAGATCTAAACCAAAAGATAATTGGATTTCAAGAGTTAGGTTACAAAGAAAACTATTAAAATCATTTAAATCAAGAGGATTAATTACATCCTCAACTTGGAAAAACTTGTATTTAAAATCAAAAGGTGGGTTTTTCAGACACAAGAGACAAATGTTACAATATATGGAGCAAAATAAATTGTTCAATAAGAAATAATGGCAAAAGGAAAAAGATATAGCGTAAAATTCAGAAGAAGAAGAGAAGGTAAAACTAACTATAAGAAAAGATTGGCTTTTGTAAAATCAGATTTACCTAGACTTGTCGTTAGAAGATCCAATAAATATTTCAATTTACAAATTATTGATAACAAACCAAATGGCGATGTCACATTAGCACATTTTAACTCTAAGAATTTATCTAAGTTGGGTTGGAAACACTCATCAAAAAATACTCCCGCCGCATATTTATCTGGTTATAAATTGGCTGAAATTGCTTTAAAGAATAAAGTAAAAGAAGCAATTTTTGACATGGGATCATATACACCAACAAAAGGTTGTACAATATATGGTGCTTTATCTGGAGCAATAGCAGGAGGATTAAAAATTTCACACTCAAAAGAAGTTTTCCCATCAAAAGATAGAATTGAAGGAAAACATATTTCTGACAAACTTTCAGTAGATTTAAATAAATTAATCGGAGGAAAATCAAATGAATAACCAAAATAATCGAAATAATCGAAATAATCGAAATAATCGAAATAATCGAAATTATAGACCTAGAGTTGTTGACGAAAGATCAGTTAAGGAAAAGTTAATGGATACATGGTCTCCAAAAACACAACTCGGAAAATTAGTAAAGTCTGAAAAAATTAATGATATTGACGAAATTTTTAACTCAGGAGTTAAAATTTTAGAACCAGAGATAGTCGATTTCTTACTATCCGATTTAGAATCAGATTTTATAAATATTGGTCAAAGAAAAGGTAAATTTGGCGGTGGTGCCAGAGCAATATTTAGAACAACCCAAAAGAAAACAAAAGACGGAAATCGTCCAGTATTTACAGTAATGGCCGTTGTAGGAAATAAAAATGGTTACGTCGGAATAGGTTTAGGTAGAGCTAAAGAAACAGTTCCTGCCCGAGATAAAGCCGTTAGAAATGCTAAACTTAATTTAATTAAAATTGCAAGAGGTAATGGATCTTGGGAGAGCGAAATATCCGAATCAAATTCAATTCCTTTCGAAATTAAAGGTAAATCCGGATCAGTAAAAGTCAAATTTATGCCTGCACCACCAGGTACAGGTTTGGTTATCGAAGATGAAATTAAAAAAATATTTACATTAGCCGGTATTAAAGATGTTTGGTCAAAGGCAACTGGTCAAACAAGACAAAAAATAAATTTAGTTAATGCAACAATGCAAGCACTTATAAAAACAACAACAACAAAAATAAGGGAGGAACAAAAACCATTAGTTCATTATTAAAATGTCAGGTATAATCGCAGTATTGAGAGTTCGAGGAGAAATTGGAATTAAACCACAAATAAAGACAACTCTTGATTTAATGAAACTTCATAGAAAACATAGATTAATCTTGCTAAAGAATACTCCATCCAATAAGGGTATGATTGACAAAGTCAAAGATTACTGTACTTTTGGTGAGGTAGACCAAGAAACAATAATAAAATTATTATCCGAGAGAGGAAGATTACCAGGCAATAATAGGTTAACAGAAAAATATGTCAAAGATAAAACTAAACTTTCTATAAAAGATTTTAGCGAAAATTTCATATTAGGTAAGTCTGGTTTGAAAGACATTGAAGGATTAAAGAAATTTTTCAAATTACACCCACCAATCGGAGGATTTGAAAGATTAGGAATCAAAAAACCATTTACTCGAGGAGGTGTACTAGGATACAGAGGAAAAGAAATGAATAAATTAGTACAAAAGATGATATAATGGTATTCAAATCAAGATCAAAAGTTCAAAAACAAAGAGGTAAACGTACTCACGGTTGGGGTCACGGTAAAAAACACAGAGGTGCTGGAAATCGAGGTGGAAGAGGTAAAGCAGGTCTAGGAAAAAGAGGAGCCCAAAGAAAAACATTACCATTATCTCAAGGTAAAAAACCAGTCGGTAGAATTGCTAACAATAATAGTGGAATGAAAAAAATTAGAAATTCTAGAAATAATACTATAATAAATTTAGAAAATATTGTAAAAAATTTACCAAATTGGATTAAAAATAAAAAAGTAAAAAAAGACGGTTCAAAATATACTCTGGATCTTGGTGAATTGGGTTACAATAAGTTGTTATCAAAAGGTGAAATATCAGAAAAAATGGAAATTAAAGTTTCTAAATATTCTGCTTCTGCCAAGAACAAAGTTGAAAAAGCTGGCGGAAAAATTCTTGAGTAAACAATATAAAAAATAATTTATTATATCATACTATGAGCTTAGTTTCAAAAATTTCCAACTATATTCCGGAAGTTACCGGTCCAGAAAAAAAACTTTCATTTAATGATAAACTTAAGTGGACTGGACTTGTTCTATTGATGTATTTTGTTTTATTACACATACCTCTTTACGGATTGGGACAAAATGCTTTAGCTCAATTTGAATCACTTTCAACAATACTCGGTGCAAGTTTCGGGTCATTGATTTCGTTAGGTATCGGTCCTATTGTTACTGCCAGTATTATTTTACAATTATTAGTCGGTTCAAAGATACTTAATATTGAAATAACTTCTACTGAAGGAAGGAAGAAATTTAACGAATTACAAAAAGTATTCATACTATTGTTTGTTGTTTTTGAAGCAATAATTTATGTTATTATGGGAGGTCTAGCTCCCGCAGTTGGCGCCCTTAATTACCAATTTATGGAATTAGTACTTATTATGCAATTGATCGTTGGAGGATACATGATTGTTCTAATGGACGGAGTTGCCAAAAAATGGGGTTTCGGTTCAGGAGTATCTTTATTTATTGCTGCAGGAGTTTCTCGAGAAATATTTATAGCCGCATTTAGTCCTTTTGCTAGTCCTCTAAATCCTGATGTTCCAGTAGGTAAAATTCCATATTTAATTCAGGCATTAGGAAGTGGAGATGCCACCGGAGTTCTATTATCATTAGTTGCAGTTTTTGCAACCATATTGGTATTCGTTATATCTATATATGGTTCCTCAATGAAAGTGGAAATACCGTTATCATTTGGTAGAATGAGAGGTCACGGAATGAGATGGCCACTTAAATTTATGTATACTTCCAACATTCCAGTTATTTTAGTTGCTGCATTAATGGCAAATATCCAACTTTGGGGAAGATTATTGGAGAATTGGGGTTTACCAATATTTGGAACATTTATTGACGGTACACCTGCAACAGGATTGGTAAAATGGGTAAACAGTCCAAACGTAGTTAGGTCATTAGTCTTAGGTAATGCATCTGGAGAATTAATTCTACAGGCGATTGTTTATACACTAATTCTTGTGTTTGGTTCAGCACTATTCTCTGTATTATGGGTAAAAACAGCAAATATGTCCGCCGATGCTCAAGCTAAACAAATTTTAAGTTCAGGATTACAAATACCAGGATTTAGACGTGACGCGAGAGTATTAGAGTCAATTTTAAATAGATATATTCCTAGTCTTACTGTAATGGGCGGTGCATTAGTCGGAGTATTAGCAGCATTGGCAGATTTATTAGGCGCTTTAAGCAGAGGTACCGGAATATTATTGGCAGTTATGATTATATATCAATTCTATGAACGTATTGCAAAAGAACATGCAATGGATATGCATCCTTCTTTAAAGAAAATTATGAGTAGTGATGACTAATGGATCCATTTTATACTATATTACTTGTCGCATTCCTTGTTTCTTTAATCATAACCATATTCAATAAAATGCTCATTGATCAAAATTTGATGAAAGAGTTAAAAAAAGATATTAAAAAATATCAAGCAGAACTCAAAAAAAATAAAGATAATCTGGAAAAAGTTAAGGAAATTCAACCAAAGATGATGAATTTATCCATGAAGCAAATTAAAATGACCTTTAGGCCAATGAAATACTACTTTATTCCAATTCTTATCGTATTTAGCTGGTTAAGAAAAACCATGGAAGGAAAAACTATACTTTCTTTCGGATTCTGGCCATATAATTTAGGCTGGTTGGGAACCTATATTATATTTTCAATCTTTTTCTCAACCTTTTTAAGAAAAATATTAAAATTAAATTAATATGAAAATTATTGTTCGTCAAAAAGCCAGTTATAAAAAATATAAAAATAAAACTTTTCAAGAACTAATGAATCATTCATTAGTTTTGTTAAATAAAGAAAAAGGTGTATCTTCAAGAAATTTTACCAGATTTTTACTAGACTTGGGATTCAATAAAGCAGGTCATGCAGGAACCCTGGACCCTAATACCACTGGAGTTTTGCCCATCCTATTAAATAGAGGAAATAAAATTTCTTCAATTCTATCTTTATCAAAAAAGGAATATATTGCAACCATGATTGTACATAAGGATTTTACCAAAGATATGATTGAATCAACATTCAAATCATTCACCGGAGAGATAGATCAATTAGTACCAAAAATTTCTGCCGTAAAGAGACAAGTTAGAAAAAGAAATATATATTCAATAAAGCTAATTTCAATTAATAACAGACTTGTAAAATTTAAAGTCCTTTGTCAAGCAGGAACATATATCCGAAAATTAATTCATGATATGGGAGAATCAATGGGAACAGGAGCACATATGATCGAACTAGAACGAACAAAAAGCGGTCCCTTCAAATTAAATGAATGTTTATCTAAAGACAAATTTATTAAGTTATTCAATAAAAAAAACATCAATTGCTTTAGGCCTCTTGAGGATGCAGTTAAGGATATAAACAAAGTTTGGATTGATGACGGAGCAATAATTCCTTGGTCCAAAGGATCACCAATTTATTTTAAGGGCATTCTTAAATTTACTTCAGATATAAAACTTAATAGTAAAATAGCAGTTTTTAATACCTCAAATGAATTAATCGGAATAGGAATATCAAAATCTAATTCTGATGATTTTTTGAATAAAGACGAAGGGATAGCTTTTAGAAATTACATTAACTTAATATGATATGGAAAAAGAATTATTAGAGATAATTTGTTGCCCAGATGATAAAGAGGATCTAAAATTAAAAAAAGATAAGTTAGAATGTAAGAAGTGTAAAAGAATATTTGATATTAGGAACGGTGTTCCTGTTCTTTTACCGAAGTATTTAGATTAACGCCCTTTTCTATAACCTTTTTTACTTTTATTGGATTCTTTATATAGTGAAATACTAAGTCAGAATGTCCACCGGATTGAGTATATAGATGTATGTGACCATAATTAAATATAGAACCAAATGCCGGTTGGTGAACTTTTACAGAAACTATATTATTAAATTTAACTCCTTTCGAATGCTCACCAATAATACCATGCCTCGCAATGACTCTATCATTTGTTATTACAAGATGCGTTGATATCTTTTTTAGAAATGCATGTATTAATGGAAAAATTAATGGTGAAAAAACTAATTCTCTATGAAATTTCATCCAAGAGGGAACTTCAACATACATTAATTTTTCATCTTTGTGAAGATGACGATTTATTTTATTCCTCATATTAAATCATATATCGCGCCTATATAAAATTAATTAACTTTTTAAACATATATTGAAGCAGATACTCAGGCCGAGATCGCATAGCCAGGTATTGCGCAAGATTGGAAATCTTGTCCCATCGGGATCGTGGGTTCAAATCCCACTCTCGGCGTATCATGTTTTTTATTTTTGTTAGAAAATATTTATCAAAAGCTTTAAAAATGACACTGAAAATAGAAAGTCATGGCTGATAAAGCAAATTACAGAGAAATTATAAGATTAGGAGATAAAGATATATCTGGAAAAATACCTATGGGACACGCTCTGACGCTACCTAAGGGTTCTTCTTTTATGACAGCCAACGCCATCTGCTATAAACTAAAATTAGATAGAAAAATGAAGTGCGGAGATTACACTCAAGAAAAAATAAATGAAATTGAAGATTGTTTAAGAAATCCTCAAAAATATGGAATACCAGTTTGGCTATTCAATAGAAGAAAAGATAGAGCATCAGGTGAAGATCAACATTTACTTTCTTCAGATTTAGATTTAAGAAAACAATTTGATATTAGATTATTAAGAAAAATTAAAACATATAAGGGAGTTAGACATGCTGCAGGTTCAAAGAAAGTAAGAGGACAAAGTACAAAATCAACTGGTAGAAAGGCCGGTGTAGCAACTAGAAAGAAAGATAAGAAATAATGGGATTAGTAAGAAAACAAAGAAGAAAGTATGAAACGCCAAACCATCCTTGGCAAGCTCAAAGAATTGAAGAAGAAAGAAAAATCATTGAAGAATATGGTTTAACAAATAAAAAGCAAATTTGGAAAAATGCATCAATATTAAGAAATTTCAGAAAACAAGCAAGAGAAATTACAAAATTAAGAGGAGAAAAAAAAGATAGCAATTCAAAGATTTTAATTCAAAAATTAAATAGATTAAATTTAGTTAAAACAGGATCAAAGTTAAGTGATATTTTAAACTTACAATTAAGAGATGTTCTTGAAAGAAGATTACAAACAGTAGTCTATAAAAAAAATTTATCAAATAGTATTAAACAAGCAAGACAATTTATTCTACATAAAAAAATTTCAGTAAATGGTAAAATAATTTCATCACCGTCTTATTTAATAAATGAAAAAGATAAAATAGAATACAAGAACGGATTTTCTCCAGTATTAACCACTGTAGTAGAATCAAAGACAAAAAATACAGATGAAGTTGAAGTAAAAGAAAATTTAAGCGTTAAATCAACTGAAACTCCGGAGGTAGCTAAATAAGATGGCAAAAGAAGATTATGTTGGAATTGCAAATATATATTCATCATATAATAATACAATAATTCATGTTACTGATATAACAGGATCTGAGACATTATCCATCGTATCAGGAGGACAAATAACAAAACAACAAAGATTAGAAGCTCATGCAAATACAGCAGTTGTTGCAGCAAAAAGAATTGCTGAATCAATTAAAGAGAAAGGTATGAGACAATTACACGTAAGAGTTAGAGCACAAGGAGGACATAATGGATCAAGATATCCGGGACCAGGAGCTCAACCAACAATTAGGACATTAACTAAAAACGGAATAAAAATATTATCAATCGAAGATGTTACGCCAATTCCACATGGTGGATGTAGAAAGAAAGGTGGAAGAAGAGGTAGAAGAGTATGAAGTTTACTGAATTAAACTCAACAGAAAATGAATTACATTTAAAATTTGAAAATACAACAGAAGAATTTATGAATATACTAAGAAGGTCGGCTTCTTATAACTTAGATACTTTTGCAATCGAAGATGTTTATTTTACCAGTAACAATTCTGTAATGTATGATGAATTAATCGCACATAGATTAGGATTATTAGTTATCAAAGCAGATCCAGCAATAAAAGATTTAGATGATCCCAAAATTGAATTTAAATTACATAAAAAAGGTCCACATACAGTTAGAGCAAAAGATATTGAAATAATCGGAAAAGGAGTAGAGTTTGTTAATCCACATGCTCCAATTATAATGCTTTCAAAAAATCAAGAATTGGAATTTCACGCAGTAGCTAAACTTGGAAAAGGAAAAGAACATATGAAGTGGAGTCCAGGAAATATATATTACTTCCATTATCCAAAAAACGCAAAAGGAAATGAATCTTTGGAAGAATTAAGACAAATGATTGATAGTCAAAAAATAGATAAATTTAAAAAGGATTTAGACAATTTCATATTCGTGATAGAATCATGGGGTCAAATGACACCAAAAGATATACTATCTCAGGCATTAGCTGAAGTTCAAGCGTCTTTAGATGCTTACAAACTTTGAGCACGCAGAGGTGCCGGAGTGGTCAAACGGGATGGGTTTAGGTCCCATTGGCTTAGTGCCTACGCAGGTTCGAGTCCTGTCCTCTGCATAACATAGGAGAAAAAATGTACGGAACATCAAACGTCAATTTAAGAATTCTTATAGCTAGTCTTAAGAAGAAATCAAATTTTTGGAAAAAAGTTTCAGAATTATTATCTGTACCTGCAAGAAAAAGAATTACCGTTAATTTAGGCAAGTTAAATGATTATAAAGATGGAGATATTGTCGTTATTCCTGGAAAATTAGTTGCAGGTGGACAACTGGATAAAAAATTAACAATTTCTTGTTGGAGATTTTCAGAAGCAGTTTTAACAAAAATAAAAAATTCCGGTTCAAAAGTTGTGTCCTTACATGATTTAGCAATGAAAGATTCTAACGGTAATACTTTGAGGTTAGTAGCATGATAGTTTATGATGCATCCGATCTTGTTGTTGGACGATTATCTAGTCACGTTGCAAAACAATTACTATTGGGTAAAGAAATTAAGATCATAAATTGTGAAAAAGCAGTTTTAACTGGATCAAAAACAACATTAATGTCTAAGTTTGGAAATTTTAAAAATATCGGAAAACCATTTCACGGTCCTTTCACTCCGAGAATGCCAGACAGAATATTAAGACGATCAATAAAAAGAATGTTACCTCATAAGCTAGCCCGAGGCAGAGAAGCATATAAAAGAGTAATGTGTTATATCGGTACACCAGAAGAATTAAAAGACCAAAATATTCAAACTTTAGATGATGCAAATTTAACAAGATTAAAATCATCAAACTATACAAAATTAGGAGATCTTTCAAGATTAATTGGTAAATATGACAAATAAAATTATTATTGCAACTGGAAAAAGAAAGAAAGCAGTAGCAAAAGCTATACTAAAAAAAGGTAATGGTAGTGTTTTTGTTAATTCAGTTTTTTTACCAAACATGTCTCCGATGATGTACAAACAAAGAATTGAAGAACCTATTTTAATATCCGGTGATTTAGCAAAATCAATTGATATAAATGTTAATATTAAAGGTGGAGGACAGTCAGGGCAAACTGAAGCAGCAAGATTAGCTATTGCTAAAGGACTAGTTGAATATACTGGTTCAGAAGAATTAAAAAAAGCTTATCTAAATTACGACAGACATTTACTTGTTGCAGATGTTAGAAGAAATGAACCACATAAACCAAATAAATCTTCTCCTAGAGCCAAGAGACAAAAATCCTATAGATAATGATAATTCCAATAAGATGTTTTTCATGTGGTAAACCGGTTTCTCANGTATGGGAAGAGTTTAAAGAAAAATATGATTCAAAANAAGANTTAAAGAAGGCNTTAGATGATNCAGGACTGAAAAGACAATGTTGCAGAGGTTTATTTTTATCACATATTGANACAGTAGAAATAATTTCTCAATATAAGCGAGGATAAATTTTTTATACAATACCAAGATTCATATGTATATGGATCTAAATTTATTTTTATTAATTTACATATTATTTTTTATTTTTTCAATAAAGATTGGGCTATTTGAAAGAAAAGGATTAATTCTTATTAATGAAGGTAAATACGGATTAAATTTAATGAAAAGTTTATCAAAAAAATTTAATTGGAATTTTTTTATCTACCCNTCAATAATATTTGGCTATTTAGGATCATTTTTTATGTTATATATATTAATTGATAGTTTATTTAGCAAAACTGCCTCCGTTTCACCAGTTATCCCCGGAGTAAGAATACCCGGATCAGAATTCTATTTGCCATTCTGGTATGGTTTATTAGCAATATTCTTATTATTAATTATTCATGAAACTGCACACGGTGTAATATCATATTATTATGGAGTTAATGTAAAATCTAGCGGTTTTGGGTTATTAACAATTTTACCTTTTGCTTTTGTTAAACCCGAAGAACGTAAATTAAATAAATTAAATTCATTTAAGAAAGTAGCAATTTATTCAGCAGGTGCATTTGCAAATATTTTGACNGCAGTAATTGCAACATTGGCAATTTTTTCATTATCATTTTATGTANCCGATCAAGTTGAGATTGATAATTTGGAAGTAAACTACTTAATTGAAGATTATCCTATTTCTTCTTCAGAATTGGCCGTTGGAGATAAAATAACATATCTTGATAATATGCCCGTAAATGACTACTCAAAAATTTTTAAGTCAAAGAAAAAGGGCGATTCGATAATAATTGAAACTGAATCCGGTAAAACTTTTGACGTAAATTCAGTTTATATTGACGAAGCTAATCCGGCTAAATTTGGAATTGGATTTCAATTAAACTATGATTCTTCCAACAATTTTATATCATTAATATTGAATTTAATAAGTTTCCTGTATTATTTCTCTATTTTGAGCATAGGAGTAGGTCTATTTAATCTATTACCCCTTGGTCCATTGGACGGCGGAAAGATGTTTTATGAGCTTTCTGGAAAAATATTCGGAAAATATTATCAAAACAAAGTATTTATTTATGTTTCTCTCATTACATTTCTGTTATTAATTTGGAGTTTGTTGAGACCAATCACACAAACCTTTATTTAATAGCATTAGCTTAGGTAATTACAAATGTTGGATATTGATCAGATTAAACAAATATTAAGTAATATGAATTTTGAACTTGAAGAAAATACAGAGAGAGTTCTAAATATTTTAATTGAAAATGATATTATTTCTGAAAACGATATAGCTGAGAAGTTAGAAGTTAAGATTAATGGTGCCAGAAAAGCATTATATAAGTTAAAGGAAGTTGGATTTGTAGAATATACCAAAGAAAGAGATGAAGAAAAAAAATGGTGGTATATTTATTTTTGGAAATTAAATCGCGGAAGGCTCCTTGAAATATATCAAAGATACAAGGAGAAAAGAGTTAAAGAAATTATAAAAATAGTAAAAGAAGAAAAAGAATATTCTTTTGAGTCTAAGTCCGGTGATAAATATTCATATGATGCTGCATTGTCAATGAATTTTATTTCTGAAGACGGAAAGCCATTATTGGAAATAAATAATTATGAATTTTTGTCTAATTTAGATGAAGAAATGCATAAATTAAATTCAGAAATTGAAGAACTTAAAATTTTAAGGTCAGAGTATAAAGCTGCTACTGAAGTTATTGAAGAATAAAANTAGCCCCGCCCGGATTCGAACCGGGGTCTCAAGATCCAAAGTCTCGAATGATTGACCACTACACTACGGGGCTTTAATTTTAGATTATTTATATATTTTATAAAGATTATGTTCAGAAATATTTATTTAGTAACTGATTCATCTTTTGTTTGTTATTGAATTCAACCTTGATTTGAACCTTCGAATCAGCTTGCTTCATTATGTCGATGAAAGATTCACCAGCAGATTGAACATCTTTTTTCATAGACTCAAAATTCTCAGAACTCTCAACTACAATTGTTTTTTTGTATTTGAAAGGCACAAATTTTTTTTGATTTGAAGTTTTAGTTAACCCTCGTTTTCCCAACCTTTTCAACAAGTATGATGTTCCATTTTTTACTTTCAATATTTTCATAATTCTTTCCACATATAATGATCCTTTAATTTATATCCGTGCACATTTTTATAATATTCTCTTACTCCCACTCCGGATATAACTAACATTTCCGTTCTTCCATTATTTTTTGCTATTTTTTCAGCCTCTTTAAGTAATTTTGAACCCCATCCTTTATGCTGAGTATCTTTACCATCTTCTCCAATTTCTGTAACGGATCCATAAACATGAAGTTCTCTTATCATTGCTTCAGAACGTTCTCCTAATCTCAGTCTGCAAAATCCAAGTAAAATATCATTTTCAGAGTCTTCAGCACTAATGAAATATTCATCTCCTCCGCTNGCTCTATATTTTTCAACGAATAATTNAACATTTTTNGGAGTTATTTTTTTTCTTTTNTATACTTGNCCAGATTCTCTAAATCTTATTTCTTTGATTGGATGATTTTCCTTTATTAGTTTATTTTCTACAATTTCTCTTAAATTACCTTTCTTTGGACCGGCTCCAATATGCTGAGACGGTATATCTCTTTGTACTCTCATTAATCTTACCCATTTTGGAGATTTTTTATATGCATAATCTATAATTTTTGAATAGTATTCTTCATCTTTCGGCTTATACTCGCCAGATTTCCATTGATCATATAATTCAGTATTTGGCATAACTAACGTTGGATAAATCTTAAACATATCGGGTTTAAACTCTTCATCTTCAAATATCATATCAATTGCTTTTAGATCTCTTTCCAAGGTTGAATTAGGAAGTCCAGGCATTAAATGATACAATATTTTAAATCCAGCTTCTTTAAGTTCCCTTACAGCATCTTTGAAATCTTGAACACTATGACCTCNATTAACTGCATTAAGCACATCATCATATGGTGCTTGAAGACCCATTTCAATTCTTGTACAACCCAATTCCAAGAATTTGTCAGTGAATATCCAGTCCGGTCTTGTTTCTATGGTAAGTCCAATACATCGATTTTCTGTAGTTTCATTTATTTTTTTTGCTTCAGACAAACTTTTAGATACTTTACCATTAAATCCGTCAAANGCACCTTTTATGAACTCCTTTTGATAGTCCCAATCGTAGGACGGNAAAGTTCCNCCTTGAACTATTAATTCATTTTTGTCNGTTATATGTCCAGTTTTACTTAATGAATTAATTCTTTCTGAAACTATTTTAAAAGAATCATAATTATTTCTCATTGATCTCATAGTGGAAGGTTCAAAACCAGTATATGATTTTGGTGCATTTTTACCTTCGGGACAGAAAGTACATCTGGCAGGACAACCATTCGGTTTTGGCATTATTGCTATAACGGAAACACCAGCAAGATTTCTGACAGGTTTCGTATTAAGGAAGGGCCTTAATTTATGTTGTTCTTCTTCATTCAACACAGACCAAATTTCTGAATTAAGTGGCATTTTATTTTTAGTTTCTCTTGACCAACTTCGTTTTATTGATTCAATCTTCTTTTTAGACAGTTTTTTTTCTTTCAGTAATGTATTTACTAGATTCTTCATAAAAAATCCCATAATTTGAGTTTAAAAAAACTTCGATTAATCACTCAATTCTTCATCATTTAAATTAAAGTTTTCAATCCATTTATGTTCAAAATAATTTTTTAATGTATTTCCAAAATATGATGAATTTACCCAAAAACCAATATCGTATGAAGGATGAGTTTCCATATCATCAGTTAACATAAATACTACATTTTTTCCATCAACAATACAAAATCTTGATTTTATATCCGGATGATTCTTTACTTCAATATTTTCATTTAATTCAAAATTAAGATCAGATTTATTTAGTTTAGGAGATATAATTCTTATNTTAATTCCTCGATAAATTGCTTTTTCGAATATCGGTCTCAATGATCTTAATTTTCTAATTATACCGTCTTCACTCGTTATTATATCAACAGAAGATTGTGCACTTTTAATTATGTAAGATAATTGATCGTATATATTATGTCTGCCTTTCAATGCCCCGGAGAAATCCGTTATTTGCATGGGTTCGATACCTTGATTATATAATTCATTTAATTCATCCATAATATCAGAATTAGAAATTTTTTCTAGTCTTTTTGAAAATTTTTCCAGATCCTTTTCTATTTTTTTATGTACTCGAGTTATTACTTCTCGAGGAGGTATGGCAATATATTTTATGGGTTTTTCAGGTTTAACAATTACAAAACCCTTTCTTTCTAAACTTTCAAGTACGTCATAAGTTCTNGATCGAGGAACATCCGCTATATCACTCAATTCNCCTGCAGTTGACATACCNCGAGANAGTATTGCAGTCCAAAGTTTTACTTCATATAAATTAAGAGAAAAATATTGTCGTATTTTNTTCAANAATTCTTCATTTATTATCATTATAATTACCTTATATGATTATTTTAATTTTTCTTTATAATGATTTCTTCAATTAAACCTCGGTTAAAGTTTCTAGTTTAATAAAATCAGCGTTTCTAAGCTCCAAAAATTTTGAATTACTAAAGTAAAGTATATTTGAATCAATAAATTCATTTTTTAACTTTAGATAATTATCTTCCGCAATTATTGAGCTTACAATTATAATCTTGTTTTTGTCNTTTTTATCAATATATATTTTAAATCCATCTTTGTAATCTTCAGATAGTTTATTTTTAATTTTAGTATAGGTTTCTAATTCNTCGGAATAAAATATATTTTTTAATATCTTAAATTCATCTGAATTTCTATTTATTTCATAAAACTCTATTTTTTCTTTTCCGTCCTTGTATACAATATTTGACTCTTTAAGTTTTTGAATTATTCTGTATGTTGTAGCCAAACTAACGCCTGTATCTCTTGATAAATCTCTAAGATAAAATCTNCCCCTTTTTTTTAATAATTCTGAAAGTATTGTTACTATTTTTTCATCAAAAATACTGGCTAAAAGAGCTTGTTTCATGTTTTAATTATGAAACATTATTATAAAAGTGTTTTGAAATAAAAACCCCTTTTCAGATATTGAACTACATTTCAAAACTATGTTTTAATAATTAAACATCCAAATCATATTTAGAACATATGTTTCAAATATGAAATTATAAAGATTTAATTTTAGTTAAATCATCAACATCATCGAGAGATAAATCTTCCCTGAGCCTTACAAATCTAGGAAATCTCAATGCATATCCTGAATTATAGTTTTCAGATTTTTGTAACTCNTCATAAGCTACTTCAACTATAATACCCGGTTTTANTTTTACAGTCTTACCTGATTCAGATATTATAAATTTAGTTAATAGTTTTGTTAAATGTCCAAAACTTACNCCTTCCTCATCTTTTTCCTTAATTCCAGTTCCCATTTTACCAATTGTTAAGAAGTTATCTTTATTCTTGCAAGAAAGTTCAAAGCTACTTAACCAATTTGCACGTTTACCAGTACCCCATTCTGCGCCAGTTATAACTAAATCAAGATTTTCCATTGTTGGCTTCATTTTCAATCCAAATCCGACTCTTGAACCGGGCTTATATATTCCTGAAAGATTCTTTAACATGATACCTTCCGCCCCGTCTTTAAGTGACTTTTTGTAAAATTTGTTTAGTTCATCAGATGAGTTAGTAATAATTAGCTCAGAAAGTTCTATGTAATCTTTTTTATGTTTCACAATATTTTCCAATATTTTTCTACGTTCATAAAATTTAGTATTAATGAGATTATTATTTTCATATATAATATCAAATACTCGCAATGAAATAGGTATTTCATCTATAATTTTATCAATATCATATTTTCGCTTAATTCTACGAGAAACTTTTTGAAATGGCATCCATGAACCATTCTTTCGATTTATTCCAATTGCTTCGCAGTCGATTATAAAATTTTTAGATTTAATATTGGACTTTACAATTGAAATTATATCTGGAAATTGTTTTGAAACTTCTTCTAAATTTCGAGTAAACAATTTTATTTCATCATTGTTTCGATGAATTTGTAATCTAAATCCATCATATTTATATTCTGCAGAAAGTTCCTTTCCGAGCTTTTCAAAAGAAGATTCAACATCCTTTGCTTTCTGAAATAGCATCACCTTGATTGGTTTTCCGGGAGACATTTTAATGTTTTTTGAAAAGTTAATTCCATTTTTTTTGATTAAATGTGCAATATTTGCTATGTCGGGGTATATATCATAAGAAGATTGAATTATTTTTTTCTCAATATTAAATGATTTTGAAATAGAATCTCTTATAACTCCAAAACCAGCACCTATTCGCATATCCTGAATACACATTCGTGTTATGTATTTAACAGAATTTGCTTCAGATTTACTATACAATTTAATTAAAATTTTTATTTTTTCCTCAGTGGAACCCTTACCTTCCAACTTTGACATTTTATTTAATTGCTCAATTAATTCGGAGGTCATTAGTTTATCATTGAATAGATTATTTTGTTTTTTAGATTTTATTATATCATAAGATAACTGACCGATGTCTCCCACATCCGCCCACATTTTTTCAATTATGCCCATGTCAATTCCGGATACTTTAGAAAGTGATTTCAAAATGAGTTTGTTTGAAATTCCAAGTTTAATTTTTTCATACTCTGGTGCAAATTTTCCCTGGAGAATGTATATTATATTTGTTATATCTTTCTCATGTGAATTTGATAATAGTTCTGAGATAATATCTACTTTCCTTAATAAGCTAGAATTTTGACTAATTTCATCTAATTTGAGGGATAAATCATTAAAGTTCATATTATAATTCAATTAATTAATTTAAAATATTAGTTATTTTTATTAATACAGTTATCATCTATTTATATGGATACATTAGAAAATATATTTCAAATAAAACAAGAATATTCATATAAGAGAAAACCAATATCCTATGAATTAATTTTTGGTATATTGGAGGCAGGTTATGCGGCATATGAAGTTGAGAATATTGCTTCAACTCGAGTAATTTTTGTTGAAACAGAAGATACAATTTCAAAAATCGCAGAAATATCGAATAATCAGAATTGGATTCGAGACGCCCCTGTTGTTTTAGTAATGTGTTCAGATACTAAGTTGCATAAGAAAATACATACAAAAAGAGACTCAGAATTATTTTCAATACAAAATTGTTCAATGATCTCCCAAAATATTTTACTAACTGCATCAGAATTTAATTTAGCCGGAGCAATAGTTAATAGTTTTGATCAAAAGAAACTAAGATCGTTATTAAGTATACCTGACGATATTTTAGTAAATAATATTATAACATTGGGATACCCTAAGTTTAATACATCACCCGCGGTACGAAAAAGAATTATAAAGAATGTTTTTTATGAAAAATATTCTACAAAAGCAAGATCCGATAAGGTTTTCCCAATTTTTGAAAATAAAAAATTAAAAAAATTATTTACGAACTTTGAAAATAAATCAGATAAATTATTATTTAAATTAATTAAAAAATTCAAATAATTAATTTAAATTATATATTAAATGATATATAATCTTATAAACTAATGTTTTATTTTTGAAACAAGTCAGAAGACTCAGGAAAATAAAAATGGATTTTTTAGTACAAAACGCGTTAAGCAATATGGAAGACTCAACAGGTTCAACAGTTGAATCTA
This sequence comes from Candidatus Woesearchaeota archaeon, assembly GCA_002725495.1. Classification (GTDB taxonomy): domain Archaea; phylum Nanobdellota; class Nanobdellia; order UBA10117; family ARS21; genus ARS21. Next base: position 11,485 of record PBPJ01000035.1, on the reverse strand, counting down.
CAGTGGGACAAGCAAATATAAAAGTTATCGGCTGTGGTGGAGCCGGAAATAATATGGCAGATTGGTTATATAAAAAGGGAGTAAAGGGTGCCGAAATAATTGCCGTAAATACCGATAAAATGCATCTTGATCACAGAGAAGCAGATAAAAAAATACTTGTTGGTAGAGATACAACAAGAGGATTGGGTGCAGGTGGAATACCTGAAGTGGGAGCTCAATCAGCAAGAGAACAAATTCACGAATTAAAGTCATCATTACAAGGTTCAGATATGGTTTTTGTATGTGCAGGAATGGGAGGCGGTACCGGTACCGGTGTAGCTCCAGTTGTAGCACAAGTTGCAAAAGAAACAAATTCGATTGTTATCGGAGTAGTTACAATGCCATTTTCAATAGAAAAAGCGAGAATTGATAAAGCAGAATGGGGACTTAAACAATTAAGAGAAGTATGTAATACAGTAATTGTTATTGATAATAACAGACTTTCTTCAATTGCAGGTAATTTGCCTATACAACAAGCATTTGCTGTTGCAAACGAACTTATATCAACTATGATAAAGAGTATTGTTGAAATTATTTCTGTACCTTCTCTAATCAATTTAGATTATGCGGACGTAAGAGCTATAATGTCTGCAGGCGGAGTTTCAGTAACAGGTATCGGAGAATCGGATTCGGATAAGCGTGTTGAAGAAGCCACAAAAAGAGCATTATCAAATCCTTTATTGGAAGTAAGTTATGAGGGCGCATCAGGTGCACTTATTCATATTACGGGAGGACCAGATCTGACTTTGGATGAGGCAGAAAGAGTTGGTGAATTAATTACTGCCGGTTTAGACGCTGATGCAAACGTCATCTGGGGTGCCAGAATTGATGATGAAATGAGAGGAAAGCTACGTGTAATGACTATTATTACCGGAGTTAGATCTCCATANGTTCTTGGACAAAATAGATTATCAAGGACACCNGTAAATACAGTTAGAGTTGATAACGAATTAGGTCTAGATATGTTAAGTTAAATTTGAGGTTTTACCTCAAATTTTTTATATTAACAAGATTCAAGTATATTATGGAATATGGTTCAAAAGTAAGTATAGATTATGAATCAAATAAATTTATTGGAACGTTAATTGAATCATCTGATTCTAAAATAATTTTATTAAAACTAGATTCAGGTTACAATATAGGATTACCAAAAAATAAATGTAAGGTAAAAGTTATATCTAAACCAAAATTTTCTATTAAGAAAACAACCAGTACAGAAAAGAATAATTCATTACCAAATATAACTATTATTTCAACAGGAGGCACTATTGCTTCCGAAGTTGATTATAAAACAGGTGCTGTAACTCCCATTACAAAACCATCTAAATTATTACAAAAATTGCCAGAAATTAGAAAAATTGCAAATATCAATACTATCCAGATTTTAACCAAATTTAGCGAAGACTTNTCCATAAATGATTGGGAAATAATATCAGAATCTGTCTATAAAGAGTTATGTAAAGAAAATGTCAGGGGAGTGATAGTAACTCACGGTACAGATACATTACACTATACCTCTGCAGCACTATCTTTTTCATTACAAAAACTAGGTAAACCTGTTGTTTTTGTAGGAGGACAAAGATCATCGGACAGAGGTAGTTTCGACGGAGGAATGAATTTAATTTGCGGACTTCACATTGCAAATTCAGATATTGCCGAAGTTGTTACAGTTATGCACGGATCTTCTGAAGATAATTTTTGTTTAGTTAATCGAGGTAATAAAGTAAAAAAGATGCATACTACTCGAAGAGATTCGTTTAGACCAATTAACTCAGTTCCTATTGCCAAAGTGTATCCCAACGGTAAAATAGAAAAACACTCAAAACATGTTTTAAGNCATTCAAATAAACCAACGTTAATTAACAAATTTAGCGAAAAAGTGGCATTGATTAAATACCATCCGGGGATGAATGCAGAAATTTTTAATTATTATTCTTCAAAAAAATATAAAGGATTAATCATTGAAGGTACAGGTCTTGGACATGTTAATTCAAATTTTCTTAATCAAATTACAAATATGATAAAGGAAGGTATATTTATAGGAATGACTTCTCAAGCTAATTACGGATCAGTTAACCCTTATGTATATTCAAGTGGAAGAAATTTATTCAACCACGGAGTAACATATTTAGATGATATTTTGCCTGAAACGGCATACATAAAATTATCGTGGGTACTAGGAAATTTTCCTGAATCGGATATAAAACAGAAAATGAAAGATAATATAAGCGGAGAATATTCTGAATCATCCCACCCAAATGATTTTCTTTATTAATTTGTAAGTATTATAAATATTAATAGTTCATATTTATATGGATTATAACTCTTTGGGATTAAAATGCGGAATTGAAATACACCAACAANTAAAGGGAAGAAAATTATTTTCAAATGTANATTCTAAACTAAATTCAAATAATCCAGATAGAAAAATAAAACGTAATCTTCGAAAATCATCAAACGAATATGGTGAAGAAGATGTTGCTGCTCAATATCAATCTAAAAAAAACTTAGATTATTTTTATGAGATTCATAATAATTCAACATCACTAGTAGAATTGGATGAAGAACCTCCAAAATTAATTTCAAAATCTGCTTTAGAAACAGCAATCAAGGTTTCAAAAATTTTAAATTGCGAGATTATTCCTGCCGTTCAAATTATGAGAAAAACAGTAATAGATGGTTCAAATACCAGCGGATTTCAAAGAACAGGTATAGTGGGAATTAATGGATATATCAACACATCAAAAGGAAAAGTTAGCATTAATTCAGTTATAATTGAAGAAGATTCTGCAAGAAGAATTTCTGAAACAAAAGACTCAGTTACTTTTAGGCTAGATCGATTAGGAATTCCCCTTATCGAGATTACAACTGGACCNGATATGAAAGATCCAGATCATGTATTGGAGGTTGCTAAAAAAATTGGAATGATACTACGTTCAACAAATGAAGTAATGAGAGGAATAGGAACAATTAGACAGGATGTTAACATTTCGATAAAAAATACCAATCGAGTTGAATTAAAAGGTGTTCAAGATATTAATTCAATTACAAAAATCATTGATAATGAGATATCACGACAGATGGAAGAAATAAAAATCAATAGAAAAGAATCTTCTCATGTTAGAAACATAAAAAGCGACTTCACTTCAAAGTATCTTCGNCCAATGCCCGGATCATCTCGNATGTATCCCGAAACAGATTTACCTTTAATTAGAATATCAAAAAAATACATTGATTCATTAGAAATACCAGTACTTATTGAAGATCGAATCAATAATTACATGAAACTAGGAATTAATGAAGAGATATCAAAAAAATTAGCTAATTCCGATAAAACAGAATTATTTGATAAAATAAATTATAAAGAAGATTATACTTTATTAGCAACAACTTTAATTGATACTTTGAAAGAAGTTAAACGAAAATTAAGGCTTGAAAATTTAGAGTTTCCGGATGATTTAATTATAAAAATTTTTGAATTACTTTCAAAAAATAAGATAACAAAAAAAAGTATATCGCCGTTAATAGAACGTTTTTGTAAAGGAGAACTTATTGAAGAGATTTATATGGAATATAAACCAATTTCTGATTCGGAGTTAAAAACCACCATAACCAAAATACTTGAAAAAAATCCAGATATGACCACCGGAGCCATTATGGGATTAATAATGAAAGAAACCTCCGGAAAGGCCGATGGAAAAAAAGTTTCAATTATTATACAAGAGATGAGATCTAAATAAATTGTATAGCCAAAAACTATATAAAAGTATCATATTATTAACTAAAATGGCTAAGGACTTAACAAGTCAAATTTTAGAAGGTATGAAGCATCCTGAGTTAATTAGAAATATCGGTGTTGCAGCACATATTGATCACGGAAAAACAACTTTCTCAGATAATTTACTTGCAGGAGCAGGAATGATTTCACAAGACCTAGCAGGTAAACAAAGAGCATTAGATTTCGATGAAGAGGAAGCTCAAAGAGGTATTACTATTTACAGTGCAAATGTTTCTATGATGCATAGAGTACAAGAAAAAGATTATTTAATTAATTTAATTGATACACCAGGTCACGTTGATTTTGGTGGGGAAGTAACAAGAGCTATGAGAGCAGTTGACGGAGTTATAGTTTTAGCATGTGCAGTCGAGGGTACTATGCCTCAAACTGAAACAGTTCTTAGACAAGCACTTAAAGAAAGAGTAAAGCCAATTTTATTTATCAACAAAGTAGACAGATTAATCAAAGAATTACAATTAACACCTCAACAAATGCAAGAAAGATTTGTAAAAATAATACAAAATGTTAACAAATTAATTAGAACTTATGCTCCAGAAGAATATAAAGAAAAATGGCAAGTTTCCGTACAAGACGGTAGTGTTTGCTTTGGTTCAGCATATCAAAACTGGGCTTTATCAATTGGTATGATGAAGGCAAAGAATCTTGGATTCAAAGATGTTTATAGTTATTATGAAAAAGATGACCCTATTGGTTTAAGAAAAGCAATGCCGCTACACGAAGCAGTTTTAGACACAGTAGTTACACATCTACCAAGCCCAAGAAATTCTCAAGTTTATAGAATACCAAAATTATGGCAAGGTGATAAGGAATCACCTGCAGGAAAATCTTTAATGGAGTCAAATAGCGACGGTCCATTAGTTTTTGTTGTTACAAAAGTTATAATCGATCCTCAAGCAGGAGAAATTGCATATGGACGAGTTTTCTCCGGTACTTTAAAGAAAGGTATGGAAGTTAACTTAGTTAATGCAAATACAAAATCAAGAACACAACAAATTGTATTAGCAAAAGGCGGTTCAAGATTAGTTGTTGATTCAGTACCAGCAGGAAATATTGCGGGTATTGTTGGTATGAAGGCTGCTCAAGCTGGTGAAACAATTACAACAGATTCATCAATAGAAGGATTTGAAGCAATATCACACTTATTTGAACCAGTAGTATCTAAGGCTATCGAAGCAAAAAATCCAAAAGATTTACCAAAATTAATTGACGTTTTAAGAAATTTAGAAAAAGAAGACCCAACTTTGAAAGTTACTATTAACCAAGAAACTGGAGAAAATATTATTGCAGGTTTAGGAGAATTACATTTAGAAATTAAAGAACATTTAATTACTCGAGATAAAGGAATTGACATTGTTACATCAGATCCTATTGTTGTATATAGNGAATCAGTCAGCAAACTATCACCAAAACTTATGGGTAAGTCNCCAAATAAACATAATCATTTATTTGTATCAGTCGAACCTATGGATGACAAACTTTTTGAAGCAATTAACTCGGGGGATATACCTGAAGGTCAAATTAAAAAGAAAAATCAAAAAGAAATGGTTGAAGAATTAGTTAAAAATGGAATGGCACGTGATGATGCTAAGAAAGTCAGAGAAATATTNAACGGATGTATATTTATGGATTCAACAAGAGGTATAGTTTATATCAATGAAATTATTCAACTTGTTCTAGAATCGTTTAGAGAAGCCGCAAAAGGTGGTCCTTTATCGAAAGAACCGTGCGGTAAAGTAATTGTTAAATTACTTGATGCTAAACTTCANGAAGATAGCATTCATAGAGGTCCGGCTCAAATTATACCTGCTATGAGAAATGCTATATATAATGCTATGTTAACTGCAGGTACAGTTCTATACGAACCAATTCAAACTATGAGAATCGATTCACCAATTGACTATCTTGGAAATATTTCTAAATTAGTTCAAAGCATTAGAGGACAATTGGTTGATACTGAACAAGATCAAGGAGCGTTAAATATTACAGCAAAAGTTCCAGTAGCTGAAAGTTTCGGATTTACTTCATCTCTTCGAGCAAGTACCGGCGGAAGAGGATCATGGTTCTTAATTGAACAAAATTTTGAAAGATTGCCTTTTGAATTACAAAAGAATGTAGCTTTAAAGATTAGACAAAGAAAAGGTATGAAAGAAGAAGAACCTACTCCGGATTTGGACTAATTTTAATCTCACCAAAATATTTATAAAGCTCATTTATTAATCAAAACTAGCATATAATGCTTATATTAGAGGAAAAAAATGGCAGAAAAACCACACATTAATTTAGTAGTAATTGGTCACGTAGACCACGGTAAATCTACAACAGTCGGTAGAATCATGTTTGATTCTGGAGCAATCGACGAACAAACGATGAAGAAGCTTAAAGAGAAAGCTGCAGAATTAGGAAAAGCAGGTTTCGAATTTGCTTATGTAATGGATACAGTTAAAGAAGAAAGAGAACGTGGAGTTACTATCGATCTAACTTATAAAAAGTTTGATACAGATAAGTACAACTTTACAATTATCGATGCACCTGGTCACAAAGACTTTATTAAAAACATGATCACTGGTACATCCCAAGCTGACGCAGCAGTATTAGTTGTAGCAGCAAACGATTCAGTTAATGAACAAACTAAAGAACACGCTTTCTTAGCTAAAACTTTAGGTGTAGGTCAATTAATTGTTGCAGTTAATAAAATGGATATTGTTAACTACGATCAAGCAAAATTTGATGCAGTACAAGACGATGTTAAAAAATTATTAACAGGTTACGGATGGGACGTAAGTAAAGTTCCAATTGTACCAATAGCATCTCTTCCAGGAGATAACATTCTGAAAAAATCAGATAATATGTCTTGGTATTCCGGAGAACCGCTATTAAGTTCATTGAACAATTTAAATGCACCAGAATTACCAACAAACTTACCATTAAGAATGCCTGTACAAGACGTATATACAATCACAGGTATCGGTACAGTTCCAGTAGGTAGAATTGAAACTGGTGTTATGAAACTTGGTTCAAAAATGGTAGTTATGCCTGCTAAAAAAGAAGGTGAATTAAAAACTATCGAAATGCATCACGAACAAATGCAACAAGCACAACCTGGTGACAACGTAGGAATCTCTATTAGAGGTTTAGGTAAAAACGATATGAAAAGAGGAGATATGCTTGGAGAAGCATCAAATCCTCCGACTGTAGCTAAAGAATTTGTAGCACAAATTATGATAATGAATCATCCATCCGTATTAACTGTTGGATATTCACCTGTATTTCACATAAATACAGCACAAGTATCATGTAGAGTTACAGAAATTATCAGAAAAATCGATCCAAGAACTGGTGAAACAATGGAAAAGAATCCAGATATGTTAAGAAACGGTGATTTCGCAGAAATTAGATGTGTTCCTAACAAGCCAACTTGTATTGAAAAGGCAGCTGATTTCCCACAATTATCTAGAATTGCTATTCGAGATATGGGTAGAACAGTAGCAGCTGGTAAATGTATTGACGTTACAGCAGCATAATATCGTAAAGGGGTTTACCCCCTTTCGATTTTTTTAATCCAAAAGCTTTTAAAATAATACCAAATCAAGTTTAAAATGCCAACAGCAAGAATAAAATTATACGGAACAAACTTAGAAAAGTTAAACACAGTTATAGACCAAATCAAAAATATATCAAAAACAACAAAAACAAAGTTAGCAGGTCCAATATCATTACCTACAAAAAATTTAGTAGTTCCTGTAAGAAAGTCACCTCAAGGAGAAGGAAAAGCTTCATGGGAAAGATATGAAATGAGAATTCATAAGAGACTTATTGATTTAAACGCAGATGAAAGAGCATTACATTTATTATTGAGAGTACCAATTCCTCACGATATTAATTTAGAAATTCAATTAATTGAATAAATTTTATGGAAAAAGATAGTAATTACAGAAGACTAGAGTCTCTTAAAAATTTATATGAAAATTATATTCCGGCGGATAATTTAGACAATATATATAAACTTACAAAACAAATTCAACCCATACCTGAAATAAAACTAAATGATATGTTCAGATTTAATAATTTAATTTTTGACTTGGATGATACACTTTATTCAAAAACAGAACAATTGGGTGATGATTATAGTTTTGAAGATATTGATAATATAAATATACCCATAGAAGAAATTGATTATCTTAAAGATTTATCAGAAAAAAATAACATGTACATTGTTACTAAAGGTGATGAAACATTGCAGAGAAGAAAAATTGAAGTGTTAGGTTTAGAAGATATATTCACGAAAGAAAATATTCATATTGTTCCATTAAAAGAAGATAAAAAAGAAATATTCAAGGAAATAACAAAAGGTACACCCGGTATTAAAACTTACGTTATTGGCGATAGAATTGATTCAGAAATACAATATGGAAACGAAATAGGATTAGAAACTATACGAATAATGAAAGGAAAATATTCAGAAATGACACCCCAAATTCCTGAACAAGAACCTAATTATGAAATTTTTGAAATAATAAATTTGGACTATATTTTATATAACAATAATTTCTTCGATGAAGATTTAGCATAATTAAAAGGTTTTTTTAATATATCATATATTAAATTAACACGGTCTGGTGGTCTAGCTCGGTTATGACGTCCCGCTGACTTCGGGAAGATCCCAAGTTCAAATCTTGGCCAGACCATTATTTTAATATAAAATCAACATTATTACAATTTATTTCTGAATTTGAGTAAATTGAATTAATACAATTAATTATATCCTCGTCAATCTCAGTACATAAATCTCCGCCGATACCCGGATGCATTATACTTTCTTCTTTATCCACGTGGGCAAAATTAAGTCCATGTAATATTTCATGAATCTCAGTAACCGGATATTTAATACATTTTTTTGCTTCAGATTGTTTATATAAATTTACAGTCCCATTTATTATCGTTTTTGTTTGATCATTATACCAGGATGGTGCCCCCTTACCTAGTATATAATTTCCTTCCTCATTTTTATTATTGTAATCAAAACAAGATATGTAAAGCTGAGCAGTCTCATTTGTTTCTTCAAAGTTTAATATTGTATTTTTTGAAATTTCATCAAATGCCTTATCAAATTTTGTTAATTCATTCCAAGAACATTCAGTTAAAAAATTATATTTAATTAGTGAATTATTATATCGATACATATCATATTTTTTAATCTTAAAGTCAGAAGAGTCTACAACTATAGGAATTCGATTATAATTTGAAGTATTATCATGTATATCTATTTTATAACTCAGAGTAACATTATTATTAATTAAGTAAGCATATACATCACCTTTTGATACAAGATTATTTGTGCTAACATCAAAATAATATAATAAACTATTATTGATCTCTACCTCTCCACCATACAACTTATAAAATTCATTTTCAATTTTAACACTTCCATCATAAATATTTCCATTTTCATCATTAAATTGAAAGATAGTAATATTATCAATTGTAATTTCGGATTCAGTAATAAATACTATAATCATTGGCAATAATAAAAACAATATAAGACTTGTAGAAAATTTCTTACCCATAAATAGATAATCTTTTTTTCTTTTTATTAATTACTAAGTTTTTTAAATACGATAAATATAATTTCCTATGGGCGGTTAGCTCAGCCTGGTCAGAGCGCTTCGCTGGCAGTGGAGAGGCCCCGAGTTCAAATCTCGGCCCGTCCATTTAGTTAAATTTATAAACAAAATAATTAAAGCAAAATATGGTAAATATCGAAGTACTTGATGCGGATAAATTAACAGTTAATTTATATTTAAATGATAAATTCCCATTTATTCTTGCTCATAAAAAAGAACCAAATTTAGAGGATTATATTATTGAAATAAACGAAAATAATATTCCTGAATCATTTATTAATTTTAATAATTTTAATTTATTTTTATATGACAATAAAGAAATTCCTGAAGAAATTGATTATTTACCGGACGTTCATGCAACCTATATCACAACTTCAGAATTAGAAAAATCTTTCTTAAAAGAAAATATGAACTTAGGAATAGATTATTTTAGAAAAAATATAATTTTAGATTAATTTCTGTTTTGAACCATTGCTGCAAATTCTTTACATTTTGGAAGTATCTCAGTATTTATTTCATGAATTAATTCTGCTTTGTCTGTACCATTAAATTTTTCTGATCTTATTCTATTTTTTAAATTTGTAATTATTGAAAATTCAAGATTAGGATATATACCTGTCCAATCTCCAAATTTTTTTTTGAATTTAGAATATATACCTGCCTTTTCAATAGCATATCTCATTGAATTTTTATCGATAGATTTAATTTTTATTAAGAAATTTGAAACATCCGTATTTAATCGATTAATCTCATTCAAATATTCATTGGCAGTTGTCATAATATAATATTAACTCAAATATTATAAATCTAGCTCCAATTTATTTTTCTAAAAAGATCATAATACTTGGTTATCATCCGTATATTATCTATACTTTCTTTTTTCATTACATTAGATTTCAAATAAACCCATTTGTCCGGATGATTTACTAATAGGCCAATATCATAATTTTTCAAATTAAACTCTTCAGTTATGTACATGATACCAAAAAATAATTTTGAATAATATTTTTCATCCCGTATATCAAATGCAGAAAAATCTATTTCATGAGAAAAAGGGTATAATGTTCTAATACCGTCTTCAACTGAACCACCATAAACTCTCATAGGGTATTCAGAGTATTCATCCAAAAATTTGTCTAATGTTTTTTTCTCATATCTATTAAAATTATAATCAATTGTTTCGAGATAGTCATCATAAATTTCAATATGATCTTGAAGATCTAATGGAAAATTATCCATACATAATATTTCAATTATACTATAAAAGAGATACTCTGCTTTAAACACTAATTTTATAAATAAAAGATTTGAAGCAAAAATGGCGAAGTAGCTCAGCCTGGTAGAGCGTCCGTTTCATGAGCGGAAAGTCGTGGGTTCAAATCCCATCTTCGCCATAGATTTATAATAAAAAAACTAATTTAATTATATGAATAAATTTAAGATATTAAAGCCAGTTTTAAAACAATTTTTTTCAGAAAAAATACTTGTATTTTACATATTAATTGCAAGTCTATTTACTGCAAGTTGGTTAATACCTGATTTTTTACTTAAGACGTTTATTGATAATTATACTCTTTCTTTATCGGATGAAGTGTATACTTCTTTTTTTCAAGATTCTTTGAATTTGTTATTCATACTCATAGGAGTTATAATTTTTCAACGAGTAGCAATGATATTACAACCAAAAATTGCTTATAATTTATCTCAGCGATTGAGAATAAAATTTGCTAATAAGTTATTTGATAGAGTCATTAACTTAGATTATTATCAATTATCAAATAAAAATAGCGGAAAACTAGTTAGTAAAATAAATAGAGGATCTTCCAGTTTTCATCCATTAATACAAATATTAACTTGGTCCATTTTACCATTTATCATTAATGCACCTCTTATAATATTTTATTTATTTACATTAAATAAATTTATAGCATTACTTCTATTGCTAAAATTAGTTTTATATATTGCAATAAGTTTAAAATATTCGAATAAACGGAACAATGAATATAAATTTTATAACAAAAATATT
>PBPJ01000034.1 GCA_002725495.1 Candidatus Woesearchaeota archaeon | reverse complement strand
TATAGTACCATTATTATTTGCTTTACCTAAAACTCCTTCTTCAAGATCGGTAGCATATATAGGCGTACTATCTCCTTCAAACGGAGGGTTTATTTTAAAACCTTTACCTAATCTTATTTTCATTGTTTGTAAGGAAATTTTTTATTTAAATAGTCTTGTCTTTGTTGACAACCACAGGGTTTATTAAGGCTGTTAGCCATTCTATTGACTACAGCCTTAATTCCTGTTTTTTTTGTGAAGTTTGCGATACTGTCGCCTAAACCTCTAGGTTTCATATTTAGCTAATTAGAATATCTTTCCAATATACTCTTAGTGCTTGATCATACTTTGCGTTTGGATCATCACTATCTATTGGTAAGATAACACTTGCTTTTACACCACCTGGGTTAGCAGTAATTGCTCTGTTAACAGCTTTTTTCATTTGTGCTAAATAAGTACTTGCAGTTGGTATATTTGCACCTGGAGCGTCTGTACCTAAAGCACCTGTTCCACAAGTTACTCTACAGCTTGTTGCACCAGCTAAACCGTCTAATTGAAGAACAACGTTATATTCTCCACCTGCACCAGCTTCTGCTTTTACATTTACAATGCTATCAACAGCTACTAAGTTATCACCATCTAATGATGGGTCTGGGCCTGCAGCGACTAAATCATAGCCACCAACAATGTTAAAGTTAATAAATTTTGCCATGTTTTTTAATTTTTAATGTTAATATATATATTTATAAGTTTCTTTGGTTTTATACAGATCCATGACTGTTTAATTATCCAGCGTTAATAAAGTTCATAAACTCATCCCAACTTCCATCAGCATTAGTAATTTTAGAACTTTTCCAATTACTAAACATTTGTAGCATTGCAGGGTCTGCATTATCTAATGTCATTTCTGATCTTGATACAGGATCTTCTTCTTTTTCCTCATCATAATCAATGCCTAATGATTTAGTAAGAGTACCACCTGTTAATTTGCTAAACGCTTTTCCTCCAGCTTCACCTGCTTTTTGAGCAGATTTTGCTTCTGCAGCTACAGCATCACTTGTATCAAAAGCTGCTTTCCAATCACTNGGTTCAAATGATTTAACACCTTGATCATTAAATGATGGTTGACCAACACCTGTAGCTGTAATGTAACTAAAAGGTGATCTATTATTAAATCCTATTTTAAAAGATTTATTTTTACCTAAAAAGTTAGTTTTAAATTTACCTATTGTATCCATTATTTATTCGCGTGATATCCTGCTAATGATTTTTCAGCTGCAGCTCTACTTTTAAATCCGCTTTGAAATATACCACCTTTTTTATTNTTTAGTATTACAAACTCATNTCCTCTTTTNACAACACATCCACTTCCACCTTCTGANTTTGCACATCCTTTTCCTTCCATTTTCATAGGTGTATCATTAAATCTTTTCAGTCTATCTGTATTTTCTTCTTCTTGTTTAACAAAAGANTCAGGATCATTTAAGAATTCTTGTTTTAGACCACCACTTCTTTCATCATAATAAGTTCCCATTCCTTCTGGATATACTGCTTTATCTCTATCCATGTGACCTTTTACATTTTCTTTTAAGTCCTTATGATCTTTCATTATTCCTCGCATATCTCTAACTCCAGCAACATTAAACATACCACCAACATAAGTTGGTCTAGATGAAATACGATCTTGTTTCCTTTTCATATCACCAATAATTCGAGCATCAACCTCAATTGCACCTGTTGCATCCTTAGCTCTTCTATATGGATTTGAATGATTTGAATTAAAAGGTGAACCACCTCTTTCATCAATCATTCTATCCATTTCTTCTTGAAGTTTTTCTTGCTCAAATTCATTTNTACCNTNTGATCTTTCATCACTCATNTTNTTAGACTTCATTTCATAATAAATATCTTGCTCATCACCTTTTGTTCTTNTAGCTATTCTTTTAGCTTGTCTTCTCATATGAGCATCNGTATGNCTGTGCATTGGTGAACAATGNGAATGAGCTGGTGATTCATGATCATGTCTATCATTTTCTAAATAATGCAAACGAGCAGATGCAGTAAGGTCTTTATTGTACGCTTCTTTAGCGTCATATCTTTCGTCTCCACGTCTTGAAAAACGAGGGTGATTACCACTGTATCCTCTATTTCCCATTGTTAAGCCATTTTAGTATTAAATTTTTTACCTCTCCAAGTAAAAGTTTTTACTCCATCTTTTCTTGCTAATCTAAAAGTTTCGTTAAAATCTTTATTGTAGTTGTAATCTCCATGAGTTCTGTCTTCATTAAAAGAAGCTGTATCTCCAGCATTCCAGAATTTACCTGTTGTAGGATTTGTATATACTTGACGGTGAGTTGCACCTGTTACATCATATATATCTTTATCTATATCTCCAGTTACACCACCTTTTGTATCTTTTCCTATTTGTCTAGCAGCTTGAGTTGATGCATCAGGAGCATAGTTATATCCTGATCTTTCATCATTTTGATTTGCTGGTGAGCCTTTTTTCTTATCTTTAGCAGCGTCTTTCATAGACTCGCTTTTATTACCATCACCATCAATATCAATATAATCTGGTTTTGCAGCTTTTGCTGGTGAACCTTCATAATCTTTTTTACCTGGTTTAGTTTTAGACTTATCACCTTTGTTTCCACCTAATACAACTCTGTCATATTTTTTAGCTGGAGAACCTTTAGCATCACCTTTTTCAATGTCTACTATTGGCATGTCTTTTAACTCTCTTGATTCTTTTTTAGCTGGTGATTCATGTCCCATTTCCATAGGTGAATGACCTGTGTACATTGGTGAGTTCATGTACATAGCTGAATCTCTATGCATTCCTGATTTCTTTTCAGCTTTGTGCATTTTTAACGCCGACTTCATCATTTTCATCGGGTTATTTGGTTGTTTATATCCCATAATTTCTAATTTTTGTTTGTTATTTATTTATTTATTTATTTAAACTATTCTTTCAAATGTTATTTCTATTGGTCTATTACCAGAATCTGATGGAAACGGATTTATACCACCTACTGTAAATTCACATTCAATTTGTATAGTGTCTCCAGCTGCACATTCTTGAATTAATTCACCATAAAATATTTTATCTCCTGATAATTCTGTTGATTTTTGATCAATAATATCTATTTTAGCTCCACCTGTAGCTGTACCTTCTAATGATACTCTCATTTCTACTTGACTTGTTTGATCAAACCAATGTTGACAGGTTCTAATNTTCCAAGTACCTGCACCATTACCACCTAAAGTAAACGTTGCTACTTGACCAGCTGTTCCGCCAGCTGCGTTAGTACATGTCCAAACATAATTTGCAGTTGGCACACCAGTCGGTAGATTAGTATTTTCTAGAATAGGTGTAGTATCAAATGGTAAATAGCTAGCAGTAGCACTCAACCAATTAGTATAAGCTACAGGACTACCGTTTGTCCAAACAAATGCTTGAACTGCACTGTAACCCTCAACCCACTCAACTCCTGCAGCACTTGCTGCTAATACTTTTCCAATTTGACCTGCAGTCCCTGTTGTATCTGTAATATCATTATCAATAATAATTGAATCTGAAAAAGTAACTACTCCATCAAAATGAGAATCGCCACCAACATCTAAAATAAAATTTGGAGCAGAAACACCAATACCAACTTGACCAAAAGCATNAATACGNATANNTTCTTGAAGAGTTCCAGCACTATCTGCAACTTCAAAAACTAAATCTTGACCCGATGGATTTATAGTACTATCTAATGTAAATAGTTTAGCTCCAATAACTGCAGAGCTAGTATCATCAACACCATTAAACACTANAGCTTGACTACCTACGCTGGGACCAGCTCCTGTAGCTGCTAAATTTAAATCACCAGTTAAAGGATTTGCAGCGCCAGCTACAAGAGGTAGATAAGGACCACCTGATAATGTTACTAAACTAGAAGCTAAATTAGCTGGTGTTATTCTTTTATTAACTAAACCTTGATATCCTACTATATCATCAAAGTTTGCTATATTTGCTTCTNCTGTAAATTGTGAAAATTTTATATTTGCCATTTTTTATTTTTTATACTTCTTTAATCATTAGATCAGCTCCGTTTTCAGTTAACATAAAGTCAACTCCATTTTCTAATATTATGAAATTAGTTACTGGGCCTGATCCTGATCCAGGAACGTTAGGTATTGCTAATATAGCATTTGCATTTCCTAATATAGTTGGAGCCATTATTCTAACGCTAAAATATTAGTTGCAGTTGTTCCTGATGCTAATACTCTTATTACTTGTAAAGGTATAAAAGATGCGTTAGCAACATTAACTAATACAGTTTCATCTTGACCAGCTCCTGGAGTTAATACTGTTAAATCACCGGCTGTACCAACAAAAAGACTATATCCATCATATCCNTTTTTTAAAGCTCCACCATTTCCTTTAAATATTTTATAAGCATATGGAGCTGCTGCAACTACTGCTGTTTTTAAAGTAATTACAGTTTCTGAATCTACTGATAATACTTCGTGTATTTCATTACCTACATAAACAACATCTCCTCCAGATATAAAGTTAGTTTTAAACAATGCAGCCGCATCAGTTAATGTTGTACCGTTAGTAGAACTATTACCTTCTACTACACTTCCAGGTTGAGGTATATTAATTCCGTCGCTAGGTATTACCCTTATCGCGCTTACTGGTTGATTATTTGCCATGATTATTTATAATTTTTTGCTTTTTGTGTTATTGGACCTGGAGAATAAGGAGTTCCGTCTAATTTTAATTTCATACCATATATACCAGAACTTGATCCTTCGCCATGTAGTCTTCCTATTTGACTTAATGGACCGTCCCATATATGAGTTTCTCCAACTATTCCACCTCTTTTACCACCCATATCTTTAGTGTGGCCTGGGTCTACTTTATAATGTTTGTGATTCATGATTTATTATTTTTATTTTATAATATGTCTCCAGGTACAAATCCAAATCCTCTCATTCCTGATTCTAGACTTCTTAACCTTTTACGTTTTAATTTTCTACTTTTTGTTAATGGATCATTTAAACNTTCTTGTAATCTTTCTGCGGCACCTACAGCGGCTTGTCTTTGTTCAGGATCACCAAANACACCTCGAGCTGCAGCTTCTGTTTGTAAATTAAAACCAGCACCTGCAGTTGGTAACGGTGCGTTACCCATAGCCATACCAGCTGTTAACATACCTCCTCCTGTTGTACCTCCAAAACCTCCTTTGTAGTTTGCTTGATATCCTAAACTACCGTCAGTAAAGTTTCCTGTTTCGCTTCCAGGTGCTCCTGTAGCTTCTGTAACTGNACCCATCATAGGATTTGCTTCAACTCCATAATCTATATCCGCAGCACTATCTAAACGATTTTGAGTTAAAAATTGACTATTAGAGTCATCAAAAGTCATTCCTTGAGCATTTCTTCTTTGGATTTCATCCATCATAGCTTGCATAGGTCCTTGAAGCATATTACNAAAGCCTCCTGGCATATTTACTCGCTGCTGTAGCATATCGTACTGATCTCTTAGTTGTTGATCACTTAGATTATTATAAGCTCCTGTTGGGGTAATACTACTTGCTATGTTTCCAAACAAGCTTATATTTAATGGACTTTTGCTCATCTATTTTTATCTTTATTTACATTGTATATAGAGGTTTGTAATACTTTATCTATATAACTTTTACCTTTCATAATAGAGTTTCTACGTTCACTTGTAGGTATATCATCTTCACCTAACATAATACGGTAAATTCTTTGTATTAGTTGTTTACCTTTAAAAGAAACTTTATATATATTATATTTTTGAGTTGTTCTATTTCTATGTCTCCATACTACAACCCAATCATTTTGTATTAGTTTATTCCACCTTCTATTGTCCCAACTATATGAATATGTACCCATTTTAAAATCATTAATAGTAAACATATCTATACAATCTAAATAAATAAGTAATTCTAAATCAGCATCAGTTAAGCCGTTGTTTTTACAAGCCCACTTACGGATAATGCGATAGTGTTTAAGCAGATTGAGATCTTTTAAATCTCCTGCCGATAGCCTTCTCATAAAACAACGACGACGTCTTGCGCCTTAATAACTTGATAAGTATTGTTATTTATTTCAATAGAATGTCCAGCGTGTCTATCATAAAATATAGTATTGCCTTCATCTAAACCTTTTATAGTATCTCCTACGGAGATTATTTTTGCTTCAATATATCTAATATCTGCTCTGTCTTTTTTATTTAACAATAAACCTCCTTCAGATTTAGTTATATTTTCTTCAACTTTTTGTATAATTAAATTATTTCCTACTGCTTTCATCTACACGTACATTATTAATTACACAATCAGTTGACAATATTGTAGTTGCTACAGAAGCCGCGTTTGTTAGTGCACTTTTAGTAACCAACAATGGATCAATAATACCTTTTTTTACCATTTGTACCATATTTCCTGTAACTACATCAATACCATGGCCTTCTCTGACTATTGGTATATCATTTTTTATTCCAGCATTATCAAGTATTGTATTAAAAGGATATAATATTGCTTTTAATAAAATTTCTTCACCAATATTATCATGTTTAATATTTTGTGAAGCATTTAATAAAGCTATTCCACCACCTGGAACAATACCTTCTTTTATAGCGGCTTTAGTAGCACATATAGCATCTTCAACTCTATCTTGCTTTTCTTTTAGTTCAATATCTGAATTTGCACCTACTTTTACAACTGCAACTTTAGCAGATAAACGAGCTAATCTATGTTCGTAACCCACTACTTCGTGAGCTTTGAGTTTTTTAGATAATTTGTTTTTGATATCAGAAATTATGTTTTCAACTTCTTCACTAATACTTTCAATTTGTATTATAGTTTGATCATTATTAGTAGTTGTTTTTAAACATGTGCCTAAATAATCAACTTCAATTGTATTTAAATCATCACCTAAATCTTCGTTTATTATTTGCGAATTTGTAAGTAATGCAATATCTTCTAGTATTTCTTTACGTCTTAAACCAAAAGCTGGTGGATCAACAATATTAACTTTAATATTACCTTTCATTTTATTCATTACTAATGCTGATAAAACTGGTGGCTCTACTTCACCAATAATAAATAAAGCTTTATTATTTTTAATAACGTATTCTAATACATTTTGTATTTGTCTAATTGATTCAATTTTAGAATCAAGTATTAATACTAAAGGATTTTCTAACTCAGCAGTATTATTTTCTTTATTTGTTACAAAGTTAGGATTTAAGAGTCCTTTATTATATTCAACTCCTTCTACAACTTCAACTTTAGTTTCACCATGCTGTGAAGGTTCCATTATAACCACGCCGGTTTTTCCGACTTGGATAAACGCTTCAGCTATAATTTCTCCAAGCTCGGAATCATTATTAGTTGATATAGTAGCAATTTCTTTTATTTTGTCTTCAACAGGTACTGATACCTTGTTCAAATATGCTATAACTTTATTTACTGCAGATAAAATACCTTCTTTAATTAATCTAGTATTTGATTTATCTAAATGTGCATATGCTTCTTTTAATATAGCATGTGCTAGTATGGTAGCTGTAGTTGTACCATCACCAGCTTCTCTTACTGTTTTACGTGCAGCTTCTTTAAGTAATGTTGCACCCATGTTTTCTACAGGATTTAAAAGAACAATTGAATCAGCAACAGTAACACCATCTTTTGTAATAATAGGATTACCACTTGCATCTTCTAAAATCACACATTTACCGCTAGCTCCTAATGTGGAGCTAACAGCATTTGTGAGTTTTTCTATTCCTTTAAATACCTGTTCTCTGGCCGTACCACCAAAGTTCAGATTTTTTACTATCATTTAATTTAATTTAATTTGATTATTTAAAGGTTTTAACGACTTTAGGACCTTTTAAGAAATCTACTTTCTTAGCATAGTGTTCTACTGAACCATCAATAGCTTGCTCTGCTCCTTCAATAGTTTCACGTCTCGTAACGTCGTGCCAAGTATCGTTTTCTGGATCTTGGTATTCAGTTTGATAAAAACCGTTAGGTAATTGGGTTATCCTCCAGTTTTTCTTTTCTGCGAGGTGTTTCCAAAGGTTAATGGTTTCTTCTGAAATTTGTGGTTGACTATTCCACGATCTAGTCTGNTAATAAAACGTCATAGTTTTTGGTTTTAAGTTTATATTTGGTTTATTGCTCTACCCGAGCAGGGTATGTTATCACGCGCCTGGAGGTAATTCTTCACCACCCGGCATAACTTCTGCTTCAGGCGGTCCTTCACCAGGAGGTGGTTCTTCACCAAATCCAGGAGGTAATCCTTCTTTCATTGGATCTTCTCCTTTAACTACTTCAAAAGGATTAAATACTGGCGACATACTTCCTAAATCACAATTATTAGGAGGATAATAAGCTTGAACATTGCTTTCAGTGGCTAATTCCATTTTTTGAGTTAATCTAACTAATTGATCTACTATATGATTCATTATAGCTATTTTTTCTTCATCTGTAGAATAGGTTTGTCCCATTGGAGCTGAAGGATTATTTATAGCTGTTATTTGAATTACCCAATCATGATCAGAGTTAGACAAAGTATAACAACCAGTGATATAAAAAACATCATTAGTTGGATCTGTATCAATATTTTGTCTACCCCATTCAATAGATTCTAATCCTGAAGCATTAATTGTTCCTAATAATGATGGATTATCTATATTTGGACCTCTATATATATTTATGTAAGATGGTTGTAACATTTTTATTTATTTATTTATTAATTTTTATGCTTCGCCGCCAGGTGCTCCGCAAGCAAGTGAATCACTTTCTATTATTCCTGTTGTAAGATTTACTTTCCATTGTTTTCTAGTGGCTGCATAAGTACACACAGGTGCTCCGACAGGATCTGTAATAAAGTTAGACCAATCAACATCAAATTGTTCAAAACTAACTTCTTCATAAAGTTGATTAGCAAATTGTGGAATATTAGGCTCTTGATTAGTAAATGGAACCCATTTTCCAGTACTATCTTTGATAAATACTCTGGCTCCTGTTAAATTTTCTACATTAAAAAATCCACCTTTAAAACAATTCCAAGTTCCAAATTCTTCAAATGGTGGTATAATACCTGTTAATCCAAATTCTCCATCAGCCCAATTATCACCACAAGGAGGATTTGCTACAGAATTGACATAACATGACGCAGTAGGTACATCTGGACAACCCGTAGTTCCAACTGGAAACTTATTATAATGACCATTTATTCCACTTGGTGCGTTTAATAGATAGCTTTCACAAACTTCAGCTGCATGAATATAACCTCCTTTTATTGTAACATAATATACAACACCTGTCGATGTATCTGATCCCATTGGAGGATTTGCAATAAATGTTGGTGCTAACCAAGCATAAGTTCCATCAGGTGGATGAACCCCACCTATTTGAGGATCTCCTTCTTTTATAGGTGCAACAAGTTGTGTCCATACTTGATAACCAACAACTGGATAATTAGTTCCTGAATTAGTTAATACAATAAAATCTCTAGCATAATTACTCCAAGACTTAGCACAAGCATCAGCTTCGTCTGTAGCATTTAATAATAAAGCTTCTAATCCAGCTCCACCAGAAGAATAACCTGTTATATTCATACTGTTTACTGAATCAATTGTAAAGTTTGGAAGATATTGATTTAAAGTTTTATTAGGTCCTGCTCCACTAGAAACATCAGCTACCCAAGCCCAAAATGCTTTTAATACATCTGCGCTATCACCATATATATTGGCATCATTTTTAGGATTTAGTATTATTGCTATATTTCCATTAACAACATTGTTTTGACCTAAGTATGATATTGTTATCCCTGGATAAGTCCAAGTTACCGTTTGTATTCTATCTAATAAAACCGGTCTTAAACCTACCGCTGTTTGTACATATCCATGCATAATTTTATTTTTTTAATATTTTTTCTTAAGTTTATTATTACTTGTTTTTTTTTATTTTTACACTATTCTTATTAAATTGATTTAAATAGTAAACTTATTCCTAGTTCCCCAGTGTTTGGGGTTACTGTTCCTGTTTCTTGTCCTACTACAGCTATAATATCACCTTTATTAAAGTCTTGACCAATGTCGATAACATTATTAGCATAAGTTCCATCATCAGCATTAGTTAAATCAAATAAACTAGCTATCGATGTGTAATTAGCTATTATTGGGTTTGCTCCGTTAGGTATTGTACCTATCGAAAAGGCAACTTGTTCTCCAACTCCTATACTTAGAGCTGTATCTCCCATCCAAACATATGATACAGATACTAATTGTACATCATGTGGAAGTTTCATTACTGGTATCTGTGTAGTTGAGGTTACATTTGACACCCATTCCATAAAATCGTATCCACCAGATCCTGCTGAAGCTAAGTTATTTATTAATCCATTTATAGTATATGGACTTGCTTCAAACTGACCATATTTGCTGACATACTTAGTTATCTCGTTTAAAGTGGTTTGTTTAGTAGGATTACCAGCCTCATCCATTTTGCTTAAAACAAATCTATCTTCTTTGTATAACTTACCTGGTTTTACTAATGGATACGTAAATATAATAGCCATTTTTACTGTACTATCATTACTATTCCTGCTACATTTAAAGGTGCAGCTCCTAAACCGTTAGTTTGATATTGTTGTCCTACTGCTAACCCTCCGGCTAATGCAGCTGCATTATCCTGATATTTAGGAAGACCGCTAAAAACAACGTTTACTACTGATTCGACAGTAAAGTTTTTAGTAGGATTTACTTGTCCACCAGTGTTATCAATTTTACTACCGATTAAATAGTCTCCTTTTTCTGGTTGAACTACTGGGTATGATGTTATTATTGCCATATTAATTTTTTTTTATTTGTACAAGTATATATTCACAGGAAAAGCTGTAAATTTACAAAATAGTATGTAATATATAAATCTATTATATAATATATTACTCCTATCTAGATGATATACGTAGTATATCATCATTAAGGGGGAGATCGATAACAGGTACCTCTTCCCCATATGTACTAGTACCTATCGAATTTAAAAAACACTTCACAAATAGAGAGCTATGGCGTCCCCCCTCACTTTTTTTTTGCCATTTTGTCACTAAAAGTCATTTTTTTATTGCATTGGGCCCTTTTTTCCATGTCATTTTGTCATATATATCAAGCTTTTCTTACATTTACTAAAATACTTTTTAACTTTTTTCTTCGATACATATAACTAAGTTATATTGATAATATAATAAAAACAATATGACACTTATTACAAACAAATATCAAACACAATTAATATCATCACTTATAATTAATAACTTACATTATAACTTTATAATATTAAATAANAAANTNATATTTACTCACTCATTAAATAATAATCAANTAAAAGATTTACATAAATTACTTAAANNNCATTATTATAAATATAAATTAATATAATTCACATTATGACATTATGACATACAGTGC
>PBPJ01000017.1 GCA_002725495.1 Candidatus Woesearchaeota archaeon | reverse complement strand
CTATGAGTCTTACAACATATCAAATGAATGATATTATAAACTGTTATCTCGATGTTTTACCTTTAGGGTTTAGAGAATTGAGAACAATGTATGTAAGTATTCCCGAAAATCTTGACCCAAAACATTCAGCAACCAAGAAAAATATGAAAAATTTTGATTATGTTTTAAATCATATAGAGAATAATTATTCAGGTAGTTTGCGTGATTCTTCACTTTGGTATCTAAATATTTGTAAAAAAAGGTTGTATGAAAGTAATTAAAGTATCTAATATAGACTCATTAACTAGGGAAAAAGTAATAGATTTTTTTCACGAAACCAGATTGATACACATTGAAAATAAACATGATGTATCCGAAAAAGAATTGGTCGAGTTTTATAATCATTTAGGCGACCCTGTAAAATTTGATGATGAATATATGTCAGATGATTATGTACAAACTTACGCAAAAGGTTTTAGAGAATTGATTCCTGTGAGAAATCAAAAAATATCAGGATATGGAGAACCCGGCCTGTTTTCCGGTGACGATGATGGAGAAGTGAAATGGCATTCGGAGTCTCAAAATAGAGATACCCATGAAGATGTTGTTTGTTTTGCAATGAAATCTATGGCAGATTCTGGAGGTGATACTTGGTTTATGGACCAAAAGATTATGTATGATAATTTAATAAAATTATTTCCAGAATTAGAAGAATACGAAGTAGATTGGAGAAACCGTTATTCAAAAGAAAAACCAGATAATGACCTACCATATAATCCTTGGACGAAATGGGATGAAAAATGCATTAAAGGTGGAGATGGGTGGATGTTCAATAGAATGAAAGATATTGATGGTGAATATCTTATTGATAAAGAAGTAAAATTTAAACCTCTTATAACAAAAAACACAATCACTAATCAAAAAGGTTTGATGTATCCCTATAAAACTGTATATAATCTCAAACCTGAATCAAATTTTTTATTTGAATTATTGGAGAAGGAGTGTGAGAAAGAAGAATATAGATATAGACATTCATGGAGCAAAGGTGATGTCATAATTAGCGACATTCAGCATTCTCTTCATAGAAGAGATTCGTATACAGGCGATAGACTAATTTATCGTACGGCTATTTATTTTCCTGAAAATAATAATGACCCAAGAAAAAAACATTTACATAAATGATGGTGATTTCATAATTCAAAAAATGCTCTCAACCAATTGGTTTGAAGATACGAAAAAACAATATTCAGATATTATTTTTGAAAATATTAAATTACATGAACATGATGATTTAACTTTACTGGACATTGGTTCTCATCTCGGATTATGGGCAATTAGAATTTCTGAAAGATGTAAAATCTTTGACATTAATTTTAAAGGCTATTTGTATGAACCATCTGCAAAAAATGTCGAATGTCTGAAAAAAAATGTCGAAAATTTAAATGTTGAAATTTTTAATAATGTTGTAAGCACGAAAGATGTTTATATGCGTCCATCAGAAACGCAAAACATGGGGTCTTTTGATATTTCTGATGATGGAGTCAAAGTTAAACATAAAGTTCCTAACCATGAAATGAAAGGATTTAAAATAATAATATTACCCTGCATGTCTTCTGATTTTAATATCTTAAAATTATTCGAAAAAACATATTTAACCCAAAAGGTGTTGATTGTTGCTCAATTGATTGAAAAAAATTTAATGAAAAATAATCAAACTAGAAAACAGGTAATTGACTTTATGATTAGAAAAAAATTTAAATATAAAAAATATGATTTAAATTTTAAACACCTCGACCCACATTTAGAACACACATTTTTTGTTTTTTACAATGAATAATTTATGTAAAATGCCATTTTTACACAAGTATGTAAATGTCATTGACAATAGCGAAAAGCCTTGTTGCATATTTCAGGGAAAAGAACCACTTTTAAAAGTCAGAGAAAGTTTTTTAAATAATGAAAAACCTGAAGGTTGTTCAGAATGTTGGAGAAGAGAAGATAATAATATTTTAAGCAAAAGACAATATTTTAATAAACGATTTAAAAATCATGATTTAAACTCGGGTATTAAAACTTTTGATTTAAGATTAGGTACAACATGTAATTTAAAATGTGTTATGTGTGGTCCTCATCTTTCTTCAAAATGGCATGAGGACATTGATATTTTTAAAAAATATGTTAATTCAAAAATTGAAAATCCTAATCAAAAATCGATAGACTTAAATTTTGATGATTGTTTAGAAATTTATTTTGCAGGAGGTGAACCTTTTTATATGAATGAAGTTTATGCATGTCTTAAAAAAATGTCAATGAATCAATTCAATTTAGAAAATACAAAAATTAGAATAAACACTAATGCAATCATTAATAGTAATAATAAAATTTTAAAAATTTTAAGAAAATTTAATAAAATAGAAATTACTGTTTCAGTTGAAGGTTATGATAAAGTAAACGAATACATTAGATATCCTTCTAACTGGAACGAGTTTTTAGATGGTGTAAAATTACTTTATGATATGAGTGATAGACCTAAGACGATTGATGAAATTTTCAATTGCGATAAGAGTTTTGCGTTTAATATTACAGTAAGTAGTTTAAATTTATTAAAAGTTTTTGATTTATTTGATTGGTGTGACAGAAACAATTATGTCTATGTTGCTAATTTTGTAGAGGAACCAAGAATTTTGAATATAAATTCATTACAACCAAAAATTATAGATAAGTTCTATAAGAAACACGAAGAATTTAAATATCGATTTAATCATTTAAAAGATATTGCACAATATGTAAACGATAATTATAAGTATGATGAAAATTTAAATAAACAGATGGAATCATACTTGCTTGCATTAGATATTAAAAGAAATACTGATAGAAATATATTATATGAATAATTTTTGCTCTGCGCCTTTTAGAGGTTTTTATCAAGGTCTTGATGGTAAGATTTCTGTTTGTTGTCAAACTCCTGTATTAATAGACAATAATAATTATGAGGAGGCATTGCAAGATGAAAAGATAAAAAATCTTAGAAAAAAATTCTTAAAAAATGAAATACCAGTTGAATGTAAAATTTGTACAAAAAGAGTAAGAAATGAAACGACAAAATTATGCGAATCTGATAATGAAAATTTTAAAGTAGATGAACATGTGCCAGTTTTTTTAGATTTGTTATGGTCTAATAAATGTAATTTTTCATGTATGGGTTGTAATCCTAGAATTAGTTCATCGATGCTTAAATATAAAAGTGCAGTAGATTTAGTTGATCCTTACAATACTTTAGATGCAAATTATTCTTGGGATTCAAGTGAAGAACAACAAAACAGAATTGATTTTATATTAAAACATAAAGATACAATAAAATCTATTCATCTAAATGGTGGTGAGCCATTAATGCAAGAAGGATTTTATGATTTACTTGAACAATTGATAAAATATAATGCCACGAATATAGGTATATGGTCTCACACCAATGGAAGTATTACAACTTACAAGAAAAAAGATATTTTACAATTACTAAAAAAATTTGATAAATGTAAAATAATCATGAGCCATGATGGAATAGGGAATAAAGGTGAGTATGTTAGATTTGGTCTTAAACAAGGTGTCTGGTTGAAAAATTATAATCGTTTTATTTCAGAAAATATACAAGTTGATGTACAAGTATGTTATAATGTTTTTAATTGTTTACAATTAGAAAAAATGGCTGATTGGTATGAAGAAAATTTAAATGTAAAACCAAATTTGAGTTTATGGAATTGGCCACCTGCATATTCAGCCCAATACATTAAGAAAAATAAAAAACTATATGAAGAGGCTATGTTGATTTTAGATACTCATGGTAAAAGATTCAGAAAATATGAATATATTATTGATTTTATGAAACAACCTTTTGAGTATGACATGGAAGAAATGCATTGGAGATTTAGTGAAAGTATATCAGAATTTGATAGAATAAGGGAAACAGATTTTTTAAAAACTTTTCCTGAACTTGAGGAATTATATTATTAAGACTTCCAGGTTTTATTTAAATTAATCCTGCCTAAGCATTGATTATTTTCAAAAATATCTTCAGTATCAAAACCATCTACTATAAGCGTTTCATTATATTCTAGGTAATATGGAGTGTCTTTAAAATTGAAGTCAGAATTATCTGAAATCATAACAGGAGGTATACATTCTGTAGAACCATAAATGTTCCAAATATGTTTTGCTCCAGTAAATTTCATTTGATTTAAATCATGGGCAGTGACTGGAGCCGAACCAGTAGCAAAATTTTTAATAAAACTTAAATCAGGAGTTTTTCTTTTCANCAAAGTACGGAGNGTACCTATTGCTAAAGTCATNGTGGTNGGTTTTATTTCNTCTACAATTTNCCAAAATCGAAATGGTTCCATTTTTATATTTANAAGTTCACATCCGGTTAATTGAGAAGGGAAAAAACAAAANGCCCANTNTGCTATNGTCCANNNAGGAAAAGGATTTAATATGATGTCNTTTNTATCTAANTTCCATTTATTACATAAAAATTGTGCNGGTTTATANAAATCAGTTTCNTNNTGNGTTACNGCTTTTGGATTACCTGTACTNCCACTTGTAAATATTGTTATTTTCATTTCAAAGCCAATTTATTTTTTTTAATAATTCATCTTTTTTATTTTTAGGATAACATATTTTTGTTACAATGTGTCTTTCAAAACCATAGGGTTTTATGACTTTATGGTTTACGGCCTTCATTTTTCCGTTCGATATTTTTTCGATTTCTTCTCCATTCATAATTATCATTTTGTTTTTTGTTTTGAAAAGTTTCCATTCATTATTTGACTCATAGTACATACAATCATCGCTATTATTATTCAATACAATATTAAAGAAACCATAATCAGTATGTTCTCCATGAAATCCTGAATTATTATCATAATATATAATACTTGAAAGACTTTCTTCTGAGTTGTAATGTTGAATTAAATCTATATTTAAAATGTTCTCGTAAATTTCAAATGCCATTTTCTCATACTTTAATAATAAATCAAATAATTTACCATCTTTCATTTTGTGTATTTTGCATCTCCAATTTGAATCTTTTAGGTAAAGGTCTTCAAATTGTTCTTTGTCAATTTCTTGAAGATATTCAGAAATATTTTCGTCATAATCTAAAACAACAAAACCGTCTTTTATTAAATCGTAAGTCATGAATTTCGATAGAGTTTTTGAGATAGAATTATCAAGTTTATGTAATGCCAAATGCAGTGGTTGTATGAGAACCATGCTTGATGATAAAGGCGTTGATTATTACAAAGGAAACATATCATATAATGAAATTGTTAAATGGTTTAAGCCTCAAGATTTATCAGAAACAAAGATTAAACTTTGTGGAGTTCTTGGAGACCCAATAGTCAATCCTGAATTAGAAGATATTTTAGATTATTTATTGTATCAAAAACAAGTTAAAAATATTGAAATATCTACTAATGGTGGGATAAGAACTAAAAAATTTTGGACTAATATGGCCGAACTTTCGAAGTTCTCAAAAGGAAGAATGGAAGTACATTGGGCAATTGATGGTGTGACAACGAATGACTATAGAGAAAATGTTAATTTAGAAAAAGTATGGCAAAATTTTAATACATATGTTCAAAATGGTGGTCACTGTATTTGGCAATATATAGAATTTGATTACAACAAGAATGAAATTCCATTAGCACATCAAATAGCTAAAAAACATAACATTAAATTATATGTAAGACAAAGTTGGAGAAACAACGCAGAACGGGCAAAGTTCAAATCAGAGGCATCAAAAAAAATTGATGATAGAAGTTATGAGGAGTTAGAAGAAAAAATTTTTGTTGCAAAAGATTATTCTATGGAAGATATAAAATGTAGACATAAAATAAAAAACGAGTATTTTATTTCAGCAAATAGAAAGTTGTGGCCATGTTGTCATTTGCATGATGAGTATGTCGCTAAAAAAACAAATGATATGAACAAAATTTTAAATTATAATGGTAGAGATTTTAATAATCTGGAAAAAAGAAGCATAGACGAAATATCAAATAGTGTATGGTATAGAGAATTATTAGAAAAAAGTTGGAATAAAAATCATGAATTACATTTACCGAGATGCTATCTAGCATGTGGTGATGGCGGTAAAAGAGCAGTAATCAAGAAAGAATATAATGAGGGATAGTGTAGA
>PBPJ01000021.1 GCA_002725495.1 Candidatus Woesearchaeota archaeon | reverse complement strand
ATTTATTAAAAATATTAGATCAAGAAAATATAAAACATACGGATGAAGATATAATTAATATAGTAAATCAATTTTATCCTGATTTAAGAAAGTGTATTAATACTATTCAAGCTAATACTGTTGATTCACAACTTAAATTAGATAAATCCGTTTTATTTTCATCTAATTATGTTGATAAAGTAATAAATGAATTAGGTAAAGATAAACCTAGTTTCAAACAAATAAGACAGATAATTGCTGATGCTAATACAGATGATTATGAAGAATTATTTAGAGAATTATTTGATAGTGCTAGTGAATATCTACCAGGTAAAGAAGGTACAGTAGCTGGATTAGTTAATGACCATCAATACAAAGCTAATTTTAGAATAGATAAAGAAATTAATGTAATGAGTTTAATTAATAATATAATAAATAATAAGTAATATGAAAAATCAAAAACCAAGAGGAAATATGGGGGGAATGGCAGGAGGCCAACCACCACAAATGCCTATTGACCTAACTACTACTACTGGAGTTAAAAATTCTAAAGGTACTAGTATATTTAAATCAGCGGTAATATTAAGAAAAATATCTAAATATGTAGCTGGTACTGATTCAGATGCTATAATGCCAATACCAGTATTTATTGATCCTTATAATGATAAGATCATTGCTGATGGATTACCACCTGAATTAAGAGAAGAATTAGCTGACGAAAGCGTACTTACTGCAAGCAGTGATTAAGAATATTTGGGATTGGCTAAAACAAATCAATACTGTAAAATCTCCCTCTAGTTCATTTAGTGATAAAGATTGGGAGATTTGGAACAGTTATATGATACATAGATTTTTATCTATGAATCCAGATTTCATAGATATTGTAAATGAGGTACAAAGTATAAACCCTCAAAACAAAAAACAAATTTATACTATTTATAGGGAATTTATTCCTGTAAATAATAAATGGAATAAATATATTAAATCCAATATCAAACAACATAAAACTGAGTTATTAACACATTTATCTAATTATTGGGAATGTTCGCAAAATGAAGTTAAAGAATATTTAAATTTTTTGGAAGATGATGTTATTTTACGTATATTGGAGCGTATAGGTTTAGATAAAAAAGAAATAAATAAATTATTATGAATATAGAAGTATACAATTTTTTAAAAAAAGAAGCTGAAGCTGATAAAGCAAAAGCATTAGCAAGTGTAAAATTACTAACTGGACATCCTGCGGGTATAGGTGATCATTCAACTAAAGATTATTGGGATAATTGTAATGAAGCCCTTAAATTATTAGCTTCTGCTGAAGAAAGGTTGGAAGTATTAGATAAATACTTTAACAACAAAGAGCAGGTTAATGGGTGATAGTGTTAAAAAGTACTACGAAATAATTAGTGAAGAAGAAATGGATAAATTAGAAAAATCAACTGAAACAATTGACGGCTTAGGTGTTATAGAGGTATTTGAAACTGAATACCCTGAATTAGCTGATGAATTTAAATCAATACAATCAGAAATGTATGAAATGTTTGCTCGTAAACATATGGATTATGGTTTAAATAATATTGCTTTAGGAGGTGATTTAACTGATGAATCAGATAAAAAATTCTCATTAACAGGTTTATGTATTAGACTTACAGATAAAATTTCAAGATTAAAAAACCTTCTTTCTAATGGTAAAAACTATGTTAAAGGNGAAGGAATGGAAGANACNTTTATTGATATNGCNAANTATGGTATNATTGGTCTTATTAGNAGGNCGTGANAANTGGAAAAAATAAANNNTGGCNAAAAAAATCCCNAANATNGTAAAGGAGATTATNAATAATCCTCCACATGAGATTGATTATTCTTATCAGAAAAATATTTCATATTCTCAAATATCAATGTTCAAGCAATGTCCTCACAAATGGAAATTGCATTACAAGGATAAAATCAATCAAAGGGATACCTCTATTTATTTAGTTTTTGGTATTGCCATTCACGAAGTTATTCAGGAGTATTTAAAAGTATTTTATAATGTTAGTAAAGTAAAGGCTAACGAATTAGATTTAGAAACAATATTTCAAGAAAAGTTTATTGAATCATATCAAAAACAATATAAAGATAATAACAATGAACATTTTTCTTCTGCTATTGAAATGAGGGAATTTTATGAAGATGGAGTTGAAATATTAAGGTTTTTTAAAAAGAAAATTGGTAGATATTTTTCAAAACGGGGCACTTATTTAGTTGGGATTGAATTACCCATTATTAATGCTCCTAATAAAATGTTAAATAATATTTTATTTAAGGGAATGATTGATATTATTCTTTATAATGAAAATTCTGATACATTTGATATTATTGATATTAAAACAAGTACTAGAGGGTGGCATGATAAAATGAAGAAAAATGAGGATAAACAATTCCAACTTATTTTATATAAAAAATANTTTTCAGAATTATATAANATTCCATTAGATAAAATTGATATTAA
Organism: Candidatus Woesearchaeota archaeon; assembly: GCA_002725495.1. Taxonomy (GTDB): domain Archaea; phylum Nanobdellota; class Nanobdellia; order UBA10117; family ARS21; genus ARS21. Next base: position 19,701 of record PBPJ01000021.1, on the reverse strand, counting down.
ATTTTTTATTGTTAAAAGAAAATTATATGAAAATGTNGATTGGACTCAAACAAGAATTCANGAATTTAGTCCTCCTAGTGGTAAAATTAAAATGGGTAGAGCTACTAGATATGTAAATGATTTTATGTCTCAAGTATTTGATTCCCAAGGTAAAATAAAAGAACAAAATTATCCATGTACATGTGGATATTGTGAATAAAAGAGCAATTTTTTAAAAATTGTATATATGTATAACAAAATATATGTTATTAAATAATTAAGATTATGAGTAAAAATCAAATGACACTTACGAGTGTAAAAGTTCAAACTGGTTTATTCAACGATTTTAAAATAGAATGTGTTAAGCGAAAGTTTTCATTTCAAAAACTTGCCGACCGTGCCCTATTTTTATATCTTACGGATGATGATTTTAGGAAAAAAATTACAAACCAAATAAACCTTGAACGATAAAAATTATGAATAAAAGTTTTGAGCGTCTTCCTAAAGATAAAAGGAAGAAAATATTATTAATTACTGATGATATCAGAGTTCATTCTGGAGTTGCTACAGTTGGAAAAGAAATTGTAGTAAAAACTTGTCACCATTTTAATTGGTGCCAAATAGCAGGGGCTATTAAACATCCTGATAAACAAAAAAGGTTAGATATTAGTGGTGATCTAAGTAAAGAAGCGGGTATTGATGATGCTTATGGTATGTTATATCCTACAGATGGCTATGGTAATGCCAATATGTTAAGATCAGTTATTGCTAGTGAAAAACCAGATGCTATACTTTTAATTACTGATCCTAGATATTTTCTTTATATCTTTAATATGGAACAGGAAATTAGAAAACAAATTCCAATTGCTTATCTTAATATCTGGGATGATTACCCAGCACCAAGATATAATCAAGCATATTATGAAGCTTGTGATTTATTAATGGGTATATCAAAACAAACNGTTAATATAAATAAATTAGTATTAGATGATTGTGATAATAGTAAACGTATATTTAAATACGTTCCCCACGGTTTAAATCATAACCATTATTTCCCAGTTGATGAAGATAATATAGATTATATTAATTTTAGAGATAAAGTATTTAGTGGAGATGAAGTNGATTTTNCAATGTTTTTTAATTCTAGAAATATTAGAAGAAAACAAATTCCAGATTCTATACTTGCCTGGAGAGTATTTTTAGATTCTTTACCTTTAGAAAAAGCTCAAAAATGTAGATTTATTTTACACACTGAAATTTCCTCAGATCATGGAACTGATTTAGCTAGAGTAGTAGAATACTTTTTAGGTGAAAAATATGAAGATACAGTTATATTTTCTCGTAATAAATTATCAAGAAAAGAATTAAACTTTTTATATAATATAGCNGATGTTCAAATNCTTTTAACTTCAAATGAAGGTTGGGGNTTAACNATNACTGAAGCTATNNTNNCAGGTACNCCTATTATAGCTAATANTACTGGTGGTATGCAAGATCAAATGGGATTTTTAGATGATGATGGAAATTGGTTTACACCAAGTAGAGAAATACCTTCAAATCATAGAGGCACATTTAAAAAACATGGTGAATGGGCATTTCCAGTTTATCCTACTAATAGATCAGTTCAAGGTTCACCTTTAACACCTTACATTTATGATGATAGATGTAAATGGGAAGATGCTGTTGATAGAATTAAAGAGTGCTATGCATTAGGAAGAAAAGAATTAAAACGAAGAGGTAAAGTAGGAAGAGAATGGGCTATTAGCGATGAAATAGGCTTTACAGCTGATAAACAAGCAGAAAGAGTATTAGAAGGATTTACTGAATTATTTAAAATTTGGGAACCAAAACCTAAATTTGAAATAGTAAATGCTACAGAATACAACGGATTATTTTTAAACCATAAATTAATATATTAATGAGTAAACCAAGTTTTTATATAAGTTGCCCTTTTGACACATATAGTGGTTATGGGGCTAGATCAAGAGATATTGTTAAAGCAATTATTGATTTAGATAGGTATGACGTAAAATTACTCTCACAAATGTGGGGTTCTACTTCTTGGGGGTTTATTAATGATAACCCCGAGTGGGCATTTCTAAAAGATTATGCTATACCAGGTTTTGATGCAAGAGAAGTAAAACCTGATATTTGGATGCAAATTACTATTCCTAATGAATTTCAACCTTTAGGTAGATATAATATTGGTTGTACTGCTGGTATTGAATCTACAGGTTGTGATGCTAAATGGGTTGAAGGCCTTAATAGAATGGATATGAATTGGGTTTCTTCTAATCATAGTAAAAAAGTATTTGAAGGAGTTGCTTTTGATATTATGGATAATAAAACCAATAAAAAAACAGGCCAACAATTAAAATTAAACAAACCCATGTTTACTGTCTTTGAGGGTGCTGATTTAGATGTTTATAAACATATTGAATCAAAAGATATTACTTTAAACCTATCAGAAATTAAAGAACAATTTTTATTTTTAGTTGTTGGACATTGGATGCAAGGTGATGTTGGTCATGATAGAAAAAATATTGGTCTTACAGTAAAGGCATTTTTTGAAACATTTAAAAATAGTAGGGGTTCAACACCTGCTTTATTACTAAAGTGTTCTAATGGAGCAGATAATGCTATAAGTAGACAAGCACTATTAGATAAAATAAAATCAATTAAAAAAACAGTAAAAGGTAAATTGCCAAATGTTTATTTAATGACTGGTGAATTAGAAAATTCTGAAATGAACGAATTATATAACCACCCTAAAGTAAAGGCTATGGTTAGTTTTACTAAAGGAGAAGGTTTTGGTAGACCATTAATGGAATTTTGTTTATCTAAAAAACCAGTAATTGCTTCAGGTTGGTCTGGACAATTAGATTTTTTAAATTCTAATTTTACTACTTTATTACCTGGTAAGTTAGAAGATGTTCATCCAAGTGCGGCTAATCAATGGTTAGTAAAAGGAACTAGATGGTTTGCTCCTGATTTACCTTCAATGGGTAAATCATTTAAAAATGTTTATAGTAAATATAAAAATTATATTGTGCCAGCAAGAAAACAAGGGCACTATATTAGAGAAAATTTTAGTTGGGAAAAAATGAAGGATTTAGTTGGTGAAATATTATTAAATAATACACCTAAAGAGTTTCCAAAACAAACAGCTTTAAAAATGCCTACATTAAATAATCCATCTAATATACAATTACCTAAAATACAATAATTATGCAATACGATGAAATAATAAATTGTCCTAAATCAGGAGGTGATTTATGTTATAAAGTTGAAATAAATAATGAAATAACAAATTATTTAAGTATATCTTGTGGATTTTGGACTAATTCATTAATGATATCTGGAAGTGATTTTTATAATGAACAAGTAAGTACACTACCAGAACTTTATAAAGATATAGCTTGGACTGATCCTGAAACTAATTTTATTTGGATTCCTAATACAATTAATATTGAAGATAAAGGTATGGTTTTCGCTAACGGAACTCATGCTGATGATTGGAATTGGGCTGCTGTAAAGGCAATACCATTAGAAGAGGGTGAAGAAGCAAAAGTTGAAGGACAAAAATATAAAATGGATATGGCTAATATGACTTTATTTAAAGAGCGTGACTATATGGATGCTCTTTCACATATTGGATTACTACCAGAATAATATGAAAATAAGTTACGCTATAACAGTTTGTAATGAGTTTGTAGAAATACAAAAGTTAATGTCATTTCTTTTAGAAAATAAAAGAGATAAAGACGAAATAGTGGTATTATATGATCAAAAAAATGGCCATGAAGGAGTTGAAGAATATTTACGTTCTCATTCTGTTAATAATGAATTCGTTTGGTTTGGAAAGGACTTCAATGATCATTTTGCCGATTGGAAAAATTATCTTACTGAATTATGTTCAGGAGATTTTATATTTCAAATAGATGCAGATGAAATACCAAATAAAATACTTATAGATAATTTACCTCAAATTATTAAGGAAAATCCTGATAATGAGGTTTATTGTGTACCTAGGGTTAATACAGTAGAAGGTTTGACTCTAGAACACATACAAAAATGGGGATGGAAACTAACTAATGATAAATGGATTAATTGGCCTGATTATCAATGGAGAATTTACAAAAACAAACCAGAAATAAGATGGATAAATAAAGTTCATGAAAAATTAGAAGGATTTAAAACATATGCTCCTCTTCCTGATTCGGAAGATTTAGCATTATACCATCCTAAGGATATTAAACGACAAGAAAAACAAAACGAATATTATGACACCCTCCTCCCAAATACCATTATTTAAAGTTTTTATGGCTCCAACTGCAAAAGAAAAAGTTGGGGAAGTATTAGACAGTGGTTTTATAGGTCAAGGACCTAAAGTAGATGAATTTGAAAAAAACCTACAAACTTGGTTTAATAATAAAAATGTTCAAACACTTAATGCTGGTACCTCTGCATTACATATGGCTTTACATTTATTAAAAAAACCTAAACCACATTGGGATGAAGATGTATTTCAGGGTGTTGCTTATGTTTCTCATAATTGGCCAGGTTTAGAGCCTGGAGATGAAGTTTTATGTACAGCAATGACTTGTACTGCTTCTAATTGGCCCGTTTTAGCTAATGGTTTAAAAATTAAATGGGTAGATATAGATCCAAAAACATTAAATATGGATTTGGATGATTTAAAAAGAAAAATAACTAAAAAAACTAAAGTTATAATGGGTGTTCATTGGGGTGGATATCCAATTGATTTAGATAAATTAAGAGAAATTAGAACTAGTTTCAGAAGCGAATTTGGTTGGGCACCTGCTGTTATTGAAGATGGGGCTCATTCATTTGGTTCTGAATATAAGGGGAAAAAGATAGGTAATCATGGAAATTTAACTATGTTTTCCCTCCAAGCCATCAAACATGTTACCTCAATTGATGGCGGAATTTTGATTTCCCCACATGATGAATTGCATAGTAGAGGAAAATTGGTTAGATGGTACGGAATAGATAGAGATGGTGATAGAAAGGATTTTAGATGTGAAGCAGATATACCTGAGTGGGGATTCAAATTCCATATGAATGATGTTTGTGCAACAGTTGGAAATGAAAATTTACAACATGCAAATAATATTATTTCACAACATAGAGAAAATGCCGCTTATTACGATTCAAACCTACAAAATATTCCTGGTGTAACATTACTTGAAAGACAAGAAGGATTTAATTCAGCGTTTTGGATTTATTCTTTATTAGTAGATAATAGAGATGGATTTTATAAGTATATGGATGAATGTAATATTTCAGTATCTCAAGTACATGAGAGAAATGATAAACATACCTGTGTACAGGAATTTAAAACTGAATTGCCAAATCTAGATAATACAATAGGCAAGATTGTAAACATACCTGTAGGATGGTGGGTTTCAAAAGAAGAAAGAAAATATATTGTTGATTGTATTAAAAAGGGATGGTAATAGATAAATTTGACTATTTAATTAATTTTTGGTTTGGTCCTAGAAGTTCTAGCAAACAGTTTATCTATGAAAAAGGTAGAGCTGAAAGAGAAAGAAATAATTTTGGTCAATGGTACTATCAAATACACCAATATTATCTTTTAAATGCTCATTGCAAATTCTTAAAAAAACATTTAGATAAATTACCTATTAATAATATTGTTTTTGTGGTCAATGTTTGGAAAGAAAGACATAAACCAAAAGAAATAAAGGAGGTTATTAAATGGTATGGTTTAGAAAATAAAATAGAAATAATTTATCATGATAATTCCAATCATTCCTATGGTGCTTGGAATGCAGGATTAAAAAAATTAGCTAAACATTCTGATTCAAGGTTTGTTTTTAACTGTGAAGACGATTATTTACCTGTTGATGAAAGATTTTATCAACCATTCTATGAGCAATTTATTAATAATGTAGGTTATGTTGCCCAGTACGTAACTACACTACCAACTCATGTTAATCTATCAATGAATGAAAATGGAGAATATATTGTAAAAAGAGATCAAAAAAGACATGCTGCTGTTAGTAATGGTTTTATTTCTTTGGAATGTGTTAAAGATCTTATTAAGAAAACAGGTGAAGTTTATAATTTAAAAAATATTAAAAAGGATAGTAGAAATACACGTAATAATGTTCAAATAAATGAAAGAGCGGCTGAACAAATATTCTTTACGGATAATTTAGAAAATAATGGATATTCTATAACTGATATTAGTAAAACTTGTAATATCCCTTTTGATAATAATAATTGTAATAATGAAATAAGTTTTGGTAAATTAGGAGCATATACACCTATAAAACCATACAAATATCCTAACCAAAATGTTAGATTAAGAAAACTAGAAGAAAAGGATTTAAAATTTTTACTTGAAGTTAGAAACGATGACTCTACTAGAAATTTTTTATATGATAATTCTATATTTAATTTAGATCAAGCTAAAGAATGGTTTAAAACTTTAAAATTACCTTGGTTTATTATAGATAGAAAACATGTAATTGAATTTGTTACTGATGAAAGAAGAGTAATGAATAATATGGGCAGAGATAAGTATAAAATAAGATGGAATGAAGTTGGTTATTTTAGAAGAACTATGAAGGATGATGGCATTGAAGAAATTGGGTGTGATATACATCCTAATAATAGACGTAAAGGTTATGCTAAGGAAGCTTATATTGAAAGATTAAAACACATGGATAAAGCTATTTTAGAAGTATTTGAGGATAACCATGCTAGACAAATGTATTTTGATTTAGGTTTTAGAGATACAGGTAAAACATCATATAATAGAGGAAGAAAAGAATATCAAATGATATGGAAAAGAACGATTTAAAATTTTTAATATTATTTTTTTATTATAATAGACCAGAAATGGTACTTAATGCTATTAAAAGCTTAAATAAAAATACCTATAAAAACTTTGAAATAGCATTTATTGATGATGGAAGTGACCAACCAGGAGAAGAAGTTGTTAGAAAGGAATTAAAACCATCTTTTGTTAAAAAAACTACATTTTATAATACTAATGATACAGTAGAAGCAAAAATAGAACGAGGTGGGAGTGAATTTGGAAAAATAGCAAATGAAGCAGTTAAAAATTCAGATGCGGATATAGTTTTAATGTTATGTGATGATGATGCCTTATTTCCTGATTATTTAGATAAATTAAATAAATTTTATAAATATAATCCTAAAATAAATTATGCTTATTGTAAATTAAAATATTATGATCCCACTAAACAAAGTTATACTAAAGCAAAGGAAAACGAGGAGGATGATCATACAAAATTAATTAACCCAGTTACTAATTTAGATTCGTCTCAAGTTAGTTGGAGAAGAAAATGTATGATTGAAAAAGATTTTTGGTTTCCTTATCCTAGAACAAGAAATCTAGATGCTGTAATGTTCGTTCATCTTTGGTTTTATTATAAACATTGTGCACCTATAAAAGAATTTGGTCAATATAAAGCTAAATTTGAAGATCAATTAGGTAACAGAGATCATGGTTATTATCAATTAGATTTTTGGCGTGCAGATAAATCATATTCTCATGCTGAAAAAACACCCTTAGATAATGATCCTAAAGATGAATATTCAGTAAAATGGAAATAAATAAATTTGAAATAAAACCTTCTACTATACCTAACTCAGGTCAAGGTTTATTTGCCAAAGTAGATATACCAAGAAAAACATTACTAGGAGAATATAAAGGTACAATTAAACCCGATTTTTATAGTTGTATTGAACCTGATTATGCCTGGATTTTTGAGTCTGATACAGAGGAAGGAAAAATAATTTATTTAGATGCCTATCCCTTAGATGCTGAAGCAAACCCAATGATTAAAGTAAATGCTTGGGCAGATGAAATTCAACGTAAAAAAGAAAATGTTAGATGGTTCATTAAAAATAATAAAGTTTATTATGAAACTAAAAAATTAGTTAAAGCTGGAGAAGAATTAATTGTTGATTATGGACAATATCATAGTATTAAACATCAACAAAATGAAAAAATAATGGACTTTAATAAAGAAGGATTAGATTTTAGTGATGGATTAAATACAAGAGAAAAATATATTGCTTCGGGAAGAATAGTAGGATCCAAATTAGGTCATCTTAATATGAATGATAATATTTTACACGTTCATATTCCTAAATGTGCTGGCTCAATGTTAAAAAGAGTAATTTATGATAACGAGTTAGGAGTTCATATTTTTAACTATGTCCATGCCCCAGCATATGAGATAAAAAAAGATTTAGGGGAAAATTGGGATAAATTTAAAAAATTTACTGTTGTAAGAAACCCCTGGGATAAATTATGGTCTGGTTACAAATATACTAAATGGGGTAGATTAGAAGAATCAATTAAACCCTATATTTCTTTTAAAACAGGAATATTTACTGAGAAGGATGAAGTATTATATGAACAGTGGAAAAAATCAGGATTAGCGGTTATTTCTGGATTTGAAAGTAATAATAAATTAGGTAAAACATTTAAAGAATATGTTAATACCCTTTATAAAACATATAGTAAAAAAGGATTTATAGAACCAGCAGGTAGAAATCTTTATGTTATGAGGCAGAAAAAATATATTGTTGAACCTAGAACTAATAAATTATTAGTTGATTTTATTGGTAAATATGAAGATTTAGATGCTGTTATAAAATGGGTTGCATCAGTAAATGATGATAAAAACTTATTTTTAAGATATAAAATGCAAAGAAAAACTAAATCAAATATTTCTTTAAATTCCGTTAATTATAGAAATGCTTATGATGATGATATGATTAATATGGTAGGAGAAATGTATAGAGAGGACATTGATTATTTTAAATATGATTTTGAATAATGATACAATTTAAATTATATAAAGATCAAATTAGAACATTAGGTGAGGTTGATAGATTAGGATTACCATATGATAAACTTGAACCACAATATGCTTTAGATAAAGATTATAGTGGTTGGTTTTCATTTACTCGTTTATGTTTTTCTTTAGGTGATTGGGCTGTAATTAGTGGTTTACCTGAAGCTTTAAAAATAAAATATCCAAAAATTAAAATTGCCTTACCATCTAGAAAATATATAGAACAAATATTTGGTCATATTATAGATCAATGGAGTTATGGTAGCAATAACCCTCTAGATTATATTGATACTGTATTCAAAAATAACCCACATATAGATTATAGATTTAACCCAGGTGATTTTGATATAATTTTTACTGATCATGATAGGGCTTATACTGATGATATTAATGTGTCTTTAGTAGAACAAATTCTATTACGTTTTGGACTAACACCAGAAGATTTAAATAAAATAGATTCTAGACCTAATTTATATTTTGATAAAGATGAAAATCCTAATCCTGAAATAAAAGATGAATATGGGTGTTTATTATTTGCTTCTCGAATAGATAAATTAAAGGGTAGATGGGACGATAAAAATTTAATTAAAGAAGCTAGGAAATACAAAGATACTCCCGTATATTATTATAGTGAGTTTGATCTAAATAATACTGAATGGGATGAATTGTTTCCTGTTCGTTACAATTTAGCTAAACTAAGTTTAAGGGAACAATTAGTTATTAAATCGAGAGCTAAATTTAATATTGGTTATCAAGCAGGTATTAATGATGCTGTTAGTAGATTTTCTAATAATATTGTTTTAACTCCTTATGATGACATAAAAGAAAATATAATTAGAGGTGTAAATTATATCCATTTAAATGGTAAAAAAACAAAAATATAATGGCTTATTTATTAGAAGATTGTAAAAATAATTATAAATTTGATATAACAATAGTTAATCAAATTCAAAATGAATTTGGAGAAGGCAATTATGAAGAATTTGAATTAGAATATGATATATTATGGGATGATGTTTTATTAAAAACTATTACTACTGAATCATCTAATGAAAATAGAAAATTAGCTGGTGCAGGTCCAGTTGATTATAATGAGGGTAAATTGCTTTATATGTTTATTAGAACTAGAAAACCTCAAAACGTATTAGAGATTGGTTTTGCTAGTGGTGTTAGCTCTAGTATTATTGCCTTAGCATTAGAAAAAAATGGTAGTGGAAAATTATATACTGGGGATCTTAATAGTAACCCAGATCATGAATATATTATCCCTTTATTTAAAAAATTTATAAAAAAAGGTATTATTAATCCTACTTATCCTATTGATGGAGTAGTGTTTGTAGAGGAATTTGATACAAATATTCCTATTGATTTAACATTTTCAGATGCAAGTCATGAACCAGAATTTTGTGCCCATTTAGCTCGTTCTTTATATGAAAAATATCCTGATGCTTTACATTTATATCATGAATGGTCTTTTTCCCCTCGTTCTTCTGAGGAAGCTAAAAAATATATTAGTTTAAAAGAAAATTTAAAACATCAAGCATTTGCTGAACGTGAAGCATTTGAAGAAATGTTTCCAAAGGATGATTATCATCATTATGGTTTTTATGGTAGTTGTGGTTTAGGTGTTGTTAAAAAAAGACAAAGTAAAAAAGAAATGAAAGTATATTATAGATTATCTAATTTAGAAGCTGGTATATCTAAAAAGAAAATACCTAATGCTACAAAAAAACATTGTTTAGAAAATTGTATTAAAGAGTTTGGTGATAAAAACATTGTTATTGTAGGTGATAGATTAAATAAAGAAACAAAAGATTATGTAAATTCACTTAACTTAAGATTAGTAGAAGTAGATAATGGTTCAGGTGCTGGTACGTTTAGAGATGCTTTAGATTTGGCTATTAAAGAAAACACTAGTGATGATTATGTTTATTTATTAGAAGATGATTTTTTACATCTACCAGGTTCAGCTAAATTATTAAAGGAAGGTGTTGATAGATTTGGAATGTATACTACTTTATATGATCACCCAGATAAGTATCTTAATGCTGATAAAGGTGGTAATCCACAAATTCAAATGAATTCTGAAGTAACTAGGTTAGCTAAAACAGATTCTGTACATTGGAAGTTAACTAATAGTACAGTTATGAGTTTTGCTACTAGAGTTGATAGGTTAAAAGATGATTATGAACTATTAAAAAAATATTCTAATGGGCGTATTACTGATTCATATGGGTTTTTTAGTGAATTAATACAAACAAAACAATTAGGTGTAGTAAGTAGTGTACCTGGTTATTCTACACATTGTGAAGCNGCTTGGTTAACACCATTAGTAAATTGGGAAGAAGTATGATAAGTTTAATNATACCAACATATAGAAATCCGGATTATTTGGATATTTGTTTAAAATCTGCTATTGAACAACANGATAATGAAAATGAAATACTTGTTGCTGTTGATGGTTTTATAGAAGAAAGTCATGATATACTAAATAAGTATGGAAATAAAATTAAAGTATTAGATTTAGGTGAAAATAAAGGTATGCAAACAGCCCTTAATTTAGCTGTTTATAATGCCTCAAACGAAAAAATTTGTATTATTAATGATGATAATGTGTTATGTAAAGGTTGGGATACAATAATAGAAAAACAACTAAAACCAGATATGGTGCTTACTATCAATCAAATAGAACCTACTGGTCCTGGTATATTTGATTTTCCAGTAAAAGATTTTGGTAAGGATCCTAACAGTTTTCAGTATCAAAAATTTATAGATTACGAATTACAGTTAAGAAGTAAACATAAAATAACACCTAATGGTGGAATATTTCCATTTGCAATGTGGAAAAAGGATTATATGATTGTAGGTGGTTTTGATACAATTTATGATTCACCTTTTATTTGTGATTGGGATTTTTTCCTAAAATTAGATTTAAATAAAATTATATTAGTTAGAACACACGCTGGACATTTTTATCACTTTGGCAGTACTGCAACTAAAAATGGTAAAGAAGGTGAACGATTTAAAGCTACAGAGGGTCCAGCAGCTGGAATATTTATGTATAAATGGGGTATACCTCCAAGTTTATATGAAAACTTATCACATAACCCAAAAAATGGAAAAGTTATAAAAGGAATTAAATATGAATAAAAAAACAATATTAATAACAGGTGTAGCTGGTTTATTAGGAAGTAGATTAGCTGATTGGATCATTGAACATAAATCTGAAGAATACAATATTATCGGAATTGATGATTTAAGTGGTGGATATAAAGAAAATATTCACCCAGATGTCAAGTTTTGGCAAATGGATTTAGTTAATCATCCAATTGAAAATGTGTTTGAGGCACATAAAATAGACTATGTATATCATTTTGCTGCTTATGCTGCTGAAGGATTATCACCTTTTATACGTTCATATAACTATGATAACAATTTAAAGGCAACAGCCCGATTAGTTAATGAATGTATAAAGCACGACGTTAAAAGATTAGTATTTACATCTACAATGGCCGTTTATGGTCATGGTGAAGGTGGAATATTTCATGAGGATATGAGAAGAAACCCAATTGATCCTTATGGTATTGCTAAAATGGCATGTGAAAGAGATATAGAAGTAGCTAATGAACAACATGGATTAGATTACTGTATAATCAGACCTCATAACGTTTATGGTGCTAAACAAAATATATGGGACAAATATAGAAATGTATTGGGTATTTGGATGTATTATCTACTTAATGATCAACCAATAACAATATTTGGAGATGGAACTCAACGTAGAGCATTTAGTTATATAGATGATTCACTTGAACCATTATTTAGAGCACATTTAGAACCTAAAGCATCTAAACAAATAATTAACTTAGGTGGTATTGAAGATTATAGTATACTCCATTGTGCTGAGGTATTACAAAAAGTAGCAGGTAAAGGTGAAATAGTACATTTAGAAAAAAGACATGAAGTACATACAGCTGTTCCTACATGGCAAAAATCAGTTGATATTTTAGGTTTTGAATATAAAACATCATTAGAAGAAGGATTAATGAGAATGTGGGATTGGGCTCAATTACAACCTATGAGAGATAGGTTTATTTGGGAAAATTATGAAATAGAAAAAGGTATATATAGTTTTTGGAAAAATAAAAAATAAATTATGAATATAGGAATAATAGGTCAAGGTTTTGTTGGTAATGCTATCTACCAAAAGTTTAAAAAGTATTATAAATGTTTTACTTTTGATATTCAAGTTAAAAAATGTAATAGCGATTTAGAAGAAGTTTTAAATAGATGTAAAATTATATTTGTTTGTTTACCTACTCCAATGAATAAAGACGGGAGTTGTAATTTAGATATATTACATGATACATTAGATAAAATTAATAAAGCAAGTAGAGATATAGATGATAGAATAGTTGTAATTAAATCTACTATAATTCCAGGTTCGACTGATGAGTTTAGTTTAAAATATAGATTTATTAAAATAGTTTTTAATCCAGAATTTTTAACTGAAGCTAATGCTATTGATGATTTTGAAAATCAAACTAGAATTTTACTTGGAGGCGATTTAAAAGCAACTACTAAACTAAAACAAATTTATTCAGCTGTATTTAGAAAAACACCTAAAATTATTAAAACGGATGCTAAAAGTGCTGAATTAGTTAAATATGTTACTAATGCATTCTTATCTACTAAAGTTTCATTTGCTAATGAAATATATCAATTATGTGAAAGTCTAGATTTAGATTATGATAAAATAATTGAAATGGCTACTTTGGATCCAAGATTAGGTGATTCACATTGGGGAGTACCTGGTCCAGATGGTGATTTTGGTTTTGGAGGTCATTGTTTTCCCAAAGATTTAGCTGCGTTAATTGAAATAACCAAACAAAAAGGTAATGTTAATAATGTATTATCTGCCGCTCAAGCTACAAATAATGCTGTCAGATCTAATAGAGATTGGGAAAAAATGAAGGGAAGAGCTATCGTATAAAATTTGGCTCCCTGAGGAAAGTTTCGTATATTTACCAAATATTCTAAATTAAGGTTATATTTATGGAACAAACAATTCAAAGACAAACAAATATGAACACAAAATTAAAAATGATACCATGCTCCAATTGTGGGGCTATGATGCCAGAATTAAGGTTACTTAAATATGGTTATTCATACTGTGTTAAATGCTCAGAAGCCGGATTAGGTGATGGTCGTAAACAGGGTATTCCTATTTTAATGGGAGAAGGTGATCATACATGGGTTGAAACGGTTATTATGACTGATCAACAATATAAACAATACTTGGCTCAAGAAAAGGCAGAAAAAGAATTGGACAAAACAAATAAAGCAGAAATGCTTAATATGGATAAGGATGATAGAAACTTACATGGTCCAGTTACAATAAAAGATCCTGATGGCGAACAAGAAAAAATTTCTTAGTAAAGAACAAATCATAGCAGCTCAAGGTAAAACTAAGTCTAATATGGCTGCTGCTAGATATTTACATGTTTCTTATCAACATTATAAGAAATATGCTAAAATGTATAATCTGTTTGATGGACATAAAAATCAAGCTGGTAAAGGTATTCCTAAATTTTTAAGAGGACCTAAGAAAATGCCCCACATGATGGAAATTATTGAAGGCAGAATAGCAGCTTCTTCTTTTGATCCTGCAAAACTTAAGTACGCTTTAATAGAACAGGGATATTTATCAGAGGAATGCGCTGTATGTAAATTTAAAGAAAGGCGAGTACTTGATTATAAAGTACCACTTTTGTTACACTTCAAAGACAATAATAGCAACAACTACAGCTTAGATAATATTCAGTTGCTATGTTATAATCATTATTTTTTAACTGTTGGTGACATTTTTAACTCTAAAGATATAAAACAAATTGAGTCAAAGCAGGAACATTATGGTACTAGTGAAAAAATTGAATGGGAAGTAGACGATTATCATCTACAACGTTTAAAGGAACTGGGGCTTGATGACGAAGATGATGTTAATGAATATATTTCTAGAATATGAGAAAAGGAAAATTATATAACAAAAAACATGATGCAATAGTTAAAGACTATGATAATCAAAAATCTAAACATTTAGATAAATTAGCCACTAAAATGCTTAAAAATGATGAAGTAGCAGATAAGTTAAAGGCTAAACCTATAAAGGGAGACTTTCTTAAAAACTTTTAATATGAGAAATTTATTAATTATTTTAATGGTGTTTGTATCACCTACAATGGTTGCTCCGACTGGTAATGTAATTGAAGTTGAAATTATAGAACCAAAAACTGAAATTAAGGATCAAAATAAATTCCTTAATGATATTGGATTTAGAGAATCAGGTAACAGATATGATGTTGTCAACCAATTTGGATATATGGGCAAATATCAATTTGGCAAATCTACTCTTAGAACATTAAAAATTAAAGTAACTAAGGATGCTTTTTTAAATAGTCCTGATTTACAAGAGTATGCTATGATTCAAAATCTAAATTACAATAAAAATAAATTACAAAAATATATAGATCAATTTGAGGGGCAAGAAATAAATGGTATATTGATCACGGAATCAGGTATTCTAGCTGCAGCGCATTTAGCAGGTGCAGGAAACGTTCGTAAATTTTTTAGGAACGGAAAAGAGTTTAAAGACGGATTCGGTACTAGTATGACAAGTTACATGACTGAATTTGGTGGTTACAAATTAAATTTATAATATTTATGATAAAAAGTTTATGGCAAGAGGTATTCAATTAGGTCATTACTCTAGACCTTCTAGAAAAAAACGTCCTGGTATTCATGCGAAAACAAAAACCAGTAGATGTAAACAGAGTAAAAATTATGTTAAGGCCTATAGAGGTCAAGGTAGATAGTTATGAAATTAAATATAGATAAGTTCGATGCCCAAGGGTATTTACACTTGGAAGATGTTATTCCTGAACAACCACTTAGAGTTGCTAGACGAGATTGTATTAATCTTAAAAAGGAATATATTAATAAATTAGGTGAACCTAGAGATTCAGGTACAGGTGTTGTTTGGAGAGGTTTAGAAATGGCCTCTATGCTTAATGAAAATTTATTAACTTGTTATGTTCATCCATTTATGGAACAAATAGCTACATCATTTTTTAAAACACCTCATCTATGTTTATTTAATGATCAAGCTGTAGTTAAACTTCCAGGTGAAGATTTTGCATTCCCAGAACATTATGATAATCAATATAGTCCAGATTTAGAAGGCGTTAAAAATGGAGAATTTAGAACAATTAATTTTATGTGGGTGCTTACTAATTGTGAAGCAGATTCTGGTCCTATTGAAGTATTAAATAATAATACAAATGAATGGGATACTATTATTGCTAAAGCTGGAGATATGATTGTAATTGATGGTAACACATTACATAGATCAGGCCATAATAAAACAAATAAAATTAGAGCAATGTATGCCTGTGTTTATTCTACTAAACGAATAGGAAAAACATATAAAAATGAGGATCACCCATTACCTAATTTTAAATACTTTTATAATCGACCTTGGAGATTTTGTAAAGGATGTGCTGACAATTATAAAAATTATAAGTTAAATAAGGAAGATAATTCACATTGGTTACAATATTTATCAGATAATGAACGTAAATTTTTAAGTGATGTCATTGGCAAGAAAAAAACGGAGTAAAGAAGAGGGGCATATGGCTGCTCTAATAAGACGTAAAATGATTCAACGGGATCATGGCGATAAGAGTAAATATACTCGTAAAGAAAAGCACAAAAAGGGTTGGAGTTCCAACCCTTCTTTCGTATATTTACAGGGTAAATTAAAATAAAGGTTATGAAAATTATAGACGGCTTAGTATGGTGTAATGAAATAGAAAAATGGGTTACACCAGAAGAATACGAGCAAAATTGTAAAGGTGTTGAATACAGGATTCCCGGTGATTGGGATGATGAGCCTGACTTCGAGTGGGAAAACGAAGTATTAAACGCAAGATAATATGGCACTTTGGCAATTCACAAATTTCAATAAATATGGAAATCCTAGAACTAGGATATTTCATAGACCAGATGGTCAAGCTTTTTCACATGGTCCTGGTTTTGGTCCTACGATGGTTAGAAGATTCAAATATGAGTATAAAGATCCAGTTATGCCTCCATCTATATTAGAGTTAAATGGTAAAACTTATTTAATGCCAATATGGAAGGAAGTAGAAAAGGGTACTACTATAAATGATGTAGAATGGATTAAACCTAAACCAAAAAGAAAATATGAAACTGTTGTAGTAGAAACTCCTGCCTCAGGAAGTGATACTATTTATAAAACGAGATTCTATCCCGATACAGGTAATTATACTTGTACTTGTCCAGGTACTTGGAGAGCTAAGGATAGAAGATGTAAACACATAAAAAAATTAGAAAATGAGCAAAGAAAATAGATATGTTGTAGTTTGGGAATCCTATGTCTATGCTGATAATGACTATATGGCTAGAAAAAAAGCACATGAAGTCTTGGATGCAATAGAAGATGTTCGTAACGTACAGAATACTAATGTTAAAGAAATTGGTGAGCAACCATTTGCGACACCAAGTTTTAGAAAATTAGATGACATTAGTAAACCGAGGGACAAAGATGAGGATAAAGAATTACCATTTTAAAATAAACAAAGGTTATGAATAAAACAATTAGTAAAAATAGATTTAAAACCCTAGCTAAAGCATTAAAGAGCAGAGGGATTAATATTGAATATCAGATAGATTGGGGTTCCTCATTTGAAGGAGATTATAAACATACTGATCAACCTCGAATTGGTTCTGGTACTTATAATGGCATTGAAGGCTGGTATTTTAGAAAAAGTGATAATATTAACTTTACTAAACAGGAAAAAAAACACATTAAAGAAGTACTTTTACGAAAAGGATTTAAATGTAGAAGTATTGATGATTATGAATTAGAGTGGGATGGTGATAGATCACACCCACCAAGTATAAGCTTTATAAACACTAAATAATATGATAGAATTATTAAAACACGTATTAGGAATTTGTGGTGATCATTGGCATCCTAATATTTGGACAGCTGCCGCTTCATCACCATTAATTGCTTCTACTGTTTACTATGTTAAATGTAAATGTGGGGGCTGGTTTAATCATAAAAAAGATTGCAAACATAAATAATATGTTACATAATAGTTTTAAAAATGATATTGCTTTAGGTGCATTAAAAATGTTTAAACCAAATGATTTAGCAGCAATGGCAGGTTATATTTCCCAATATAGGTTAAGTGAATATTTACTTTGGGATTATGTTAATGCTGATGGTTATGATTTTAAATGTACTAGAGAACAATTATTAAAATTAAACCCCAATTTAAAACCATATCTAAAAGATATTAATGAAGTTGAAGGTAAAAGTAAAGCCCCTGAATTAGTTAATTCTAAAATTTTAGCAATCCTTCCAGAAAATAAAAGGGGTAAGTTTGATTTTTTATCTGTTCATATCATTAGTTCTTCTGATTATAATGATAGATTATCAATAATTCCACATGATGTATTTTATAATGAAATAATTGATACTAAAGATTCGGGGTTAACACTTGATTTTAACCCCCCTACTAAATTAATTTTTGGAAATGATTATGGTTATAAACATGAAAAAACTAAATTTACTAAATTATTTGAAAAGTGGGAAGTTAAAAATTTTAATAAAATAATTTCAGAACAACAATAATATGAGTAGAGGTAGACCTACACAAAGTATAGCACCAGTAGTAGTAGTTTGGAAGGCATCTAAACATGGACGATCAAAACCAAAAATGAAGGTATTTAAAACTAAACATGTTGATGATATTATTGGCAGTAAAAAAGTACATGGCATACCTGAAAATGCTATTTACTTAGACGTAGGCGTAGGTAGTTCATTCATTGAACGATATAAAAAGAAACATAAACTTAACTAGTTTCTTATATATTTATAACAAACCAAAAAACAATTTATTATGTTAAAAATTATAGGTCTTATAGTAGTAGTTTTAGTAGTCGGAGCAGCAGTTTATTACTTCGGTTTTTATAAAAGAGGAAAAATAAATGACAGAGATGGAGATTACATTCCTGATGAAATTGAAGATGCAGCAGATAAAGTTAAAGATGCAGCCAAAGAAGTAAAGCGAAGAGCTAAAAACGTAAAAAAAGAATTAGGTGACGTTGTTAATGCCGCTAAAGAAGTGGGTAACCAATTAGGAGACGTTGGTGCTGCTGTTAAAGGTAAAAAAAGACAAGGTCGTAAAAAGAAAAAATAATGAGCAAATATAATCTATCAGATATCCTTAATGAGTACATTGGCGGAGGCCGAATTGGTACTTTAAAAATTTCATATAAAGATTTACAAGACAAAATGGATGAGCTTGAACAATCAGGTAAAGTGATTGTTAGAGAAATACCTGGTCCTTCTGGTGATGGTAAAGTAAATAGAGAATTTGAAGTAGTAGATAGAGACTCAGCTGTACCTGGGGGTGGTAAGCAAGAAAGAGGATTTACTGTTTATGATTATAAATTCGGATTTGATCCAGCTGATGAAGAACATTTTATGGAAGAATATCCATTTAGTGTTGGTGGTAATGATTTAAAATTAGCTATGGAATTAATTGATGGAGTTGAAGAATATGGCATTAAATTAAATGAAGAAAATGTAATTAAAGATTTAGCTCAAGCTGATAAAGTAATCAAAATGATTAAAATGATGAATCCTGATGTTAGGGAAGATTTACTTAAGAGAATAGCTAGAATGGGTCAAAAATTAAATGAAGGTGATTTATTCTCATCTAAATTCGATAGACAAGAACTTAAA
>PBPJ01000056.1 GCA_002725495.1 Candidatus Woesearchaeota archaeon | reverse complement strand
ATTATAATTATACAGGCTATGTAAAATGGTATGGCTCAAATGATGGATCAAACTGGACTTTATTAATTACACAACTTCATACAGGAGGTGCGTTAAGTGCTACTTGTACAACAATATCAGGATCGTATTCAGCCGTAGCATATTCATATTATAAAGTAAGTGCCAGTGGCAATACTAGAGGCACATACCAATATATAATAAATATAACACCTTCGGTAGTAACATAAAAAAAAATTAATAAAAATGGCATTAACAAAAGTAACACATAATGTTTTAGAGGCTAGATATACATCAGTCGGAACAATAACAAACCAATCAGGGGCTACATCTGTCGATTGGGCTGCTGCAACGGTGTATAAAATGAATAGTGCTTTAAACGGTGCTATAGAATTTGATTTTACAAATTATAAAGCTGGACAGGTATTAAGCATATATAATATATCGGGCTCGCAAACAATAACACTTGATAGTGATGCAGCAACAAGTGAATCATTTTTAAAAGTTGGAACAACTGACTATGATGGAGGTGAAACAAATATTTTACAAATTGAATGTTTAGCAGATGGAGCAAATGCTGTTTTTGCATATGCTGTTGCTAAATCTACCTCTGATACAACACCATAATTTATGAAAAAAAAATTTAAAGATACTGCAGTTGGAAAATTTTTATTAAAGAAAATACCAACTGTAGTTGGATCAATAGCNAGNGGCACACCAGCTGGTGGNATTATAGAAGCTATAATAGGTAGNAGTGAAATGTCTGANGGNGATAAANAAATTGCNTTAGAAAAACTAAAACTNGAAAGAGCTGAAATAGATGGNACAACAGAAAGATGGGTNGCAGATGCTGGNTCAGGNGCATGGCTTGCGGCTAATGTNCGTCCTTTANNATTAATATTTTTNACAGTAAGCTATGTAATTGGGTGGTACTTANGTTATCCACTTGATTCAATAACCGGTTTATTAACAATAGTAATCGGAGGCTATTTCGGATCGCGAGGTGTNGAGAAAGTCTTTGGAAANAAAATGCACAAATAAAAAATGCAAGANTTAAAAATTTANGGAATTAGCNTCGGCGGTATAACNTTTTCTATAATGCCAGATATAAACCCANTANTACAAACNNTAGTATTNNTATTAACNATANTNTATACCNTAATNGGTATAAAAAATAAATTAAATNANAAATAAAATGCCTTTAAAATANTTTAATGAATCTGAATTNAATNANTTTAAAATGATGNANAAAAAGCTTCTTAATATGTTAGATAATTTACGAGAAGCATATGGTTCACCAATAAAAATAACATCAAGTTATAGAAGTCCTGATCATCCAATAGAAGCAAAGAAAAAAGCGCCAGGTGAACATGCATATGGCAATGCTGTTGATATTGCAAGTGTTGGAGGCGAGGCAACATTTAAATTAGTTAAAGCCGCTATAGAAGTTGGNTTTACAAGAATAGGAGTNAGTAGAAAAAATAATTTTGTCCATGTNGGCATTGGNTATCCCGGTGCACCTGATATAACTCTTTGGACATATTAAATAAAATTTAGAGTGAAACAATTTTTAGTTGAATTTAGTGTAATAGTAATATTGTTTTTAATATTAAAAATCTTTTGGAGTCCTAAAGTAAAATACTGGTTAGGAAATTTTGTTATAGCAATTAATGCTTTTGTTTGTTTTTTATATTTATATGGTATATATATAAATAAAATATCTCATGCAGATGGCTTCAGTAAAATACTATTGCATTCTATTGTAGCTATTATTATACATACGTTGTTTACTCTAGATAATAAAAAAGAAATTAAATGAAATTAATAAGAAAAATATCAATTGGCCAAGANTATAAGAATGANGCTATGCATTATTCTGTAGGNCAAGAAGTTTATGGTAATCANACTATTTGTGATATATTTGAAAAAGAAGATGGTTATCATATATACATAGAAAAAGAAGGCAACGAAATACCATGGAAACATTTTAATAAAAACATGGCTGTATCTGTTGAATATAATTTAGATTATTAAATTGAATATTCAAGATTTTACAATTTTTAGTATTGCGTTTGCTTGGGNGTTATTTTGTTTAGTNGGTTGGTTAATTGAAAAAAAATGAATGCAATTTACAATTATATTATATTATGTACAAATAGATATAATAACTCTAAGAAAATAGAAGATAAAGAATTAGTCCTTAATACAGAAATAACAGAAAGAGATTATCATTTTGTAAATAGAATAGGTAAAATTTTATCATTACCTTTGTTTATAGATACTCCTGCTAAGATTGGCGATGAGGTAATATTACATCATAATGTATTTAGAAGATGGTATGATATAAGAGGTAATGAAAAAAACTCTGCCGCTTTTATAAACGAAAATGAATATATAGTATCTCCAGATGAAATTTTTGCATATAAAAGAAATAATAAGTGGCATTGTTTTGATAAATTTTGTTTTGTTAAGCCATTAAAAAGCAATTCTAAATGGANTGTTTTAAAAGAAAAAAAATTATTAGGGAAGCTTGTGTATAGCAATAATTATTTNGAGTCATTAGGAGTGTCCTGTGGAGACATAGTGGGCTTTAAACCTAACTCTGANTATGAGTTTAATATAGAAAATAAAAAATTATACAGAATATTATCAAATTATATAACGCATGTCGAGAAAGCAAAGAGTAATTGATGCTGCCGAAAAAGCTTTAGTTGAACTTGAAAAAGTAATTATTCAAACAATAGATTTAAAAGAATTAGATCCTGANAAAGCTAAAATAGCTGCACAAGCAAAATGGGTTGCAATAGATGATTCATTAAAAATTATAGAAAAGATAGAAGAACTATCTGAAGATAAAAAAGAAACAAAGTCCGCTAAGTTTTTAAGTGTAGAAGAAAGAATTAAATAATGTATAAACAAAATTTATATTCAATTCATAAAAGCCATTTAACTGATAAAAAGGTAAAACATAAAAATAAGCATAAAAAATTTAGTTACGGTTATAATGAAGATCTTGATTGCGTTGTTATAAGTAAAGACGGTACAATAGGTGACATATATGAAATACAAGGTCTAAAGGTAGCAATACCTAAAACTCCTAGTATTATAAATGGTTCTGATTTAAAAAAAGAAGATCAAGTATTTATAAGAAAAGAAAGACCTCAATCATTAAATAGAATAAAAACTATATATGATTTTAAAGCACAAAGGGAAGATACTAAAGAAAAATATTATAAATATATTGATGATGAGTTTAATCATCGCGTTGATGGTTATTGGTTCATGTGCAACGGCACCCCATGTTACCTTACAGGATCGCACTATGTATATCTCAACTGGACTAAGATCGACGTGGGTGCACCCGACTTTCGACACGCGAACAGGATATTTTTCTACTTTTGGGAGGCATGNAAGGCCGATTATAGATGTTATGGGATGTGCTACCTTAAGAATAGACGGTCTGGTTTCTCCTTTATGGCGTCTTCAGAAATTGTCAACATTGCAACAACAACTAAGGATTCAAGATTTGGGATTCTTTCTAAAAGTGGAGCCGACGCTAAGAAGATGTTCACGGATAAGGTGGTCCCAATCTCAACTAATTACCCGTTCTTTTTTAAACCAATACAGGACGGTATGGAACGTCCAAAGACGGAACTNTCGTACAAGGTACCATCAAGGAGACTCACTCGTAATACGATCCGCACCACAGCCTCCTCNTCCGATGAGATACCNACCGGCTTGGANACCACAATTGACTGGAAGAACACAGGNGANAATTCATACGACGGAGAGAAATTACAACTCCTCATCCACGACGAATCAGGTAAATGGGAAAGGCCGGACAACATCCTCAATAACTGGAGAGTTACAAAAACGTGTCTCCGTCTCGGGTCGAAGATAGTAGGTAAATGTATGATGGGGTCAACATCTAATTCATTAGATAANGGTGGAAGTAATTTTAAAAAACTTTATTATGACTCAGACGTTACAAAACGAAATAAGAATGGCCAGACTTCAAGTGGACTATATGCTTTGTTCTTACCTATGGAATGGGGTTACGAAGGATTTATCGATAAGTATGGGTATCCTGTATTCGACACTCCATCAAAAGCGATTGAAGGAATTGATGGTGAACAAATACGCACGGGCGTTATCGAACACTGGGAAAATGAAGTGGAAGGTTTAAAAGGAGATGCTGATAGTTTAAATGAATATTATAGACAATTTCCAAGATCTGAAAAACATGCTTTTAGAGATGAAACAATCAATTCATTATTTAATCTAACAAAAATNTANGAACAAATAGATTTTAATGAAGAAATGGCTTCTAAGGGTTANGTTGTTAGAGGANCATTTTCTTGGAGNAAAGGAATAAANGATACAGAAGTAATATGGACACCTGCACAAAACGGTAGATTTTTACTTTCTTGGATTCCTAATAAAAATTTAAGAAATAATATAATAGAAAAAAATGGTGTAAAATACCCAGGAAATGATGGTCTTGGTGCTTTTGGATGTGACTCATATGATATATCAGGAACTGTAGGAGGCCAAGGGTCAAATGGAGCATTACATGGGCTAACCACGTTTTCTATGGTTGATGATGTACCTAATACTAAATTTTTTTTAGAATATATAGCTAGGCCACAAACAGCAGAAATATTTTTTGAAGATGTATTAATGGCTTGTGTATTTTATGGTATGCCTATTCTTGCAGAAAATAATAAGCCAAGATTACTATATCATTTTAAAAGAAGAGGTTATAGAGGGTTCTCAATGAATAGACCCGATAAATTAAAAGGTGCTTTATCAAAAACAGAATTAGAATTAGGCGGTATACCTAATACATCTGAGGATATAAGGCAAGCACATGCTGCTGCTATTGAATCATATATAGAGGAGCATGTTGGTAAACTAAGTGAAGATTACGGTAATATGTATTTTCAAAAAACTTTAGAAGATTGGTCTAAGTTTGATATATCAAAAAGAACAGCTTTTGACGCTTCTATTAGTAGTGGATTAGCAATAATGGCCTGTAGAAAACATTTATACAGACCAGCACAAGAAAAAAGAAAAATAAGTATTGGCTTTGGGTTTTCTAAATATAAAAACCATGGCGCTCAAAGTGAATTAATTAAATAAATATGGCAAAACACAAGTCAACAGGATATGACTTTCCTAGTCAGGCAGTGCCGGACGCAGAGAAAAAATCTATGCAATATGGAGATAAGGTTGCAAAAGCTATAGANCAAGAATGGTTTAATAGAGGCAACGGCTCCGAAGGAAGGTATTATTCAACAAGAGATGAGTTTCATCGGTTAAGATTATATGCTAGAGGCGATCAATCAATTAGAAAATATAAAGATGAATTTGCTATAAATGGTGATTTATCTTATTTAAATCTAGATTGGAAACCAGTACCTATTATACCTAAATTTATAGATCTTGTTGTAAACGGTATGCAAGATAGATTATATTCTATTAGAGCTATTGGTGAAGATCAGTTATCAACTGATAAAAGAACTGAATATGTTCAAGGTATACAGCAAGATATGAAAAATGCCGCCCTATTAGATGCTATTGAAAATCAATTAGGTGTTAATCAGAGAAATATTGAAAAACAAAAATTACCTGCAACAGAGGAAGAATTAAATTTATATATGCAATTAAATTACAAACAAAGTATTGAAATTGCAGAAGAACAAGCTATTCAAAGTATATTAGATAGAAATTATTATGATGATTTAAAATCTAGATTTGATTATGATTTAGCTGTTTTAGGTATTGGAGCTGTAAAACATTCTTTTAATAATACAGATGGTATAAAATTAGATTATGTTGATCCAGCTAATTTAGTATGGTCATATTCAGAAGATCCTTATTTTAAAGATTGTTATTATTTTGGAGAGGTTAAAACTATAAAAATAAATCAACTTAAAAAAGAATTTCCTGATTTATCTGATGAAGATATAGAAGATATAACAAAAAAGAGTGGTAGTTGGTCAACTTATAATATGAACTACTCTAACCAAAATGAATATAAGGATAATAATGTTGCAAATGTGTTATATTTTAATTGGAAAACATGGGGTAATAATGTTTATAAAATAAAAGAAATTTCTTCTGGTGCTGAAAAAGCAATTAAAAAAGATGATTCATTTGATCCACCAAAAGATAAAAGAACTAGATTTAAAAGAGTAGCACAAGCACAAGAAGTTTTATATGAAGGTGTATATTTATTAGGAGCTTCTAAATTATTAAAATGGCAAAAAGCTACTAATATGATTCGTCCTAATTCTAATACAAATAAAGTATTAATGAATTATGTTGTTGCTGCTCCTAGAATGTATAAAGGTAAAATAGATTCATTAGTTTCTAAAATGACACCTTATGCTGATTTAATACAACTTACACATTTAAAATTACAACAATCAATACAAAAATTAACACCTTCAGGAGTTTATGTGGATGCTGATGGACTTGCTGAAATAGATTTAGGTAATGGAACAAGTTATAATCCACAAGAAGCTTTAAATATGTACTTTCAAACAGGTTCTATTATTGGTAGATCTTTAACCGTTGAAGGTGATCCAAATCCAGGTAAAATACCTATTCAAGAATTACCAGGGGGTGGCGGTAATCAAATACAACTTCTAATAGGTGCATACAATCAATATTTACAAATGATGCGTGATATAACTGGATTAAATGAAGCAAGAGATGCTGCTGATCCAGACCCTAAAGCGTTAGTTGGTGTACAAAAATTAGCAGCAGCTAATAGTAATGTTGCTACAAGACATATATTAGATTCAAGTATATTTATTACTAAAACTTTAGCTGAATGTATTGCTTTAAGATTTAAAGATGTATTAGCATATCATCCCCAAAGAGATGCGTTTGTTTCTGCTATAGGTCATTATTCTGTAGGAGCATTACAAGAAATGGATAACTTACACTTACATGATTTTGGTATAATATTAGATTTGGAGCCTGATGAATTAGAAAAAGAAAAACTAGAAGCTAATATTCAGATGGCTCTTTCACAACAAAGTATATATTTAGAAGATGCTATAGATATTAGACAAGTACGTAATATTAAACTTGCTAATCAATTATTAAAGTTTAGACGTATTAAAAAACAACAAGCTGATCAAGCACAGGCACAATCAGCATCTGTTGCACAAGCAGAAGCACAAGGCCAAGCTCAAATACAAATTGAACAAGCAAAAGCTCAAGCAGCTCAAGTTGCAGCTGAATCTACAATACAAATAGAAAATTCAAAAAATGAATTAAATATTAAAAAATTAGAAATTGAAGCAAAAACTAAAAAAGAATTAATGCAGTTTGAATTTGATCTTAATGTACAATTGAAAGAAATGGAAATTCAAGCACAAAGAGAAATGGCAGATAAAAAAGATATATCAGGACCTCCTAAAATTAATAAACCCAAAAAATCTTTTGAATCTAAAGGCAATGATGTACTAGGAGGCATTGAATTATCAAGGTTTGAACCAAGATAAATTATTAAACTATTTTATTAAATATTATGAAAGAAGAACAAGTAACAGTTAAAGCGGTTGAAGATACAAAAGAAACTTCTCCGCAAGAAAAAGAAGCAGCTGTATTAGATGCAGCTATAAAAGAAGGAGAAGTAAATCCTGAATATGGACTTCAAGAAGATGGAGTTTATAAAGTTAATTTAGATAAACCACCTAAACAAAAAGAAGATGCCGTTCAAAAGCAAAGCACAAATGAGGTATCTGTACGCGACGGATCCGAAGCTAGCAAAGAAGTTCAAAAAGAAAACAAAGAAGAGTCTAAAGAAGTTACCGGAGAAAATAAACAAGAAGAAAAAAATAAAGGTAACGAAGAAGAACAAGGGCAAGAAATAGAATCACCTATAGAACTTGTTACAGATGAAAAAGATAGTACTGACGAGACACGAGTGGATACAGGCACTGAAGATGCCGACCCCACAGAAGAACAAGAAGAAGTATTACAGGAAAATAAAACACAAGAATTACCAGAAAACATTCAAAAATTAGTACAATTTATGGATGAAACCGGAGGTTCCTTAGAAGATTATGTTAATTTAAATAAAGATTATTCTTCTATGGACGCAACCTCTTTGGTCTATGAATATTATAGATCTACAAAACCTCATTTAAATAATGAGGATTTATCGTTCCTTATGCAAAAAGAATTTAATTATTCTGAAGATGAGGACGAACCTCAAGATATTAAAGCTAAGCAATTAGCTTTTAAAGAAGAATTATATAAAGCTCAAAAGCATTTTTCAGATTCTAAGCAAAAATACTATGCTGATCTTAAGTTAAGAAAGCAAGAATTGCCTGAAGAATATAAAAAAGCTTATGACTTTTATAATGAAAGCAAAAAGATTGAAGAATTAACTGAAAAAAATAAAAAAAGTTTTATATCTAAAACAAATAAGCTTTTTGATGACGAGTTCAAAGGTTTTGATTTCAAAGTCGGGGATAAAAAATATAGATATAAAGTTGAAAATAAACAAAAAGTTAAAGAAAATCAGTCTGATTTAGCAAATGTAATAGGACAATATTTAGATAAAAATGGAGATATGAGAAACCCTTTAGGTTATCATAGAGCTTTATTTGCAGCACAAAATGTTGACAAAATAGCAAATCATTTTTATGAGCAAGGCCGTGCCGATGCTTTACAACAATCCATTAAAGAATCTAAAAATATTGATATGTCACCAAGAGCAGATGCTTCTGCAGCAGGTAATATATCAAATAATCCTGTTAGAGTTGTTCCATCAAATTCTTCAAATAAATTGCGCATAAAATGGAATAAATAACTTTAAATTTTTAAAAAATGGCTTTTACAAGTGGAATTCCTGCGGCTTTACAACCGACTCAAACAAAAGCATTATATGCAGGAAATTATATTGATTTTACTGACAGCTCATTTAATATGTGGGCTCAACAGTTTTTACCAGATGTATACGAGCAAGAAGTTGAAAGATATGGAAACAGATCTATCGGTTCTTTCTTACGTATGGTATCTGCGGAAATGCCATCTACTTCAGACCAAATTATTTGGACTGAGCAAGGTAGATTGCATACAAGATATGCAAATATCGTTTACTTAAGTAACGCTGGCACAATGCCAACTTCAGGAACAACTCCTGCTGCGGCTTCAGCTGTAACTACTGGTGGTAATATTGGAAACTTTTTTGTTCCAACTTCACAACCAACTAGTTTAGGTGTTACTACTCAAGGTACAACAGCTGTTAACTTTAAGAAAGGTCAAACAGTTATGATTCAAGCTCAAACAAGTGCTACCTCTGCAATTGGTGGTACAGGTGCTGTAATTAAAGGTGTAGTTACTAATGTTAGCGGACAATACTTCCAAGTTAAATCTTACGGAGCTGTTCCTGCAATAACAACTGCACAAAGATTTACTGCACTTGCTTATGGTTCTGAATTTGCAAAAGGATCTGGAAACTTTACTGAAAAACTAGATCCAAGTTATGCAACTTTTACCAACAGCCCTGTAATTTTAAAAGAACATTATTCAATTAATGGTTCTGATACTGCACAGATTGGTTGGATTGAAGTTACTTCTGAAAATGGAGCTAGCGGATACTTATGGTATTTAAAATCAGAGCATGAAAACAGATTGAGATTTGAAGACTATCTTGAAATGTCAATGGTTGAAGGTGTCAAGCAATTAAACACTGGAGCTACTTTAAATTTTTATGATTCTGCACTTACAGCTACTGCTAAAGGTACTGAAGGTTTCTTTGAAGCTATTGAAGCAAGAGGAAACGTATATTCAGGATTTGGAGCACAAGCTGGTGGTGGTGGAGGTGCGTTAACTGATTTTGACGCAGTTCTAGTACAATTAGATAAGCAAGGCGCTATTGAAGAAAACATGCTTTTCTTAGATAGAAACCTATCTTTAGAAATTGATGACATTCTTGCTCAGCAAAATGGCGGATATTCTGGAGGTACTTCTTTTGGAGTATTTAATAATAGTGAAGATATGGCACTAAACTTAGGTTTTACAGGCTATAGAAGAGGTTCTTATGACTTCTATAAAACAGACTGGAAATACTTAAATGACTTCTCTACAAGAGGAGGTTTTGGTGACATCGAAGGTGTATTGGTGCCTGCTGGTACTTCTACAGTTTACGATCAAGTCCTTGGTCAAAATATCAAGAGACCATTCTTACACATCAGATATAGAGCTTCTGAGACTGAAAATAGAAAAATGAAGTCTTGGGTTACAGGTTCTGTTGGTGGGCCATCTAGTTCTCCAATTGATGAAATGAGAATGCACTATTTATCTGAAAGATGCTTAATCGTTCAGGGTGCAAATAATTTCGTATTATTTAAAGACGCTTAATATTTATGTAAGTTTTACCCCCGAGTTTTTCTTGGGGGTAATTCTTATTATTAATTTTATTATATTATATTATTATGGAAACAAAAACTAAAGTGCCAAAAATTGAAAAAAATTGGCAGATAAAAGATAGAACATATATGCTAACTGGAGGTAAAGCACCTCTTAGTTGGACAATACAATCTAAGCATACCGCAAGAAAACCTTTATTATGGTTTGATGAAGAATTAGGTGAACAAAGAGAAATAAGATATGCAAGTAATCAAAAATCATTATTTGTAGATGAACAAAAAGGCAATGCAACTCTAGCTCACGTAGTTTTTTTAGACGGTATTTTAGAAGTTCCTAAACATCAACAATCTTTACAAAAGCTTTTATCCTTATATCATCCTAAAGCAGGTGAAATATGGACTGAAATTGATGAAGAAGCTGAAGCTATGGATGAAGTTGATAATATTGAATTTGAGTTAGAAGCTTTAAATTTAGTTAAAAGTTTAGATATAGAACACTTAGAAGCAGTAATGAGAACAGAATTAGGATCTGCTGTAGCAAATATGAGCACAAAAGAATTAAAAAGAGATGCTTATTTATTTGCTAAAAAAGACCCTGAACTTTTCATAGAAGTTTCTAAAGATGAAGATATTAAATTACGTAATTTAGCAAATAGAGCTGTTGAACGCGGTATTATAGAATTAACAGATGATAATACTATATTTAGATTTGCTAATGGTAAAAAAATAATGCAAGTACCATTTGATCAAAATCCTTATGGTGCATTAGCACAATATTTTAAAACCGATCCAGGCGTTGATTTAATGAAATCTATTACGAAAAAATTATCGTAATGCAAATGATATAGGGCGAGAAATCAGCCCTATATCAACTAATTAAAACAATATAAATGGCTGTAAATATAAACAATGTATACCAAACAGTTCTTGTTATAATAAATAAAGATAACAGAGGATATATAACACCTGAAGAGTTTAATAGATTAGCTGCACTTGCACAAAATGAAATATTTGAAAGTTATTTTAATAAACAAGTTGCTTATGAAAGTCAAATTGAAATAAAAACAGATTTTTCAGATCCAGTATTAACAAATTCTGAAAAAATAAATGTATTTTATGCTAATGCAACTCTTTCACAATCAGGAACTACATTTACTTTTCCAACTGATTTTTATAAATTAGGTGTTGTAAACGTTGATGATGTTGTAGCGGATTTAGTTTCTCATGAGGATTTAAAATTTATAACTTTATCTCCTTTAACCTATCCTGTAAAAACACAGCCTGTATATGCATTAGTTGAAGGGGGTATAAGATTATATCCCTCTTCAATTACATCAGGAGTAACTATAGATTATCTTAAAAAACCTTTCAATCCTAAATGGGGTTATGCAATGCCTACAGCTTCTCAAATAGCAAGTGGTGTTCCAAATGAACCTATATATGATAGTACAGTTTTTAATCCTGCTACTGATGATTATAATGCTATAGCTAAATCTTATGATTTTAGATTGCATCCTTCTGAAGAAAATAATTTAATAATTAAAATACTTTCTTATGCAGGTGTTGTAATAAAACAAGCTGATATAGCGGGCTTTGCGCAAGGAAAAGATCAACAACTACAAGCAACTGAACAATAATGGCAATATCAAGAAAACCTTTAGACGTAGATAATTATTCTGCATTAGACGGCGGAACAGGATTAGCAATACCCGGATATTATAGCCGTGTTAATTTAAATGACATAATAAATAACTTTATAGTTGGTTATACTGGTGACGGTAAAGTATTACCTAAAATACAAAGATATGATGTTGCTTTCTGGGCCCAGAGATCAGTTCAAGAATTTAGTTATGATATATTTCATTCAGAAAAAGCAATAGAGATTGAATTAAACAGTACATTGCAATTATCTTTACCTTCAGACTATGTTAACTATGTGGATATTTCATGTGTTGATAACAATGGTGCTTTAAAACCTATACAAAATAATAAAGTTGTAAAGGCCAGCAAAGCTGTTGCACAAGATAACGAGTATAGATATTTATATGATCAGGAGGGTAATGTTATTTTTAGAGAAACATCGGAGGGTTTAAAAAGATTTAAAGAAAGTACAGAAGCTTTACCTGAAAGAGATTATGAAAACTACTATGATGGTTATTATGAAGATAATGATTTAACTGCATATGGTAGAAGATATGGATTAGATCCACAAAGAGTAAANATAAACGGTACTTATGTATTAGATCTTGAAGCAGGTAAAATATATTTTGATTCTTATTTTACACAAGGAGATTTAATAACACTAAGATATATTTCAGATGGNTTAGGAGATAATGGTGATTTTACAAACGTATTAGTTCCTAAATTAGCTGAAGATGCTGTATATGCAAATATATTATATAATTTAGCTAAACTAAGACCAGCTGCCGCAGGCGCCGCTGCGTTATATAAGAAAGAAGCTGCTGCTAAAATGCGTAATGCAAAAATTAGGCTTTCAAATATGAAACTTAAAGAGATTAGCCAAGTTCTTAAAGGCAAATCTAAATGGATTAAACACTAAAGTATGCCAGAAATTAAAAGGGTATTTAATGCTAGCCGAATGAATCAAGATTTGGATGATCGGTTAGTAGTNCCAGGTGAATATCGCGAAGCATTAAATATAAATGTAAGCAAGTCAGAAGGCTCTGATATAGGTGCTATAGAAAATCTTAAAGGAAANAAAGAGATTGNAAGTNCTNNTATATNANNNGNAAAGACTATTGGTGTATTAAGAGATAATGGNAATGAAAAAATATANTATTTTATTACNAATAATGATAGNTATGACCATTCAAATAGNAGNGCTAAACAACATCAAATAATAGAATATNATCAAANAGCAAATAAATCTATTNTTTTAGTAAATAGTAATGCTTTAAATTTTCATACACAATTTCCTATAACAGGNGTAAATCTTGTAGANACNTTATTATTTTTTACAGATGATAGAAATCCTCCTAGAAAAATAAANGTTGANACAGCAAGAAATGAACCTGGTAAATATAATTTAGCANCAAACATAGATAATCTTATATCTGTAGCTAAATTTGCTCCNTATAGNGCTGCAGATATATTAGCATTATCAAATACTGATGAAACTGGAGCTGTAATTACTTCNAACTTTTTAGAAAACAAACTTGTAAGATTTTCATATCGTTATCAGTTTGATGATGGNGAATATAGTGTATTAGCACCTTTTACNCCTATATGTTTTTCAAGATTAGGTAANNCTGATACTATAAATACAAGTACTATTGCNGATTTTGGNGAAATTGAAACTTTTGTAAATGCTGTTAAATCNGTACAANTANCTGTTCCTATACCANCAGGNTATGGAATTACAGGTGTAGAGCTTATATATAAAGAAACAGGTTCTTCAACATTATATGTTGTAGAAGATAAAACAGTTACAACAGAATCTTCNNTAAACTTTTTTTATAAATCACANGACCCATTTAAAACNTTACCANCGGATCAATTAACAAGAGTTTCAGATGCTGTACCTAAAAAAGCTAAATCTCAAGAATTAGCAGGAGGTAGACTTATATANGGTAATTTTTTACAAAATTTTGATATACCAGATTTATCTTTTAGTGTTACAAGAACAGGTGAAACATCTGCTAGATATGCAACATTAGATACNTCAATGTCNGTTAAATCAAGAAGAACTTATCAAGTTGGNATNGTATTAGCGGATAAATTTGGTAGNCAGTCTCCTGTAATATTATCTTCTACAGGTAATGATACTGTATTNATTGATGCNGCTTCAGGNGCTGTNAATAGCACNAATGTATTTAATGCNTTAAGAGTTTCATTTTCNGCAGCATCNGTANCNGCTTTAAAAGCANTAGATTGGGCATATTCNTATAGAATAGTTGTAAANCAAAGAGANCAAGAATATTANAACTGGATTTCAATTGTTTCTTCTGCTAATGTAATAGCAAGACTAGGAGATAGCATAAANAAGATTCCAAGNGATCAAACTGCTGTAATACCACCAAGTACAAGCAACACAATATCACCTTGTGATGTTTCTGTATACCCTAAAGTATTAAGTGGTGCTAATCAAACAACATCTAGTTTAACAAAAGTACAATCAATTAATAATCCTGCAGGTACAGCTAATGTACCTACTGTAACAGATACAGGTGCCTCGGTAACATCCGGTGTTTCTGTATATGAAACAGAGCCTGTTGAATCAGATTTAGATATATTCTTTGAAACTTCTACAGGTGGTTTAATATCAGTGTTAAATGATGCAGGTGCTACAATTGATGTAAGATTTTTTAATTGTTATTTATTAAATTTTACCTCTGGTACTCATATAGAAATAAATAGATTAAGAGCTGGATTTA
>PBPJ01000033.1 GCA_002725495.1 Candidatus Woesearchaeota archaeon | reverse complement strand
CAACGCTCAATTTGTTTGGGTAAGGTAATTTTTTTTCTAAGATTAATTGCAACATTTCCGGGATTTAATTTTTTTGATAAAGTAAAACAAGGTAGGGAGATATCACCTCTGTTTGTTTTATCTGGATATTCTAGTAATTCAATTATTTTATCTGAGTTGAATGGTGCTGAATCGGATATTGATTTTGCAACTAAATTTTTAAAATATTCCATATAGAATTCCAAAATTAAAGTATAAAATGATTGTGAATGGGCGAACCAGGATTTGAACCTGGGACCTCTGGTATACTCAGATCTTCCATTGCGGAAGTGGTCTTATAAGACCAGCGCTCTACCAGACTAAGCTATACGCCCATTAATAATACTTTAAAGAAATTATTTAAAAAAGTAACCTTTAAAGAAACATTTAAAAATATGAAAAAATAGCAAATTTTAGGCCCCTTTGGTGTAGTCCGGTCAATCATCCCAGCCTTTCGAGCTGGTGACCCGGGTTCAAATCCCGGAAGGGGCGCTTATATTAAAATGGATATATACGATAAGTTAAGGAAAGGAGTTGATGAATTTATTCAAAAAACTGACAAAAGAATTGAGGACATAAAACGGAGCTCGATAAATACATCTTATGAGAATATTGAAATGGACTTAAGACGATCTGCAAGTCAGTTATTGAAATTAATAAGAAGTGATGCTCCAAATAATACTGCAAATGAAATGTCCAATGAATTGAGACATCAACGTGCAAAGGAATCTTTAGAGCATTGTATTAACTTGACATATTCAAATAAAATTCTTGGAAATACTTTTGTTGCCGATAGTGACTTGATTTATGCATTAAATTTGGAAAAGAAATTTTTAGATGAAATGCCTTCATCAGATGTTGATAAAAAATGTTTATATTTATCAGATAGATTAAACGAATTAGCAAATTATGTTTTAGAAACAAATAATATAAATATTTTGGAGTAAATTTATATATTTTATTTTCTTAAAAGTATAAATGTCGTCTAGCGATTCTTGGAAAAATAGTGAACAGCGATTGAGTTTATTGANAAAAATATCTTCAAAAAAAACATTGGATCAATTAATTTTAGATAAACTTCAATTATCTCCTTTATCTTTGAGGGATTTACAAAACCAGCTAAGAAATAATTCTCCNGGTAGAACAATTAGTCAAAAAAAATTATTAGATAAAATAGATAATAGTCCGGAATTAATTTTGTATAGAAGTCATGTACCTTTAGAAACTGCTTGCATAAGTAAACTACATAGAGTAAGATATGTTGGNCTGTCTGATAAAATTGAAGCNGATTTATTAAGAAATTTTAATGATATTACTTATTTAACTGGTACTCACTACACTGATTTGAAAAGTAACGCCAACGGCAGGATTTGAACCTGCAATTCCGTAGGAACTCGCTTTCGAGGCGAGCGCAATACCAGGTTATGCGACGTTGGCATAAACTTATTTTTTTTAATTAATTAATAAATTTTACGAAACAATATTTATATTGTATAATTAATAAATCATTTATGTATGAGATTGTTTTAGGGCGTAAACCTTCGGATATTAAAAAATATGGTACCTCTGGGGCCGTACTAATTGGTAGACATTATGTAACAATGGAACGTAATAAGGTGTTGGCAAATCCAGTATATTTGGATTTTAATCAGCCTCATGCAATATTGGTTGCTGGTAAAAGGGGAACTGGGAAGTCTTATACTTTAGGAGTAATGTTGGAAGGAATATCTGAACTGGATGCATCTCTAAAAAATAATATAACATCAATTTTCTTTGATACAATGGGGATATATTGGACAATGAAATATCCAAATTTTAAGGACTCAGAATTATTGACAAAATCAGATATTAAACCAAAGTCTTGCGACATAACTTTATATGCTCCGAAGGGTTCTTATGATTCTTTATTAAAAAAAGGTATTCCGGTTGACAAATCTTTTTCAATAAGACCCAACGAGATAAATTTTGAAAATTGGTGTGAACTATTTGACATAGAATTAACAAGTAAAAGTGGATTATTATTGGAGAGAAGTATTGAAGGATTGGGAACTGACTACTCAATAAAAGATATTCTTAAATCAATCGATAAAGACAGGGATTCTGGGAAAGATGAGAAATTAATATTGGAAAATAAAATTAAATTTATTGATAAATGGGGTATATTCGATGAAAAGGGAACTGATTTTTCTGAATTTTTAATAGGTGGTAAAAATATTATTATTGATTTATCGGAGTATAATCAGATAGAAAATGGTGAAAAAATAAAGTCTTTAGTTATTGGATTTTTATGTAATTATATTATGAAAGTTAGAATGGCTGCTCGAAAGGAAGAGGAGCTTGCCATATTAAAAGATAATAATTTGTTTTCGGAAAATCATTCAAATGTTCCTTTAATGAATATATTCATTGATGAAGCACATGAATTTTTACCGGAAAAGGGTAGTACTTTGGCAGCTTATCCGTTAATGCAAATATTGAGAGAGGGTAGACAACCTGGAATTTCTTTAATTTTAGCAACTCAACAACCGGGAAAAATAAATACGGACGTGATAACTCAATCGGATATACTATTATCTCATAGGTTGACTTCAAAATTTGATTTGGATGCAATGAATCAAATGATGCAATCTTATACTACTTCTGAATTAAATCAGTACATTGATTCATTACCTCGTAAAAATGGTGCTGCAATTGTTCTTGATGATACAAATGAAAAAATTTATCCGATTCAAGTAAGACCTAGATTTTCTTGGCACGGGGGAGAGAATCCAAAACTAATACGAGGTAAATTATTATCCAAAATGTCAGAATCAGTAAAGAATGAATTGGCTGAAGAGAACAAAACCTTATAATTAAATTTTAGAAAAAATAATAATGATAAAAGTTCCTATTGAAAATTTAATTAAAAAACTAGTAGAACAAAGTGGGTTAAATGAAGAAGAAATTAAAAATAAAATTTTAGAAAAAACAAAAAAATTTGATGGTTTAGTTTCTGAAGAGGGTGCTGCATTTATGGTTGCCACGGATTTAAATATAAAAATATTGGATGACCCTTCCACAAAAATACTAAAAATAAATGAGTTACATCCGGGTATGACCGGAGTAGAAATAATTTGTAAAATTAAACGAATATATGATTCTAAATTCTTTGAAAAAGACGGAAGAAAAATTGAATATATTGGTATAGAATTGATGGATGAGACTGGTGGCATTAGAACAACGCTATGGGATAAACGTGCTGCCCTAGTAAATGAAAATCGGATTAAAACNGGTGATGTTATTAGAATAAAAAATTGCTCAATAAGAGAAAACAAATACAGCGGAAAAGATTTACAATTAATTGCTAATACNCAGATAATTATTAATCAAGATGAACTTGATGTAAAAGTAGATGGAGTTCAAATAACAAACTTAGATAATCCCGTATTAAATCAATCAGTTAAAGTATTTGGTACAATTGTTTCAGGAAATGAACCTAGATTTTACATGGGTTGTAAAACTTGCAATAAGAAAGTTTTAGAAGATGGTTGTGCGACTCACGGATCTGAATCAAAGAAAATACCTATTCTGAGCATGGTATTGGATGATGGAAAGGGAAATTGCAGAATAACTTGTTTCGGTGATGTCGCCAATAATTTTTATGGATCAGAATTAACCGAAGAATCTGAACCGAACTACTTAGGAGATTTTGTATCTGTTCAAGGCAATATAAGATATAACAAAAACTACGATAGAACTGAAATGACTGTTAATAATATAAATAAATTAAAAGCGGAAGAAAGAATACTTATGTTAAAAAATGGCTCGTAAAAAAAAGGAAGAATTAGAAGGAACTGAAGAATTAGAAGAAAAACAATTAGAACTGGAAGACTTACCTGGTGTAGGTCCTATGACTGCAGAAAAATTGAGAGAGGCAGGATATGACACTATTATGGCAATTGCGGTTGCACCAACTCAAGAATTATCAGATTCTAGTGGAATGACTGTGGCTGGTGCAATGAAAGCGCAAATAGCTGCACGAAATGCACTGGATATGGGATTTATTAGTGGGACGGAATTAGTTGAACGAAAAAGTGTTGTTGAAAGAATTAAAACAGGTTCCGAAGACTTTGATGGTTTACTTGGCGGGGGTGTTGAAACACAGAGCATAACTGAAGCATTTGGAGAATTTGGTTCGGGAAAAAGTCAATTAGGTATGATGTTGGCAGTAAATTGTCAATTGAGTAAAGAAGAAGGTGGTTTAGATAAAGATGTAATTTATCTTGATACCGAGAATACGTTCAGACCTGAAAGAATTAAACAAATTTCAGAATCCAGAGGTCTAGATCCGAATACAATATTAAGCAGAATAATGGTTGCCAGAGCATATACGTCCGATCACCAAATGTTGCTAGTAGATAAATTGG
Source organism: Candidatus Woesearchaeota archaeon (assembly GCA_002725495.1). Lineage (GTDB taxonomy): Archaea > Nanobdellota > Nanobdellia > UBA10117 > ARS21 > ARS21. The sequence goes on along the minus strand of PBPJ01000033.1, from coordinate 10,042 downwards.
ATGAAATGATTGGAAAGCATCCGAGAAAGTTTGGATTAATTATTGTAGATTCTTTGATGAGTTTATTTAGATCTGAATATGCGGGACGAGGAACGTTGGCAACAAGACAACAAAAATTAAATAGACATCTACATGCCTTGCAGAGTGTTGCAGATAAACATAATATGGCAGTATATGTTACAAATCAAGTTCAATCTAATCCGGGAATATTTTTTGGAAATCCTACTACTGCGATTGGAGGACACATATTGGGTCACGCATCACAATTCAGATTATTCTTACGTAAAGGTAAGGGTGGTAAGAGAGTCGCCAAATTGGTGGATTCGCCTTATTTACCTGAGGGTGAGATTTTATTCAATATTACCGAAAAGGGAATAGAAGAAGCTTAAATAAAATAAAGTATATTTGAATTATGGATTTTTTGATAGGTATAATTATACTGGCAATATTGTTATGTCTGCCGATCGATTTATATAAATATGAAATTCCGGATATTATTTCAAATGGTCTTATTTTAATTGGGATTTTAGTTCACAGTTATTTAATAATTTATGAAAAAATATTATTTTCTGACTTATTAATCTCTTTAGGCTTTGGTAGTTTTGTAGGTCTGGGTTTATTCTTTAGTGGTAATTGGGGCGGTGGTGACGCTAAACTTCTGATTGGAGTTTCTGCTGCTGGTGCTGCTTTGAAAAATACTCTTCCGTTTATTATTGAATATACTATAAACTTAATTTTGGCCGGAGGAATTTATTCAATATTCGTTGTTTATTTCTATTCTTTGAAAAATTATCAAAAACTAAAAAAAGAGCCGTATATTAAGGAATTATTTATTCTAACTGCAGCATTTAGTATTATTTTTTTACCTGCCGGAATGATATTCTTAGTACTTTTAACAATGTATCTTAGCTATATAATACAAAAAAAATATTTTGATAAAGAAATAAATACTAAGGATCTTGTTGAGGGTGATTGGGTGGTAGAAAAAATATATCATAATAAAAAATTAATATATTCTCCGAGAAAAATTGGTTTATTGAAAAAAGATATTAGATTGATACAAAAATACAAAAAATCTGTGAAGGTGAAGGGCGGAATTGCTTTTGCTCCGGCTTTTTTTATTGCAATAATATTTACTTTAAATTACCCAGATATAATTTTTGACCTATTTTTAGCCAGAATCTAAGTAAAATATAAAAAGGACTGGCGATTTATATAAGAATGGGTATAATCACAGCGCCGCATTTCGTTTTAATTGCAATAGTTGGATTTTTTGCAGTTGTTTGGAGTTTAGTTTCGATGGGAGTAATTAAAACAAGAGATCATTCCTTACATGCTGAAAAAAATGCATTTATCAATAATGCAGTAAAAACAATTGAGGCAACTTATAATTATCTTGAACAAATTCCTTCAGAACACAGAGATCAAGCAAGAGCACATTTACACAGAGGCGAGTTAAATAATGCTTTAGAATCTGCAAGAATAAATCACGACGTATATCACTTTTTTAAAAATTATTAATTATATCTTTTGTTTACTTTTACCTTTAAAATCTTAGATTTTGGTTTAGCTTTTTTAACAACATTCGGAGATNTAGTATATTTCTTTCTTGCTTTTAAATTCAGATTATTTGATATAAGTTCAAATGATTCTTTTAATTTATTTGGATCGGTTTTTTGTCTCTTTGGTGCCGAAATCATATTATCATTATCGAAACGCGGTACTAAATGNAAGTGAGTATGNGGNACTTCTTGNCCNGCNGAGGGNCCATTATTTTGAATTATATTTATTCCGGTGCAGCCTGTTATTCGAATTAACTCTTTACTTAATTTCTTCATAATTACCGATATATGACGTAGATCTGAGTCGGTCATATCCATGAANGTAACTGATTCTTTCTTGGGGATAACTAGAGTGTGCCCAATATTAATTGGATTTATGTCNAATATTGCAANACATTTCTTGTCTTCATAAACTTTGTATGCGGGAATTTCTCCGGAAATAATTTTTGAGAATAAAGAGGCCATATATAAGAATGATATAAATAATTATAAGTCTTATTTTTATTACATTAAATATTAAATGACTATGGATTTGATACTTTATAACTCGTTAAGTAAAAATAAAGAAAAATTTATTCCTAAAAAAAAGGGTGAGGTAAATATCTACTCTTGTGGTCCAACGGTATATAATACTCCGCACATAGGTAATCTAAGAAATTTTATTTTTGTAGATTTTATGAAGTCAATTTTTAAATTAAATAAATTNAAAATTAATCATATTTTGAATATTACAGACGTAGGTCATCTCTCTTCAGATTCTGATGAAGGTGAAGATAAATTAAAATTGGCATCGAAAAAAGAAAAATTGAGTGTCTGGGATATCGCAAATAAATACACCGAAATATTTTTGAATAATTTAAAGGATCTTGAGATTGAATTGCCNACAGTAATGCCAAAAGCAACAGATCATATATCTGAACAAATTGAAATGATTAAAAAATTNGAGGAGAACGGATATGCTTATGAATCAAATGGNAATGTATACTTTGATACTTCAAAAGTAGAATATGGTAAATTNGGAAGTATTGTTGATAGTTCAAAATCTCGNGTCGGNTTAGATCCAAATAAAAAAAATAAACACGATTTTGTATTNTGGTTCACTAAATCNAAATTTGAAGANCAGGATATGAAATGGGANTCGCCNTGGGGNCGNGGTTATCCGGGATGGCACATAGAATGTTCTGCAATGGCAGAAAAATATTTGGGTAAAAAAATAGATTTACATACGGGCGGAGAAGATTTGTTACCTATTCATCACAATAATGAAATTGCTCAATCCGAAAGTTATTACGGTGGTAAGAAATGGGTAAATTATTGGGTACATATTGCTTTTCTTAATATCAATTCTGAAAAAATGAGTAAATCTAAAAAAAATTTTTTATCGCTGGAAGAACTTAAATCTAAAAATTTTAGTCCTTTGGATTTTAGGTATTATTGTCTTGGTACTCATTACCGAAAAAATATGAATTTTACCGAAGAAGGAATACTATCTGCAAAAAATTCAAGAAAGCATTTAATTGAGTCTTATATTAAATTGGAGAGTGAGTCTCCGTCGGGATTATTTGAACCGTATTTAAGTGAAATAAAATCTTGTTTGATGGAAGATTTTAACATACCGCGAGCATTGGGTGTATTGAATGAAGCAATTTCAGATAAAAAATTAAATTCNGGNGATANGAAAGAACTATTAGAATTCTTTGACGACGTTTTTAAATTGGGAATTAAATCCGCCGAAGTAAAAGACACTAGAATAATTAACTTATTTAATTCGCGGGATGAATTTAGGAAAAATAAAGATTGGTCAAAATCTGATGAAATTCGCGAAGAANTATCTTCAAAAGGTTATATTGTACTAGATGATCTTGAGAAATCGTATATATATCAAAAAAATTAATCTTTGACTAATTTCTTTAAAATTTTATAATCTGAAGAAAGATCNGACATAAGAACTTTTTCAAATTTATTTTTATGATTGTGTTTTGACTTCTTAGGTAAAAAATTTTTGTCATGTAACAGTAAGTTAAACTTCATATTATAGATGAATGTATATATTTAAAAAATTAAGGGCGGGGAGGGATTTGAACCCCCGAATGACGGGACTGCAACCCGTTGCCTTACCGGACTTGGCCACCCGCCCAATAGTATTTCTAAATTGATTGATTTATAATGATTTTGATATATTTAAATAAAATAATAAATAAATTCATTATGTACAAACGATTAAGCTCGCGGATGATACGATTGAAAAGGGCAATTTATGCAAAACGTAGACGTGCTGCGCGAAAGAAAAAAATTAGAGAGCAGAAAAAAACGATAAAACGTGTTGCTCTGTCTTTTGTTGGAATAACGGGCATTGTACTTATTTGGAGTTCAATTTCACGATATGCTGAAACGAACTTGACAATGGGTGATTCATTGGCAATCGGATTTGGTCTTTTATTTGTATCCGGGCTATTGACAAAGAGATTTATAAGAACTTTTGCATAAAATTATTTAAAATAATACTTGCTTAATCAATAATGGCATTAATTTTCCCTCATGAGTTTATTGCTAAAACTGCCATACACTCTGTTAAGGCAAATTTAGCGAAAGAATTAGTATCTCGAGGAATGACGCAAAGATCAATCGCAGATTTACTTGAATCTCAGACTTCTACAATATCGCAGTATATTGGTGGAACTCGGGGAAATACATACGAGTTATCTGAATCAACAACAAGATTGATGAGTTTAGTTTGTGATGCAATAATTAACAATCCTGAACAAGAAATAGTAACATACGGTATTTCTCAAATTTGTGATCATATTATTAAAGAAGAGTACGGTTTTCATTTTAGAGACTAATATTGTTGCAAATACTAATCTTTATAAGGTTAAAATTGAACAATTTTTATGGAAGATGAACAAAAAATGCATATGGATGGCGATATAAATCAAGCTGAAGATGATTCTTTACCATTTCCGAGAGCAAGAGTAGTTAATTTGATGAGAGGACATATTACTGAAGGTAAACAAATAAGATCTGAAGTAAAGGACGCATTAAATTTATGGCTAGGTAACTTACTGGGTAAAGTTGCAAAGGAAATGAATAAATCACCTTATGGATCGATAGGTATTGCTGATTTTCAAAGAGCTGTAAATCCTTATGATCAAATATCAAATCTTGTTAAAGATGAAAAAAGATTACACGTTAGTCTAGAAAAGTTAAAGGCTGATGCAGATCAAATTCAACGAGACATGAGAAGATTTTTTGACCAAATTAAAGGCTCAGAATGAATACAACCATAGATTATTCCGAGATTAATTCTCGGAAATTTTATTCGATAATTTCAAATAATAATCAGAAAACTTTTGAAAAATATGAGCTTGAAAAACCGTACTTATTACTGAACAATCATGAAAATTATAATTTAGAAAATTATAACTTTGAATTTGTTCAAAAAATTTTTAGAAATAAGGAAAAAAAACTTGCTAAATTAATTTTTGAGGATAAAAAATCGTTAAAGGAAAACTTGTCTAATTTTAATTCAGAAGATATTTTTGAATATGATTTAGATTTGGTTCATAAGGCAATTGTCGAGAATAAACTAAAATTTTTTGATAAAAAACCAAAAATATTNGCATTTGATATAGAGACNGAATCGAGTGTTGGATTTCCTGATCCAAAATATGATAAAATTTTATCAATTTCTTATTACTCTGAAGGATTTAATAAAGTTTCAATAAGTAAAAATTATAATTCAAATCATAAGTATGTTAGTTGTTTTAGTTCGGAAGAAGAACTNTTATGGGATTTCATGAATACAATTAATGAATTTAATCCGGATATCCTGTGNGGNTATAATTCTGACAGATTTGATCTAAAATTCATCTTGGAGCGATTGAAAAAAAATAATATGAATCTTAAACTGGGACCACTAAATTCTGAATTAGTTGAATCTCGAATTGGACGAGAAAATAAAATATCTATAAATGGTATAACTAATGTTGATGTTTATATTTTTATAAGAAATGTATTATCTCAGAGCATAAATTCAAAATCTCTAAAATTAAATGATGTGGCAGAAGCTTTACTTGGTGATAAAAAAACAGATGATCTGGGTGCNGAAATACAAAAATATTATGAGTCAAATGATAATAAAAAATTAGATAAAATATGTGAATACAACCTTCAGGATTCTAAATTAACTCATGATTTACTCGTTAAAGTTTTGGATATTGCAATTGAATTTAGTAATCTCGTAAGTATGCCTATTGAAAAGGTNACGCGAATGANGTATGGGCGATTGGTCGAATTATTTATTTTGAAAAATGCTTACTTGGAAAATCGAGTTNTTGAAAGAAAACCCACAAATGANGAAGTTCGTACTAGAATGTATACTAAATATGAGGGTGCTTTTGTTTATCAGCCGAAACCCGGACTTTATGAAAATGTAAGAGTTTTTGATTTTAGAAGTTTATANCCTTCAATAATAATTGCACATAATATTGAACCGGATAACTTATCTTATAGTTCCGGTAAAAATAAAATAAATTTACCNGATAAATCCGTATTTTTTGGNGANGNNGTGAGCTTTTTGCCNNGAATNTTAAAAAAAATAATTGATAGNCGTGTTAATGTTAAAAATAAATTAAAGAAAGAAAAAGATAAATCTGAAATGAAAAAATTAGATGGTGAATCTTATGCTCTTAAAATATTGGCAAATTCATTTTATGGTTACATGGGATTTTATGGTGCTCGATGGTACTCCTTTGACTGTGCAAGAAGTATAACTGCGTATGGAAGAAAGTATATTGAAAATTTAATTAAATCTGCAAATAAAAAAAATATTTCTGTAATCTATGGNGATACTGATTCCATATTTTTAATAGACAACGAAGAAGTTGATGAATTTATTAAAGGAGTAAATAAAGATTTACCTGATCCGATGGAATTAGAAGATGAGGGTACATATGAATCCGGAATATTTTTGGAAAAAAGAAATTCTACGTCTGGTGCAAAAAAACGGTATGCTCTGATGAATAAAAATGGTAATTTAACTATTAAGGGTTTGGAATCAAAGCGAGGTGATTGGAGTAAGTTATCAAAGGATTCTCAAATAAAAATACTAACAAGTGTGTTGAAAACTAAATCTATCAAATCTGCTGAAAAAATAATTCGTGAAATAATTGAAAAGATAAATGGTAATAAANTGAGTCTGGATAATTTTGTATTAAAAAATAAGTTAACTAGGAATTTGGATGATTACAAATCAATTGGCCCTCAGGTTGCAGCAGGAAGACTTATGGAAAAAGAAAATTTAATTGTGGGTCCCGGTACAATCGTAGAATATGTTGTAAGTAATAAAAAATCAAAACTAATTCGTGATAAAGTAATATTGGCAAAAAATGCAAAAATAGAAGATATTGATAAAAACTATTATATTGAGAAACAATTAATTGCAGCAACATATAAAATATTTGAATTATTTAATTACAAAGAAGAACAATTAAAAAATCTAAGTTCAGGATTATCAGCATGGATGTAGAGAAATATAAAAAAGCAAGTGAAATTTCTAAAGAATGTAAGGCTTATGGGAAGTCTATTGCNAAGGNCGGTATGAATTACCTCGAATTTTCAAAAAAAATCGAGGATAAAATAATTAAAATGGGNGGANGTATTGCGTTTCCNGTAAACATATCTGTTAACGATACTGCGGCACACGATATTGCTCAGATCGACGATACTCGAATTTTTAAAAAGGGAGATTTGGTTAAATTAGATATTGGTGTTCATATTGATGGATTTATTGTTGATAGTGCAATTACTTTTGAAATTGAAACAAAAAAATATGAAGATTTGATTAATTTGAATAAAAAAGCATTAGCTTCGGCCATCAAAAAAATAAAACCCGGAGTAAAAATATCCGAAATTGGTAAGGCAGTGGAGGCTGTTGTTAAAAATTCAGATTATAAAATCATTAAAAATCTCACCGGTCACGGAATTGAGCAATATGACATACACAGTGGATTCAGTGTACCGAATTATGATACTGGTGGATCTGACGTCTTAGAAAAGGGAATGGTAATTGCAGTAGAACCTTTCTTGACAAACGGATTTGGTAGCATAAAAGAAGGTAAGAGTTCAGGAATCTATCAATTGGAGTATGACAAACCAATAAGACTGTATAGGGATGTTCTGAATTATATTAAAAAAGAATTTTTGACTTTACCCTTCAATATTAGAGATATTCAAGATAAATTTGGTTATTCCAAATCAAAGTCTGCAATTGCATATCTGGTGAGAAATCAACTTCTGACTGATCATAAAGTGCTTTTAGAAAAAAAAGATTCAGTAGTTTCCCAATTTGAGCATACAATAATTGTGGACGATGAACCGATAGTACTTGGTTAATTATACTAACCTAAATAATCTGGTCCTTTTTCAACTTCTTTTAGTGCACCTTCATAAGCATCCAGCGCATTCTTGTTAATTGATGGTTTAATCTTCTTTATTGCATCCAAAATGTGTTTTTCTTTAANTTTGGTTGCTTTCTTATCGGCTCTTAATGCAGATATTACTGCTTCTCTTACNACTGCTTCAATATCTGCTCCCGTATAACCGTTTAATTTTTCTGATAATTTTTTATACGTAATTCCTCTTGGAAGGATATCTTTTTTCAAATGTACTTGAAGTATTTCTTCAATTCCTTTTTTTGTGGGTGGTCCCACCAATAGGTGTCGGTCAAATCTTCCCGGTCGCAATAATGCCGGATCCATTAGCTCGGGTCTATTGGTGGCTCCTATGATTATTACATCCGATAAATCTTCAACTCCGTCAATTTCTGTTAAAATTTGATTTATGACTCCTTCACGAACTTTTGCACTATCTGAATTTCCTCTAGCNGATCCAATTGAATCTATCTCGTCAAAGAAAATAATTGATGGTGCTACTTGTTTTGCTTTTCTAAAAATATCTCTTACTCCTTTTTCGGATTCTCCGACATATTTGTTTAATAATTCNGGACCTTTAACGGATATAAAATTTGCTTCGGATTCCGTTGCAACTGCTTTTGCAAGTAGCGTCTTTCCGGTTCCNGGAGGACCGTATAATAANATTCCNTTTGGNGCNCTTATTCCCATTCTAGAAAATATTTTTGGATTTTTTAATGGCCATTCAACAGATTCTTTCAATCTTTCCTTAATATCATTTAGACCGCCGATTCTATCCCACGGAACATTAGGAGTTTCTACTAATACTTCCCTCATTGCGCTAGGAGTAACATTTCTAAATGCCTCTTCAAAATCTTTTTTTGTAACGATTAACTTCTTCATAACTTCTTCAGAAATAGGAGCATCATCTTTAATCGAATATTTACCGTCCAATCTACGTATTACATTCATTGCAGCCTCTTTACAAAGGGCCTCCAAATCTGCACCAACGTATCCGTGAGTTATTCTAGATAATTCATTTAAATCAACATTTTTTTGTAAAGGCATATTTCTGGTTTGAATTTTTAAAATTTGAAGTCGACCTTCCTTGTTTGGTACACCGATTTCAATTTCTCTATCAAATCTACCGCCTCTTCTAAGTGCAGGATCAATTGCATCCGGACGATTTGTNGCAGCAATTACAATTACTTTTCCTCTTGATTTCATTCCGTCCATTAAAGTAAGAAGTTGNGCAACNACTCTTCTTTCAACTTCTCCAAATGAATCCTCTCTCTTTGGNGCAATTGCNTCAATTTCGTCAATAAATATTACTGCNGGAGAATTTTTTTCAGCCTCATCAAATATTCCTCTAAGTTTTTTTTCAGCATCTCCTACAAACTTACTCATAACTTCTGGTCCGTTAATTAAATGAAAGGATGCTTGAGATTCGGAAGCTACTGCTTTTGCCAGTAAGGTCTTACCTGTACCCGGAGGACCGTATAATAATACACCTTTTGGTGGTTGAATTCCCAAACGCTCAAATAATTCTGGTTTCTTCAGAGGTATCTCGATCATTTCTCTAACTTTTTTAACTTCNTCATATAGACCTCCTATATCNTCGTAGGATACNTCTGGTACGCTTTCCTCTTGAATATCAACTGCCTCTTCTTTTAGATCGATTTGTGTATCTTCTGTTATCAGTACTGCAGTCTTGGGATTTGTATTTACTACAACAAATTTTATTCCGGACATAAATGGAATTCCGATATTTAGTGATGCGCCGAGCATTTCAGAAAGTTCTTCGAAAGGATCATAACTTCGGGACCTAGTACGCGGTCTTCCCAAATTTGTCGGAGAAACGATATCTCCTTTTGTTACGGCACGACCCAATAAAGCCTTCTTAAAAATTCCTGCAGAGGCTTTTATCCTCATACCTTTTTGGTAAGGTGCAAGCGTAATTTTTTTTGCGGGAGTTATTTCAATTGCTCTTATTGAAACTTTTTCGGATATGCTGGTTCCTGCATTTTTTCGTGTTGATGGATCCATTCGTATAGTTCCCAATCCTAAATC
>PBPJ01000020.1 GCA_002725495.1 Candidatus Woesearchaeota archaeon | reverse complement strand
TTACCTTCAAATACAATAGAACTAAATCTTCTATTATATTGATTATTAACAAGATTATCTTTATGATATTCAACCCGAGGATCGGCAGTATAATTATATTCATTATCTTCAATAGTCAAATTTAATTCAGGTATATAAGATCTGACGGAATAGCTACGTATATCTGATGTTAATACTCTTCCATCTTTAAATGCCTTTATTACTTTTTTATCTTCATCATGTGTTTCATTATGAATAACATCAAATACTTCTCCAATTTTATCACTATGGCCATAATTATTAGCTAAGTATTCGTCCCAAATTATTCGTTCTGTAAAATTCCAATGTTCTGTCGGTAAGTCAATTATATTTTCAGATTTATTCAAAATATAATTATTGTCAGTTATCTTATGTACTGAAAATTCTGAAGTGTTAAACTCTTTATTTGCATGATTTAATTTTATCATAATATCATCTTCTGAAATAAAATTAATTTCTGAGAAATCATGATTGTTTAATAAATTTTCAAGATTATCATTATTTTTCTTTGGGGAAATATTATATAAGGAATAATTTTTACCATCGTATGTTAAATTAACTCTTATATTATTATCATCCACTACGTATACATCCGATACGGATAGAGATTCAATTTCACGATTGGCACTTACTTCACCCTCTGAGTGGAAGAAATAATCTAGTTGTTGATTGTGTGTTAGCTTGATAATTGGGTCTTGTTTTTCATTACCTAAAATTTTTGCGGAATAATTTCCTGATTTTAATTCCAAATCTTCAAGAATAAAATCATCATCATTTCCATTGAAATTTATTAATTTACTATATACAACATCATTAGATTCATTTTCAATTATTAATTCTAAATTACCGTGATATGGTTCTTCTAATTTTATATAACTGGAAATCATACCTTCAGAATATCTGGGAATAAATTTACTAATTTCTGGATTATCATTATTAGTTAGTTTATAAATTGGCATTTCGATCTTTTTTATATTATTTTTCTCATCAGTAAGTGATGCTTCCAATATATATTCTCCGACTTCAAAATTCGGAATTTCTATAACAAATTGATCTGGATTACCATTAAAATTATTTTTTGAAATATTATATAAATTATTATTTGTTTCAGAATTTTTAATATTTAAATTAAAATCCTTTAAACTTGATTCATAATCACGTAACTCTATTTCTAACTCATTATTTTCTTTAAAATTATATGGATTTATTGAAATATGAGGTTTATTAGTATCATGTATTTTATTTTTTGAAATTAAATTTGTTTTATTATTACTATTAATTAATTCGTTAATCCCATAAGAATTATGAAAATTTTCTCCCTGTATGGTTCTATTTACGATATCATCTGATTCAATTATATTAAAATTTTCATCTAGTTCAAAACTTATTCTATCTTGTTTCAAAAACTGAAAACCATTATTTCCGTCAGAATATATAGCTACATTCACTTTATTATCTGGGTCAGAATTACTAGAATATTCAGTAATATTATAGTTCAATATGTGTGATTCTAAGTCTCCAAACATATTCTTGTATGAAACTTCGAATTGATGATTATATCCTTTTTTATTAGGATAATTTCTTTTTATATTAAAATTGCTATCTTTTATGTCTTCATAAAAAGTTACGTCTTGACCAACTCCTATTGAAAATCGTCCGCTAAAACGATCATCACTTACTATACGACTATTATCGTTTTGGTTAGAATTATCATGTAGATCTGTACTTAACCCACCATCTGAATCTATGGATAGCTCTGCAAATGTTTTATTTACTTCTCTTTCGAAAAAAACACGATTATCATTAATATTTATTGTAAAATTATTATTATTTGCGGTTATATTATCTCCTTCATAATAACGAGTTAATTCTCCAGTATCTCTATTTTTAAATTCAACAAAATTATCGGTAACTAAATCTATTGTAAATCTAGAACCATTATTCCAGAAACTATATACATCTTCAGATTGATTGAATTTGACATTATACAAATTATTTTCTTTTGTTACATTTAAATCAGGTACCTTAAAAACATTAGAAAAACTTGGATCAGAAATAGAATTTATACTATATACATTTTTAAAATTAATTTTATTATTTTGTAAGGTAATATTTCCTGATTCCTGTTCTTGGATTAAATTTGTATCTGAACGAGTAGCATCGTTAGTTGGTACGTATTCAACTTGACCAATAATTATATTATTATCTTGTTGATTATCTGAGTTTATATTTGAATACATTGGTTCAAAAATAATATCTTCGAGAGTATTGTTTGATAATTCTTTGGCAATTCCTGAACCCATAATTGCGCTAGTTAAAATAGATGATGCAGCCAATACTGGTTTAACAACTTTATATAATACTGAAGATTTAGATTTTTTATTAGAATTTGAATTTAAAGATTCTGATTCAAGTAGTAATTTATCAGATTCTTTATACAAGTCTTCAATGTCATCTACTGTGTTAAATAATTCTGAAAAAGATGTACTATTTTTTAGTTTATTATCTAGATCAAATCCTTTTTCCGTAATTTCTTCAAATTTTTCGAATTCCATATTAAATGTGAGCACATAATGAAGCATGGCACTTCGGAGGTGAAATGTGCTCTAAAATCTCTTTTATAATGACTTTATAAATTTTTTTATTTTATTTTTAATAAAAACAATGTACGTAAAGCTTATTGTTTACTTTAGACTATAAATTAAAATTATCCCCAATTTTTCTTTAATTCTGATAAGGTTCTTGTTAAAGTAGAATAAGANGAAGTTTCTCCTGGTTTAATTGAATTTAATGTTTGTTGTAACGCAGAATAATGTTCTAAATCAGTTGTACAATCTNGAGGNAGTATAATGGACCTTCCTACCAATTTCATATTNTTCATTTTGTGTTCTAATGATGAGTTATCGGTATCGAATAAATTTATTTTAGTTGGTAAATTTTTGATTATTGATTTAGTTTTTGGAATTGCCTTGGCTGGAGCTCCAAATCCATACATGTTATACATTGCATCCTGAATACTTCCATGTTTTTCTATTTTTTTATTCCAATAAGATTGAGTTAAAAATACTGGAAATTTAAAATTTTGTGGGATATCAAACTCTTTCTTAAAATATGGTATTTCTTTGTTAACTAATTCGTATGCTCTATATCTAGCTTCTTGACCGTGTTCTGTCAATAACTTTCTTGCAGGAACTAAAACTTTATGTTTACCTTGTTCATCAAGTCCTTCATAAATTGATCCTTCTGGTAAAAAATCCCTAAGCATAACCGGAATTTCTGTTTCAGTATTATTTGTATCTTTCTTCATAGCAAAAAAATCTTATCATTTATATTTAAAAACGTTACTATGTAGTGGTTACTTTATGTATTTAGTATATCCGCCTTTCAATGATTTAACTTTATAGCCTTTAGCTACAAGATATAATGAACCGTAAAGGGATCTGTTGCCTTTTTCACAATAAAGTACATATTCTTTATTTTTATCTAGTTCATTCTTTTTTGATTCTAATTCGGTAATTGGAATATGAATGTCGCCTTTAATATGACCATTTTGTCTTTCAAGTTTTGTTCTAACATCAATAAAATTAACTTTTTTACCTTCTAATTCTTCTTTTGTTATTTCTAAAACTACCATTGTATTGAATGCGAGTGCCGAGATTTGAACTCGGGTCGCTGCGTTGGCAACGCAGAGTGATACCAGGCTACACTACACCCGCACTATGGGGCCACGCAGATTTGAACTGCGGTCACCCGGTCCCAAACCAGAGAGGATACCAAACTACCCCATGGCCCCATTGTATTTTTCGATTATTTTTGAATTATAAAGGTTTCGACTCCGTATTTGTAACTTAACAATAGTTAATTATTGTTATAAATAAAGCTTTGTATTATCTTACATGGTTAAACATAATATGCGTATACATGAACTTATTGGATTATTACAAATTTTTGTCGGAGCAATTTGGTTAGGATTTGGTTTGGTAAGTGCAATGATTATCGCAAATAAAATTTTAATTCCTGGTGCACAAATCTACCAGTTAATGGATATAATTGCAATTATACTATTCTTTGGTCCAGGTGCAGTTTTAATTATGCTAGGCATAATTGAAGTTAGGGAAGTTTTACCTGGGAAAAATAGATAATGGCAAGATTAACAAGAGAAGAAGTTGAATATGGAATCAAGGAATTTATCCAAGGATTAATGATTGGATTAATTGGTGGTTTCTTAATTGCAAGTCAAGTATTATAGGTGCATTGCACCTTATGTTTTAGATAATTTTTTAAATAAGATATTTAGAACTATCTATACGGGCTTGTAGCTCAGTCTGGCCAGAGCGATCGGCTCTTAACCGATAGGTCGCGGGTTCAAATCCTGTCAGGCCCGTAAATATTTTTATAATAATAATTAGTCGTTATTTATGGATTGTAAAACAAAAGTATGTGGAAGTTTCCACGAATGTAACAAAAAAAAGGGTCATCAAGGTCTGCATTATTGTCCCGTGTGTAAAGGCGAAAGAGATGCGTCATAGAAAATTTTTACTTAAGAAAATAAGAAATTATTTATCAATTAAAGAATATCTTAAACTAAAGTATAACATATATATGGATGATTTATCTTTAAGTTTCAAATCAAATAGAGTTTCATTTCTAATTGCAGAATCAAATTTAATTCCTCAAATTAATTCAAAATCGGATTATTATAAGAGAATTAACAAAAGAATTGAAGACGAATATAATTCAAACTTAATTTTAGACTTTTCAAATAGGGCAAAATTCGTAATTTCTGAATACTTATCTCCAAATATTATCATTTCAAAGAAAACTAAGCTAAAAATAGCAGATTCAATAATCAAAAATAAGTCCATTTACTTGCAAACATCATCAAAAAAAGCACATATACTATCAAAATCTATTCAAAATTTAAGCAATGTGACCGTAAATTATGGTCCCAATAAGAAAAAGGGCTTTGATACTTATATAAAGCTAGAGAAAGAAGACTTAGGTGCTTATAAGGAAGAGGCTAAAAATAACTTAGGAAAGGTGAGGGT
>PBPJ01000032.1 GCA_002725495.1 Candidatus Woesearchaeota archaeon | reverse complement strand
TTGATGTGCAATCTCCGTCATAACTTTATAAGTAGTATTGGCCTTCCAGCAATTTATATACACTTTAGAAATATCAATGGCATCATCTAATTCTTCCAAATCCATCAATACTCTTTTTGCTGAAACACTCTTACCGACACCCGCTGGTCCCTGCAAAATTAGAGAAGGTCCGCTTCGATTTTTTAAAAGAGGTGCAATTGATTCAGCGATAGACCTTTGTTGATCTTCCCGATGCGGTAAAATTTTAGGTATAAAATCAGTATCCAAGGCATCCGAATTTGAGAAGATAGTTTGATTATGGGACAAAAAATTAAAGCTACTCATATTAAATCAGATTAAACTAAGTTATAATAGTTTATACATTACATTTATATTATCCTACTAATTGGAGTTTGTATGTGGAGTAAATATGTTAATTTTTTGAAAGAAATAACTGATAAAGATAGAGTTGTAATTTGTTTTGATCAAGACGGAGACGGTATATCATCTGCCGTTATTTTATCTAAATTTTTTGAAAGAAATCATATAACAAATTTTAATTACGTTCCCTTTAGAAGACACTCCAGAGATCAAGTTGCAGAAGATATATTGAAATATGATCCAACAAAATTAATTGTTTTAGATATTTCTGCGGAGGAGTACCCTGAGTTTACTTCTAGATTTACTGAAATCGATTTTATGGTGATTGATCACCATAGAACAGATATTCATTCAGATGAATTTTTAATTTTGAAACCTGAAAAAATTGGATTTGAAAAATCATACCAATACCCTACCGCAAAATTAGTATATGAATTATGTTCAAAATTAGTAAACTTAGAAGATATATCTTGGTTATTGGCAGTAGGATTAATTTCCGATTCTTGTGATAAAACTTGGTTCGAAGATATTCAGAATATTTATTCACATTTTAATTTTGAATTAAAAAGCAATATTCATGAAACCATTCCAGGATTAATTGCACAAATTGTTAATTCAGCAACATTAGTTTCACCAAAAAGAACAAAAGAAGCAATTAATTTGTTAATGACAAAAACCAGCAAGGAAATACTAAAATCAAGTCTTGCAGAACTCAATAGAGACATCAATTATGAAATAAAAAGAATTATTGATGAAACGAAGCAACAAGAGAAAAATAATCTAATAATAATGGAAATTGAACCAAAATATGCGGTTGCAGGAATCGTCGGAAATAAACTTTCATTCAAAAATTTAGATAAAACTTATGTTATTATTACTAAATACAAAGATCATGCTGAAGTATCATCCAGAAGTCAGTCTGGAAAAGTTAATTGTTCAAAGATGCTTAAAAAAGCAATTTCTGAATTTGAAGATTCCAATGCAGGAGGACATATTCCGGCAGCCGGTGCAGCATTCCCAATAAAATATTTAGAAAAGTTTAAATCAAATTTAATTGCTCAATTCTGATTCAATTATCGATGCAATAACATTATACGGTTGAGCACCATTAACTTTAATTCCATTTACAAAAGATCCAGGTGTACCCTGGACACCAATGCTTTGACCATATGACATATCATTCTTGATTTTTTCTGCATAACGATTCGAATTTAAACATGATCTGAATTCAGATTGATCTTTAACAATTCCTTGAGACCAACTAATTAGTTCTGATTCGCCGTAAGCCCCATTTTGATTTTCAAAAATAGCTGCATGATATTCGTACCAAACGCCTTGTTCATTTGCACACTCCACAGCTTGTGCAGATAATTCTGCAGCTTCATGGAATGAAAGCGGAAAGTGTTTATATACAAATCNTACTTTTCCAGTATCAACATAATTTGTTTTAATATCTTTTATTGTATCTTCATAAAATTTTTTACAATAAGGACATTGAAAGTCAGACCATTCAACAATTGTTACTGGAGCATTTATATCCCCAATACTTAATTCGTTTTCAGATAATTCTATGTTTATTTTTTCTTCAATTTTATTTGATTCTGTTCCGTCATTAATATGTTTAATTTCACCCATTATCAACGCCGTACCATCNCGAGTTACGTGTATTTCAGTTTCTTGATTTATTTGTCCTTGTGTTAAATTCAAATATACTCGGTATAATTCGTGATGTAAATCGTAAGATAATGCTTCAACTTGAACTGTCGGATCATTGATAAGGATAGTAACTTGTTCTTCAGCAATTTCCATTGCTCTGTATCCAGATACGTGATGACCTAAAGGAAACATAATTATTGCGATAAAAATGAACAAAAATATCACTCCTTTATTTTTTTGATTTTTAGAAACGGTCTTTTTCTTGTCCATTTTATTTTAAATTACTTTAGCTATATAATATTTCCTAAACTTTGAACTATTAATATTAATGCAGCAGAATAAGATAGAACTGAAATTACTTTTTCTGAAAATGACCCGCTAGAAATTGGTCCTCGAATTGTTGCATTTGAAATTGGAAAAAATAATTTTACTCCGTGTGGAGTAAGACCATCGGTTAATAAATGAACTAAATACCCTATAAAAAACCATCCTGCATTTGCTAAATTCAAATTTAAAAAAGATAATATAAATCCTAGACCCACCATCAGAATAAAACCAGAAAAAATTGAATGGACAAAGCCTCTATGTTTTGTGAATAAACTTGCAAAATAATGAAAGAACGGAGAGTGCCGACTTATTTTTGAATGCGGAGAATCAATATCCGGTAAAATTAATCCAAATAGATAAAAAATTGTTGCTATTACTGTCGGAGCATTCAGGGTACCTAGTGGCCAAAATGAAATAGTTCTAGTTATTAAAGCTGCAAATACAAATAATCCAATACTTAGGTGAGATCTAAATANCATATAATACGAAGTATTTTTTAAATTTAATAATTACTATTTTTATGTCAAATCAAATTAAAACTGCACTATTATTGGGATCATTAGCAGGATTCATGTTATTAGTAGGTCAATTGATAGGCGGTCAACAAGGACTTTATATTGCTTTTTTCTTTGCAATATTTTCAAACTTTGCCGCATATTTTTACTCGGATAAATTTGTACTAAGANTGTATAGANGCCGTGAATTATCTGTTACAGAATATCCGCGAATTCACCAGATCTTAAACAAACTATGTAAGTCAAATGATATGATGAAACCAAAATTATATTTAATTCCTTCACAAAATCCAAATGCATTTGCAACCGGTAGAAATCAAAAAAATTCAGTAATTGGTCTAACACAAGGTATAATTGATCTGCTGGATGAAAAGGAATTGAAAGGAGTAATTGCCCATGAACTTGCTCATATTAAAAATAANGATATCTTAATTGGAAGTATAGCTGCAACCATGGCAGCGACAATCGCATTTTTAGCAAATATGGCGCAATGGTCCGCAATATTTGGATCAAGAGATAGAAATAATAATATTTTTTCTCTATTGATAATTGCAATGATTACNCCTATAATCGCAGGTATAATACAAATGTCAATAAGCAGATCCAGAGAATTTCAAGCAGATAAAACCGGAGCTATTTTTGCAAAAGATACAAAAGGACTTAGTTCNGCATTAGAAAAGTTAGAAAAAAGATCAAAAATTGTGCCTATGAAAATGGGAAACAATACAACATCGCATTTATTTATTGTAAATCCATTTTCGCGAGAATTATTGGCATCACATCCGTCTACTAANGCCAGAATTCAANGACTAAATAAACTAAAATTAAAGTAAACCGGTATATTTTTAAAAAAAATAAATGGGTTATTCTATGTCAATAAAATCAAAATTTTGTCCGGAGTGTGGCAAAACAGTAAAGAATTTGTATGAATCCAATTGTATAGATTGCTATGCAGAAAATTCTAAAGTAAAAATACCAAATAAAAAGAATGTTCTTTTTTGTGTAAAGTGTGAACAAATATTCAATAAGGGATTTTGGACAAACGGAGATTCAAATAAAATACTACTTGATCGAATTAAGAAATCAGTAATTTTACCGGAGAAAGAAAAATTAATATCTGTAAGGTTTGGAGAAGACGAATCATCCATAAAAATAAAATCAAAATTAGAATCGGAATTGATTGTTCGTGATGTCAAAGGTAAATTTGAAGTGAAAAAATACTGTTGCCCTGCATGTTCTAGAGAAATGGGTGTAGACTATTTGGCAAAATTACAATTAAGATCAAAAGATCCTAATTTTGTTGAAAATGCTTTAAATTATATTAGATCAAGCAAACCAAAAATTTCAAAAGTAGAATATGTTGCTGCAGGAGCAGATATATATTTAGTAAACCAGCAAATTGCAAGACAGGCTTCACGTAGAATTAAAAAACATTTCAATTGTCATATAAAAGCAAGCTACAAAGCATATGGTTGGGATAAAGAGAAAGATCGACCGAAACAAAGAATAACAATTCTTTTAAAACAAAAAGAGAGGAATTAAAGATGGCGGAATCAAGTAAAAAAAATAAGAAAGGTAATAGACATTCACATAACAGACCGGATGAAAAAATCAGATTACCAAAGGGCGAAGAGTTATTCGGAATTGTTGATACTCGCCTAGGTATGGGAAAATCACGTATAAGATGTTCCGACGGAAAAGAAAGAATATGTCGAGTCCCTGGTGCTTTAAAGAGACGTTTATGGGTAAGACCAAACAATATCGTTATAATAAAACCTTGGGAATATGAAGGCGATCGAAAAGGAGATATTTTGTTTAATTATACTCCAATACAAATAAAGTGGCTAAAAAAAGAAGGACACTTAAAAGAATTATTGGAACAAGAAGAATTTTAGATGCAAATTAACATACCTGCAGTCAGAGTACCAGTATTAATCGGCGAAAAAGGAAAAACCAAGAGATTAATAGAAAAATTAACAAAGTCTAAATTAAATATTTCTTCAAACGGAAATGTTACAATAATTTCAGAAAATTTAAAATCCAGAGATATTGTGGAGGCCATCGGAAGAGGATTTAATCCAAAAATTGCAATTAAATTAACTTCAGAAGATTTAATTTTTGATTTAATAGAAATTAACGATTTNTCTAAAAATAAATTAAGACAGTCNACATTAAGATCCAGAATNATNGGAAGAAAAGGCTCNGCNAAAAAAATGATAGAAACTTATACAAATACNGATATGTCNATAATGGGAAAAACAATTTCNTTTATCGGTAAAGTTGAAGACGTATATTTGGCAAGACGTACAATTGAAATGATTTTACAAGGAAGTCAACACGGATCAGTTTATCGATGGTTAAAAGATCAAATTAAAGATTAATATTACTATTAATTTTATAAAATAAATAATTTATTTAGAAATATTTATAATATAAGGGGTTCATAAATGCTTAATGAGTAATTCTAATCACAAACAAGTATCGGTTGCAGAGTTTTTTGAAAAAAATAGNCACCTTTTAGGATTTAATAATCCCGCAAAAGCATTGTTGACCAGCGTAAAAGAAGCAGTCGATAACTCTTTAGACGCCTGTGAAAGCTCAAAAATTCTTCCAGATATCTTTGTTAAAATACAAGATATGGAAAATGATCGATATAAATTAATTGTTGAAGATAATGGACCGGGTTTAAACAAAAACGTTCTTGGAAAGGCATTTGGTTCACTATTATATGGTTCTAAATTTAGATCTACNGGCGGTAAACANGGAAGAGGTCAACAAGGTATTGGAATTTCAGCAGTNATCATGTATGGTCAATTAACAACNGGTAAACCCGCAGTAATTATATCAAAAACTGCAAAAGAATCAAAAGCACGACATTACAAATTACACATAGATGTAAAAACTAATGAACCAGATATTTTGGAATCGGAAGAAAAAGACTGGAAAAAAGAACATGGTACAAGAATCGAAGTCATTATGGATGGTAAGATTCTAAAAACAAAACAATCTCCTTTTGAATTTATTAAGCAAACTGCAGTAGTCAATCCACATGCCAAATTAGAATATGTTGATCAAGACGGACAAAAACACAAATTTCCNAGAGTAATAAANGAACTTCCNAAGGCTGCAAAGGAATTAAAACCACATCCACACGGTACTGAGTTTGGAGTCTTTAAACGTATGTCTAAAGCGACTTCAGCAAGATCAATTAAGAGTTTTCTAACAAATGATTTTGATAAAGTTGGTTCCGGTACTGCAGAAAAAATTCTCGAAGATGCAGAAATAGATCCTCAAACAATGCCCAAATTATTAAATGACGATCAATTACATTCAATCCACAAAGCTATAGCAAAAGCAAAAATAATGAATCCGAGTACAGATTGTCTTAGTCCAATTGGTGCAGAAGCATTAAGAAAATCCTTAGAATCAGAATACGATTTAGAATTTTCAAAAGCNGTTACNAGAAGACCNACTGTTTATAGAGGATTCCCATTNCAGATCGAAGTTGCAATNGGCTANGGNGGTGAATTGAAAGAAGAAGGTTCAATAACGCTTAATCGATTCGCAAATAAAGTTCCTTTACTTTATGAAGAAGGTGCCTGCGCAGTAACAAAATCACTTAAGGGAATAACATGGAGAAGTTATGGATTATCAAATTCTTCAGGAAGTATGCCNGTCGGTCCTGCAATAATCGTAGTTCATATTGCTTCAGTTTGGGTACCATTCACTTCAGAAAGTAAGGCTTCAGTAGCAAGTTACCCGGATATAAATAAAGAGTTAAGATTGGCAATTCAAGAATGTGCCAGAAGTTTACAAGTATATGTTAAGAGAAAAGCAAAATCTGCTTTGGAAGAAGAAAAAAGAAAAAAATTTAGAGGTTATGCNGATGAAGTTGCAACCGCTGTCNCCAAATTAATTACAGAAAACTCATTTAAATTATCAAAAAAAGATATTGAAACTAAATCTCTTCCAATAAGATCCAAATTATTGGCNACTGCAGAAACAATGTATTCAACAGGTAAAGAATTAAATGAAGTTGAAGGAGAAGATAAAGATGAATAATTCAAAAAAAGATATTATTGCAAAATTAAAAAAAATTGGTGAACAATTAGAGAAGAAGATTAAAGAAAACGATAATCCAGAAATCACAATGCCAGTAAGAACTTTAACAAACGCATATTTTGATGAAAAGGATAAATTAATCAGATTGGGAGATAAAAGACAGTCTAGAACTTTTTTCAATGTCGGACAGTCTCGAAAATTTATGCAAACTGTTCTTATTGCCGCACAAATAAAAGAATTGTTAGAACAAGATAAACCATCAATTTCAACTAGACAACTATATTATATTCTAAAACATACCATTGAAGGATTAAAAGAAAATACATTTGAANATCAAGGTGAATCCGATCCAGTAATAGAAGATTTAGAAGTTGCAGCAGATTCATTAAGAGAAGAACTTGGACTTGAACCAACTCCAAAAGGAGTTTTCTGCGGACCTATAACATATAAAGATGTTAGAACAGGCGATGAAATTGATTGTAGAAAAATGGGTAGTGCGGGTGCAGCTATTCCNGCAAATGTAGAACCTTCAGTTATGGAATTCAAAAAATCTGAAGCAAAATTTGTACTGGTTGTAGAAAAATTTGCCGTTTGGAATATCCTTAATCAGATGAAATTTTGGGATAAACATAAATGTATACTGTTAACCGGTAAAGGTCAAGGTGAAAGATCTGCTAGAAGATTAGTATCAAGATTAAATAAGGAACTTAAATTACCTGTTTATGTTTTCTGCGATTTCGATCCATACGGATATTATATTTATTCAGTTTACAAACAAGGTTCAATTAATCTTGCACACTTTTCAGAAAAAGCAGGATGCCCAGATGCTAAATTTATTGGATTAAAATACGATGATATTGAAAAATACAAAATACCTAAATCAAATTGGATTAAAATGAATGACCAAGACATGAAACGATTAAAGGAAATAAAGAATTATCAATGGTTTAAGAAAAAAGAATGGCAAAAAGAAATTGATAAAGTAAAAAAATGGGGATGGAAAGTCGAATCTGATTCATTAGTATCCTTGGGAATCGAATTCATGGGTGAAAAGTACTTACCACAAGTAATTAAAGAAGCAGATTATTTAGATTAAATTTATATATAAAAAATACATATTTCTCTATGTATACATTTACCGAAGCAATTGCAATAATTTTTTCATTATCTGTACTTATTAAATTTTCAATTTTTTTCTTGGGAAATACGCCAACTAAAATTTTAATAAGTAATACAAAAAAAGTTTATGAAAATAAAATGCTGAGAGCTTTATATTTTTTATTATTTTTTGTAACATTTTATCTATTATTAACAGAAATGACGATTGTTCAAATTGTTGCCGCAATAACTGTGGGATTATTTTTATATGGTCATATGTTAATGCATTTTCCTAAAGAAATGACAAAAATTGCAGCTAAATTCTACAAAGATAAAAATAAATGGTTNCCTGAAATGATAGTTTATATGATCCTTGCNATATGGGTACTTGTAGAAATTTTTGCATAATTTTATAATGAATCGGTACATATATTTTTTATGAGTGAAATTGCATTATCTGTTGCATTTATCGGTATTATTTTACTCATTGGTGTTTTTTTAAAAATTTTATCAGATAAAAAAGGATACCCGTTAACATTATTTTTATTATTACTNGGTATTATTGTAAATCAAGTTTTTGGTTTTAATCCTGAAGAGAGTTTAACTAGTGTCGGATCATTTGTAACTCTCGCGCTAGTTCTCGTATTGTTTGANGCAGGTATGACAATCAATGTTAGACGATTATACAAAAACATTGCAGCACCGTTTACATTTGGAATGATTGCAGTTTTATTTACGATTATTTCGGTTGCATTTTTTTCTAAAATCTTTTTAGGATTAGATTATATTTTTGGTTTACTATTAGGAAGNATTCTTGCATCAACAGATCTTACAATAATNGCACCAATATTTAAATCCATGAATTTGAAAACTAACATAAAAGAATATATTGAAATTGAATCTTCAATAAATTCTATTTTTGCAGCAGTTTTTGCAGTAGTATTAATTAATTTTNATGAAACTGAAACACAACTTGCATTTACTGCAGACATTTTATCAACAGGATTACAAACATTACTGTATAATATTTTTGTCGGTGCAGGGCTGGGTATTCTTATTGGATATACCATCCTTCGATTCATACATAAATTATCNTCTGGNCAAATGCCACATATAGTTATGTTCGGATCATTATTTTTCACCTACGCCATATCTGAATTATTGGGAGCATCAGGAATCGCNACTGCTCTGGCAGTAGGTATTGTGTTTGGAAATTCAAAAATACAAGTTCCAAATATAATAAAATCTTTTGGTGGTGAAATGGAACTAATTCTTGTAACTTTTGTTTATTTTATTTTGGGTGCAATAATTGATTTCCAAATAATGTACACATATTTAATTCCTGCATTAATGCTAATTNCTTTAGTTTATTTTGTGAGATATATTGCAGNAAGATATTTCACAAAGAATATGGAAAAGTTAAGACGATTCACAGTACTAAGCTCACCAAGAGGAATAACTTGTGCAGTTCTTACATTAAGTTANTCNAGTATTTTTCCAAATCCNGCANTAATNATAGGTTTAGTTTTTTCAGTAATTTTAATAAGTTCACTAACAATGTTTTTGATACCAAAATCTCTGCCTANAAGGTATTAGTCAAACAATAAGTTTTATAAATTAAATTATTCTTTCTGTTAATTAGTCATCTTGATGACATTTCTGTGAAGGCATAGCCGGAGAGAAGCTCACACTGTGAGCAATGGTGAATGCCAGTTACTAAAATTGGTATTATGTAGATGATCAATATCTAGAAATAATTTATTATTTCGATATCCTAATACTTGTGAACAGTGAAACAACTATTCATTATTTTAAGTAAGAATTCCCGTTGATCCTGCGGGAGATCACTGCTAGTAGGGTTCGATTAAGACATGCAAGTCAAATGTATTCTGTACATGGCGGAAGGCTGAGTAACACGTCAATAATCTGACCTTGGGAGGGGGATAATCTCGGGAAACTGAGCATAATACCCCATATTTGCATTATACTGGAATGTTTTTGCATTGAAAGCTCCGGCGCCCAAGGATGAGTTGGCGGCAGATTAGGTAGTTGGTAGGGTAAAGGCCTACCAAGCCAGAGATCTGTAGGGGTGATGAGAGTCATAGCCTCCAGAGGAACACTGAGATAAGGGTTCCAGCTCTACGGAGTGCAGCAGTTACGAAACCTTTACAATGCGCGAAAGCGTGATAAGGGTACCCTACGTGCTAGCTTATAGTTAGCTTTTGCCAAGTGTAAAAATCTTGGAGAATAAGAGGTGGGCAAGACCGGTGCCAGCCGCCGCGGTAACCCCGGCGCCTCGAGTGGTGATCATATTTATTGGGTTTAAAGCATCCGTAGCTGGTTAAGTCAGTTTTTGGTGAAATTTAGCAGCTTAACTGTTAAGAAGGCTAAAAATACTACTTAACTAGGGACCGGGAGGAGTCAGAGGAATGTTGTGGGGAGCGGTAAAATGTGTTAATCCACGATGGACCACCAGTGGCGAAGGCGTCTGACTAGAACGGATCCGACAGTGAGGGATGAAAGCTAGGGGAGCAAATCGGATTAGATACCCGAGTAGTCCTAGCCGTAAACGCTGCCTGCAAGGTGCTGCAATTTCTTCGTGTTTTTGCAGTGTCGAAGAGAAATCGTTAAGCAGGCCACCTGGGAAGTACGGTCGCAAGGCTGAAACTTAAAGGAATAGGCGGGGGGTCACAACAAGGGGTGGATGTTGCGGTTTAATTCAACAATACGCGGGGAACCCTACCAGGGCCGACAGCAGTATGAAGGTCAGTCTAAATGGCTCACTTGACGCGCTGAGAGGTGGTGCATGGCGGTCGTCAGCTCGTGCCATGAGGTGTTCTGTTAAGTCAGAGAACGAGCGAGACCTGCGTCTTCAGTTGCTATTATTCTTTCCGGAGAATAAGCACTCTGAAGAGACTGCATTCGAAAGGATGAGGAAGGTGCAGGCTACGGTACGTCTGTATGCCCCGAATGTCCTGGGCTACACGCGACATACACTGGTTAGAACAACGGGTTGCTACTCCGAGAGGAGACGCTAATCTCTTAAAGCTAATCTGGTTCGAATTGAGGGCTGTAACTCGCCCTCATGAAGCCGAAATCCCTAGTAATCGTGTGTTATTAACGCGCGGTGAATAAGTCCCTGGCCCTTGCACTCACTGCCTGTCAAGTCAACCGAGCAGGGTTATGATGAGGATCTATTTTCGGGTAGGTTCAAATCATAGCTCAGTGAGGCGGATTAAGTCAACACAAGGTATCTGTAGGGGAACCTGCAGATGGATCACCTCCTTTTACAAGAGCACTTGCGGGTGCTCTTGTAGAACATTATATATTGATCATCATAGGGGCTTGTAGCTCAATCTGGTAGAGCGCCCGCTTTGCAAGCGGGAGGTTAGGTGTTCAAATCACTTCAAGTCCATCTCAATCGAGAATCATTGCAATCATGATACATTATCATGGTTAAGGTAAACTGAATAGTAAGCTTAGATACGCCGTATGGTGGATGACTTGGCTTGAGAAACTGAAGAAGGTCGTGGCTAGCTGCGAAAAGCTGGAGGGAGGCGCATGCATCCTTTGATCTCCAGATTACCTAATAGGACTTCCTATATTCTTCGGAATATGATCACTTCGTGATCAGGAACTCAGTGAACTGAAACATCTTAGTAGCTGAAGGAAAAGAAATCAATAGAGATGCCGTTAGTAATGGCGAACGAACGCGGTATAGGGCAGGCTGAATCCGTAATAGTGATATTATGGAGATGTGGTGTTGTCGCAGTGCTCAGAAAGTATGGATAAATCTTCTGGAAAGTTGAACCAAAGAGAGTGATAGTCTCGTAGTTCAAACTTAATGAGTATATTGGCAATATAAGAGTAGCGTACATTGAAAGTTGTGCGTGAATATGGGAGTCAGTAACTCCTAACCCTAAACATTTCTCAAGACCGATAGCGTATTAGTAGCGTGAGTGAACGTTGAAAAGATCCCTTAATCGGGAGTGAAAAGATCCTAAAATCATACGGTTACAGTTTGTAGCGGCACTAAGGTGTTGCTGCTTTCGTATTGAAATATGAGCTAGCGAGTTTATTTTTGTGGCGAGGTTAAGTCTTATGGACGGAGCCACAGGGAAACCGAGTGTGAAAGCGCGTTGAGTCACAGGGATATAACCTGAAGCCCGACGAGCTATGCCTGGGCACGGTGAAGTGGAGGTAAGACTCCGTGGAGGCCGGAAGAGGTGCTGCGAGCACGCGTTCTTATGACCTGGGTATAGGGGTGAAATGCTAATCGAGTTGGGCAATAGCTGGTTCCCACAGAAATAAGCCGTAGTTTAGTCTAAATGGAG
>PBPJ01000031.1 GCA_002725495.1 Candidatus Woesearchaeota archaeon | reverse complement strand
AACAGCTGGTATTGCATTAAGTGACACTGGACAATCTGGTGATTATCAATTTGCGGCTAATTCTGATTTATGTTATTGGCGTTATGACGGTGATAATTCTAAAGCAATATTTTTAAAAAATTCAGGCAACGTAGGAATAGGCACAACTTCGCCTGGACAAAAACTTGAGGTAGCTGGTAGAATTAGGGTTACAACTGACCCTACTATTGAATTTTATGAAGCATCAAATAAAAGGGGTGGTATTCAATGGGATATAACAAATGATTATACAAATATATTTGCTGTTGGTGGTGATATAAGATTTGATATTGGTGGTGAAAAAATGCGTATCACTAGCGCTGGTTATTTAGGTGTAGGGTTAACTTCACCAGAAGAAAAATTAACAATAAAATCAGGTAATATACAATTTAGACAAAATGCTTCAACGGCTGACACTTCAATAGGTTTTATTGGTTTTAAAAACACTTACGCAACAGGCACACACATTGCCGCTAAAATAGACGTTTTAACAAGAGAAACTGGCAGTTCAGTACACGATTACACAAATATTTCTTTTCAAACTTGGAATGGTTATAATTCACTTGCAGAAAAATTTAGAATAAATGACAGTGGCAAAATAAAAATGAATACTTACGGTTCAGGTACTTTTACAGGCACTGCAACATATAGATTAGCAGTGGATTCATCTGGTAATATAATTGAAATACCTATTGGTTCTGGTGCTGTTGATGGTAGTGGTACGGCTAATACAGTTACAATGTGGTCAGATGCAGATACGTTAACTGATGCACCAATTACTATAAGTAGTAATAACGCAACTTTTGTTGGAAGTGTTCAAGCAGAAAATACTTTAATTCTAAATGGGTCAGGCAATGACACTATTAATACAACAAACGCATCTGTAAGAAGAGGATCATCTGGTGAAATATTTTTTGATGCACCTGGTCATGCTATTGTTAATATTGATACAAACAATAATAATACTGATCGAATTTTTGCAGTAAGGAAAGATGCTGGCACAAGCAATTTATTTTCAGTAAATGAAAACGGAAANGCAACTTTTGCTGGTACGATTACATCAGGCAATATAACAACAAATTCAAGAATAACATTTGATTATGGTGGTGACNATTATTTAGAAGCTGGGACAAATAGTTTAGCTTTTAAAACATCAGGTGGTTCAACAGTAGCATTAATTGATTATGCTAATAGTAGTGTAGGTATAGGAACTGCACCAGCTTCTGGGATGGAATTGCACGTTAATGGTAATATTAGAGCAGATGCATCTGATGGTATAAAAGCTAGGGGGATATATGGTGATTATTTTTCTTCTGGTCAGAATATGACAATAAATGCTGGTAATAGTGGGGATATACTATTTGCTGATTCTGCTGGTACTAGGGCAGTTATTGATGATAATGGGCGTTTAGGTATTGGCACTACTTCGCCAGGAAGAGATTTACAGATTGGTGATGGCTCAAGCGATTCAGTATTAGCTATAGTAGCACCTACTACAGGATTATCACAAATAGGATTAGGTGATACAGATGATGATAATAGAATGCAAATAATTGCAGATCATAATCAAGAATTATTTTCTATTCAAACAGGTGGCGGTACTGCTGTAAATGGCAGTAAAGATAGATTAACAATTAAAGGTTCTGGTGAGGTTGGTATTGGAACTATTTCGCCCGGCGCACCGTTAGATGTTAAATCTAATTCAACTTCATCAGCTGATTCTGGTATCAGATTAATTGCTAATGGTAGTTCAGATGTAATTGCTGCTATTGGTGAAAAATCAACAAATGGTGGACGTTTTCATTTATACGATGGTGGTGTTGTTAAAGTTTCACTATATAGTGATGGTACTTCTAATTATATAGCTGCTGGAAACACAGGTATCGGTACTACTAATCCTAGTGAAAAGTTGCATGTGGCAACTTCAAATAATACTGTTGCTAAATTCGAATCAACAGACGCAAATGCTAATATAAGAATTGGCGACACTGTTGATAACACGCATATTGGTACTGATGGTGGCAAAACATATATTGGTGCTGACACGTCTGTTGGTGGCAATAATTTAACAATACTTTCAGACGGAAGAGTTGGAATAGGAACTGGTTCGCCAACTGGTAAACTTAACATAGTTCAATCATCAACAACTGACCCAGCATTAAGATTAACTGATGACGGAGTAGCAAGTTATGATTTTACGTTTCCAGACACATCAACTATTCAATTAGGGACAAACACAACAAGCGATAAAACTTTTAAATTAGTAAATGCTGGTAGTGGTAATTTTAATATTTCAGTTGATAACGCAACTTTAAAATCTACTTCGCCTGAACTTTTATTCTCTGAAACTGGTAGTGGCACTTCTAATAGAATATATGCTGATGGTGGCAATTTACACATTGATATAGACAATACAGCTAACGATAGTGGCAATTTAAAATTATTACATCAAGGAAATCAATTTGCAGTGTTTAAAGGCAGTACAGGTGCTTTAGGTATAGGAACTACTTCGCCTGGTGGTAATTTACACGTTGTTGGTTCTTCTGGTGGTGCTGGTCAAATATATCTTTCAGATCTTGATAATGGTTCAGGAACAAGTGATTCTTTGTTAATATCGAAATCAGGGACTAACGCATTCGTTTATAATAGAGATAGTGGTCAAATGTCTTTTGGTACAAACGATACAAGTAATATGCTTGTTATAGCAAATACAGGTAATGCAACTTTTAGTGGTAATATAACATTTGGTGATTCTCATTTTATAGGTGATGATTCATTTGATAATTTACATATATTACCNTCAAGCGGTGAAAACTTAGTTTTACAAGCACCTACTAATAACTATATTGATTTAAAAACACAGGGTGGTTCAACTATGGTTATTAAAGATAACAAAGTTGGAATAGGAACTACTTCGCCAAGTTCATTGCTACATTTAGAAAGTGCTTCTAGTCCATCATTACAATTAACTGATACTTCACAAACAACTACTTTAAAATTATATGCACAAGACAGCAATACTCATATAGCTAATACAACTTCACATGACATGGTGTTTGACACTGCAAACACTGAAAGAATGCGTATTGATTCCAGTGGTGATGTAATGATAGGCACAACTTCATCAAACGCTAAATTAACTATTAGAGCAGATTCAGGGTATGCGTTAAGAACAGAAAACGCATCTGGCAACACATTTAGAGTTGAAGCAAGTAGTGGTAATTTATACCCAGCTGGTAATATTTATATTTTAGATAGTAAAAAATTAAGATTAGGCGCAGATTCAGATTTACTAATATATCACGACACCAGTCATTCATACATTGAAGATACAGGCACAGGGCAGTTAAGATTAAAAAGTAATAGCCACATTCAATTTCTTTCTGATACTAACGATTATCATGCAAGAATGATAAAAGACGAAGGCGTTGAGTTGTATTACGATAATAGTAAAAAGTTTGAAACTACAAACACAGGAATTAGTGTTACAGGTACTATTGCAAGTAGAAACATTCCTGTTTTAATACACACTGGTTGGGGTGATGACACATCAACAACTAGTAATTTAATTATTCCTTTAAGCAATTCTATTAATGAAACAACAGTATCAGCTGCTGATGGTCAACACTTTTTTATAGCGCCTAGTAATATGAAGGTTATAAAAGTTATTATGAAAAACGTTTCNGGTTCTGTTAGTAGCAGTTTTACAACACAATTTAAATTGTATAAAAACGGCTCTGAATCTACTACTAGTAGTGAAATAGCACAATCTACTAATGCAATAACATGGGAGCCGACAACAGGAAACAGTTTTGTTGAAGGAGATGAATTATCTTTAATTTATCAAAAAAGTGCAACAAGCAAATATTGGCGTGAGGTATCACTTACAATAGTTTTAGAATTAATACACGATATATAAGATATGAGTTATTTTGAAAATTTAAATTTAGATAGTTATAATATAAAAACTGACGGCAAAATTAGAAACATTGACGGCGGTTTACGTTTTGTTCCATACATTAATGGAGTAGATGACCCTATATATAAAGGTTGCATTGCTGATTTACTTGCGTTAGATTGGAGTAATTACAAATTATATTTAGTTGGCGGAGTTCTTGAAGGTTGGCCAACAACCGACATTGACATTTGTATTACAGGCGAAATTAAAAATGATCTTGTTAATTTAATGGAACAAGCACATAAACTTGCGCCATTTGATATGTATTACGTTAAATCTTTAGAAGAAATAAAAGGTACAGGTAACAGAATATGGGAATTTGCAAAGCACACTGATAGAAAAAGTAAACGTTCAATTAGATGGAATGGACAATGGAAAACAGATGGTTTATTTTGGATGACAGAAAAATTTGACACTAAAGACAGAACATATACAAAAGAACCATTGTTGTTGAATTAATTATTATATTTGTATTAAAATTTAAAACAATGGCAAATACTTACACATGGGATATTCCAGCACTTGATTGCAGACCAAAAGAAGGCGATTTGTCAACTGTTGTTTACAATGTTCATTGGCGTTACAATGCTGATGACGGCAACGGAAACGTTGCTACTATAATTGGAACACAAACAGTAGAAGCGCCTGACCCAGATGATTTTAAACCTTATGATGATTTAACTAAAGAAATAGTAGTTTCTTGGATTGAACCACAAATGAATATGGTTGAAATGAAATCTAACCTTGACGCACAAATAGCTGAAAAAGAAAACCCAACAACGGAAACACTACCATTACCAAGTGATAGTGAATAATTAACAATAAAAACAGAAAAATGGCAAATCTCGAAGAACAAGAATTTGAAAAATTAAAACAACATGAAGCTACAAAAAATGCAATTTTATTTGACATTGGAGCAATGGCTACGCAAACTAAAAAACTACATAAAGCGTTTGAAAATCTGGAAAACGATATGCAAACTTTTCGTGAAGAACTAGTTGCAAAGTATGGCAAAATTAATGTGGATTTAAAAGACGGTAGTTATACAGTTGTAGAAGAAGAAAATCAAGAGTAATGGCGTTAATAAATGGAACATCTTTTGGTTTGTTCCATAACGGCAATATACTTGGACATTCCACACAAACTAAATTTTCACTTAGCGTTGACTTGCCTGAATCCACGACTAAAGAATCGGCAGGGTTCCAAGAAGTCATAGCTGGCGTTAGATCAGGAACAATATCAGTTTCTGCTTTAACTAATTATTCAGACAATTTAAATTTTGAGCAATTAGCAGATATGGTGCTAACACGTCAAGAAAATGAATTTGTTTTTGAACAATCTGCTTTTGAAGGACTACTGTTAATAGGTAACGCAATTATACAAAACGTTGAGGAAATAGCTGAAACAGAAAATGTTGTAAGTTTTGACATAGAATTACAGTTAACAGGGTTGTTTAGCATACAACAACAAGGCACTGACAGATATTGGAATACTACTGATGTTTTATGGGAAAATGCCAATTTTGAATGGCAAGTTGCTTAATGAAAAAAATTGTATATTTGTAACTAATATTTAATTATTTAAAAATAAAAAAATGGCTACAACATCAGTATTTAATGGAACTAATTTAATTTTAAAGATTGAAACAGTAACACTAGGACATACAACTAGTTGTTCACTTACATTATCTAATGACTTGCCAGAAGCGACAACCAAGAATTCAAACGGGTTCCAAGAAGTTATTGCTGGTGTTATTAGTGGTGAAATATCTTTTGAAGGATTAGTTGATTACAGTGATAGCGCCAACGCAATTGAAATGGCAGATTATTTATTAGCTAGAACACAATTAACATGTGTTTTTGGTACTGCTGAAACAGGTGATGCAGTTTACACTGCTGAAGGGTTTTTAAGCTCTTTAGAACAATCAGCTGAAATGGAATCTCCAGTAAGTTATTCTGGTTCAATTACGTTAACTGGCAGTATTACAAAATCAACTAACTAATAGTTAAAAAAAATGGCAAACAGAAAAAGAGGTTATTACTCAACTAAATTGGGTGGTAAAGTTCGCACAATGCATTTTTCAATGAATTTTTGGACGAATTTTACAGATTTATTAGAAATACCAATTGAAAGAATTGGTGACATATTCCAAAAAGGAATTAACCTGTCAACTATAAGAGCGCTGATCTATTCGGCGCTTTTGGCTAATGATCAAGAAAACAACAATGAAATAGATTACAATGTTTATACTGTTGGTTCTTGGTTAGATAATATGCCAGCAGAAAAAATAGAGGATATTGTTTCTGCAATGATGGAATCAAAAATACTTGGCAACGATCTTAACGTTGGTATTAAACGCACTGTCACTAAAACTACAAAAAAGGGAAAGTAAAAAAGTCCATTAGTTGGGACGACTTATTTGATTATTATATTGGACAAGTTGGAATTTCGCCAAACAACTTTTGGACTAACACTTGGAAAGAAAACCAACTACTAGGCGAATCGTATCAAATCAAACAAAATTTAGAGTGGGAGCGAACACGTTATTTAGCAATGATGTTATTTAACACAAATGTTGACAAACGTGCTAATATGATAACGCCTGATAAATTATTTCCATTACCACAAGATGTTTATTTAGAACGTGGTAAACCAAAATCTACACGTGAACAATACGAAAAGTTTTTACAAAAAGTCAATAAGATCAAAAAAAAATAACTAATTCATTTTTTGTATTTTTGTTTTATAATCTTTTCACATGGCAAACCAAAATTTAAGAGTTAACATACAGGGTAATGCTACTGGTTTAACAAGTGCTTTAAAAACAGCGCAAGGAAAATTAAAATCTTTTGGAAGTAAACTACAATCACTTGGAAATTCTTTACAAGCAATTGCAGTGCCTATGGGTCTTATTGGTGGTGCTGGTATAAAAATGGCAATGGACTTTGATAAGTCAATGACTAAAATCAAAGCGCTTGTAGGACTTAGCACACAACAAGTTGATCAATTAGCGGCACATACTAGAAAAATGGCTCTTGAAACAGGTATATCAAGTCAAGAGGCAGGCGAAGCATTATTCTTTATTACATCAGCTGGGTTGCGTGGCAAAGATGCAATGGAGGCGCTTGAAATGGCAACAAAAGCAGCTGCATCTGGATTGGGCGAAACAGCTACAATTGCAGATTTGGCAACATCAGCCATGAATGCATATGGTGTCGAAAATCTTAATGCAACACAAGCTACAGATGTGTTAACAGCAGCTGTAAGATTGGGTAAATTAGCGCCTGATGAACTTGCTGGCGCCATGGGTAGTGTAATTCCAATTGCATCAAACATGGGTATAGAGTTTCACGAAGTTGGAGCTGCTATGGCCGCAATGTCAAAAACAGGTACAAATGCCGCTTCTGCCGCTACGCAGTTAAATGCTATTATGTTGGGTATAACTTCCCCAGCTGAAGAATCACGTGCAAAGTTAGCACAACTTGGAATGACATTTGAACAATTAGAACAAGCTGTTGGCCAGGATGGTTTAATGCCAACACTCGCAATGTTAAAAGAACGAATGAGTGGTACTGATGTAATCATGAAAGATTTGTTTAAAAATATACGTGCATATAAAGGGGTTCTTGATTTAACAGGCGCATCAATGCAAGACAACGTAGCGTTAGCTGATGAAATGACTAGATCACACGGCGCAACTGAAAAAGCATTTAAAACAACAGCAGATTCTGCTAGTCATCAGTTTAAACGATCTTTAAACAGTGCAAAAGAAACTTTAACAAGTTTGGGACAACAACTACTAGTTGGAGTAGTGCCTATATTAGAAAAAGCGGCAGGGTTTGTAAGAAATTTATATAAACGTTTTACTGAATTAGAGCCAGCAACGCAAAAAATAACAATGGCAGTTGGATTACTGACAGTTGCGTTGCCTACATTGATAACAATAATCGGTGGTTTAATTAAAGTTCTTGCAGTTGTTTTTTCAACAGCAGGTTTAGTTGTTGCAGTTTTAGGTGGTATTGCATACGTTATATATACACAATGGGACGGAATTAAAAAAATTCTAGTTGACATAGCAAATTATTTTATCGACTTGTATAATGAATCAGAACTTTTTGCTACTATAATACACGTTATTGGCGCTAATTTTAAATCTATGTTTCAAATTGGCAAACTTGCAATTACAACTTTAGTTGATGCATTTAAAAGTGGTTTAGGAATAATAAAAGATTTATTTAGTGGTTTAGGTGGTATTATAAAAGGCGTTTTGACTTTTGACATGGATGAAATTAAATCTGGTGTCAAAAAAATGGGTCAAGCAATCACAAAAAACTTCAAAGAAAGTATTGAAAGAAATAAAGGTTTTTTAACAAAATCAGCTGAAATTTTCCATAACAATACTGTTGACGCATTTAATAAAGCAAAAGGAAGAAAAAAAATTGAACTAGTTACTGAAGATGACGTTGATGCAGGTGTTGACTTTTTAAAAGACAAAATAACTGGTGTTAAAGACAAACTTGTTGGAATGTTAGATTTTGGCACTGGTGGAACTGGTGGCGCAGACACGACAGATGACAGCACATCTATATTAGAAAAAGCAGTTGGCACTGACGAAGATGAAAATGCAGCTAATGAAAAAATAAACAGATTTGTAGAAGCAATTAAAAATTTAGGTTTAAGTGTTGACGCAATTATGTCTGCTGTTGGTGATTCTTTAATGGGAGCATTTACAGCAATGTTAGACGGAGAAAATTTTGTCAAAACACTAGGTAACGCACTAAAACAAATAATAAAACAATTAATAGCTGCAGCTATGGCTGCTCTTGCACTATCAGTCATTTTAGGTGGTTTAGGTATTGGCACTTTTCAGGGTGGAGGTACTGGTTTTAAAGACATATTTGGTAAACTTTCTGGATTCGGAACATTTGCAAATGGCGGAATTGTTAGCGCACCAACAATGGGTTTAATGGGCGAATATCCTGGCGCTAAATCCAATCCTGAAGTTATTGCGCCATTAGACAAATTAAAAAACATGATTGGCAACACTACAGGAAAACAACAAGTTCAAGTTGGCGGTTCATTTGAAATACGTGGACAAGATTTGGTTGTAGCACTTGAACGAGCAAACAGCACACGTAACAGATTAATTTAATGGCATACGGAGTAAAATATCGTTTAGAATTTAGTGACGTTTTAACTAAAGTAAAAAAAATTGAAATTTGGAAAGATGGTTATTCAGGGGCAGTTCTTGACATGGTCGGACAAGCAGAACCTGTTGTTATAAAATGGAATGCAAATGATGACCCATATAATTCGCCAATAATAGGTTCAGTTTGCACATTAAATTTATTTACAACAGACACTGTTACTTATGATAATTTTTATGAACATGACGAAAGAGAATATAAAGTAAAAATTTCATATAAAGACAGTTCAAATGTTTATCGAACTTATTGGATTGGCTGGTTAGTTGTTGACAGATTTAAAGAACAGTATAAAGCAAACCCTGTAGCATTTAGTTTAAATGCGTATGACGGTTTAGGAACTCTTGATAATTTTGACGCACCAATAGGGACAAGTCCATTTAATGAAGCAACAGGAATAACAAATTCAACAAGAATAGCAACAATTCTTGCTAATTTAAATTTAGGTTTAGAAATATATGTTCAAGCTGATTTAATGGTTAGCTTTGGAAGTTACCCGAAACGTAAAAACGTTATGAGTGATACACTTATAACAAATGGTCGGAATGAATTACTTAATAAATTTGATCTACCAACTTGTAAAAAACAACTCGAAGCAATACTTAGCAATTACAACTGTCGTATTTTTCAATCTTATGGGCGTTGGTACATATTAGAAAATTCAAATATATTTGACGCAAATGTTAAATCAAGTATTTATTCAACAGCAAATGGAGGGACAACTCCAACAGGAATACAATCTAGTATTACAGCTCAATTAGTCAGCGCAAATGATGAAGTAATACAAACTGACATTTATAATTCATCTGGCGTTTATCAATCGAGCACAAATGAATCAGTTTTAAAAACAGTTCCAACAAATTTAAAAAACATTGGAGGCGATTTAATACGTGAATATATACAACCACTAAACGAAGCAAAATATAAATTCTCCACAACACAAAACAACTGTTATGAATATACTCGTAACATAGGTTTTGAGTACGGCACATATGGTTGGGTTTTATCAAGTTACGCATCATTAACAACAGATGATTTTACAGAACAAGGACGCAAAGCAATAAAATTTGTAAATGCGCCAACATCTGGTGAAACTCTTGTATTTAATTCAGATTATGCTGGTCAAACTGCAAAATCTTGGAACTATTATTATACAGGAACTACAGCACAATTTGGAGTTTTTGCAGAAAAAAATGAAAACAGTGTTTCAAGTTTTACAGTGCAAGTAAGAATTGTTGCTGATAGGTCGCCAAACTTTCATTATTGGGACGATGAAAACAGTACATGGACTACAACTGAAACCACTATAACAAGAACAGTTGAAGTGTTTAACAATTGGCAAGTTTTAAGCATACCATTTACTGGAACAGGATATCCAACTAATTTTACTGGTATTCAAATAGGCGTACAAGTTTTAAATTGTACTTATTCTGGTACAGGAATACAGAACATTTATTTTGACAATGTTGGTATTTTAGGTAATTATTTTAAACCTTCAGGATTGTCAGCAGCAGCTAACGACAATAGACAATTGCCGAGTGCATACATAGAGTTTGCAAAAAGAAGTTCAACTTCAAGTGTTTACAGTGATGAAAAAACAATAACAGGAACTTATTATTTTAGCACTGGAAATGGATTGCCTACAACATATGTTTATAAAAGAACACGTGATACAGATGTAAAACCTATGTATCATAGACATTTACAAAATATATTAAATGATTATAGAACGTTTTTAGTACGTTATGAAGGAACTTTCCGCAACATGGACAATAGTCCTGTCAGCATTCATAACAGAATATGGTTTAATTTCGGAACGTCAATTGCACAAGACCCACAAAGTTGTTACATTGACGGTTTAACTTATAACATAAAATCAGCAAGCGCAAAAGTGATAGCTCATTTACCAAATAGTGATGATGATATTAGTTGTATCTTTAGAATAACGAGTGAATAAGAACTTGCTTTCCTTTTCTGTTTGCAGACCGTCATAACTTTTTTTAGTTGTGGCGGTTTTTTTATAAATATTTTTTTTGTTTTATTGAAAATAAATTTTAACTTTGTAAACTAATATTAAAAATATATACATGGTAAAAACAGCATTTATAAATGATTTAAAACGTTTAAGATACAAGCGTTATGATGTGTGTTCTATGTTACAATGCACAATGCCAACATTGAAATCAAGAATAAATAATCCAGAAACTTTTACAATTAATGAAATAGTAGTTTTAAAAGATAATGGTTTTTATTCTTTATGCGAGAAATTAATAAATATAATATATGATGAAAACAGTAAAAATTCAAAACAATGATTACATTGAAGTTAATGAACGATTAAAACATTTTAGAAAAAATTATAATGATCATTCATTAACAACAGAAGTTTTAGAAAAAACAGAAAATTCAATAATGATTCTTGCAACTATAAAAAACAAAGATGGTTTTATTCTTGCAACAGGTTTAGCTGAAGAAATTAAAGGCAGTTCAAAAGTCAATAAAACTTCACATGTCGAAAATTGTGAAACAAGTGCTTGGGGTCGAGCATTAGCAAATTTTGGCATAGGCATCGACACTAGTGTTGCAAGTGCAAATGAAGTAAGAAACGCAAAAGAACAACAACAAAGCAAAAAATGGTTAACTGAAAGTCAATTTCAAGCAACGTTAAAAGGTTCAAAAAAAGAAGCAGAAAATGTAATAAATCTTTTTAAAATGAAAAAAGAGTACAAAGAACAAATAATTAATAAATTTAAAATAAAATAAAATGACAGACAAAAAAACACTTTATGTTGGTGGTATTAGATTTTTTCAAGCAAATGAAAATGCGCCACAGAATTTAGTAGCAAACGTTTTAATAACGCCAAAATTATTAGGTGATGCATTACGTCAAGACGGTTTAGAAAATGCAAAAACCGAGTATCAGGGCAACGAACAATATCGTGCCACGTTATGGAAAAACGAAGATGGAAGTTATTCCATGAGTTTCAACACATACAAAGCAGAAAACAAAGTTGAGCAAGTAGCAGAAAATGGTGATGATTTACCATTTTAATTTAACTAAAGGGCAGCAATTATGTTGCCCTTTTTTAATTAATAATTATGTCAAAAACGAAAGTAAAAACACCAGAATATTATAACGGAAGAAACAATTACACAGCTAAGGAAGTTGTAGATAATTTTAACTTGAATTATCATCTAGGAACAGCATGTACATACATTTTACGTGCATATAAAAAACATGAAAACCCAGATGAAGATATACAAAAAGCAATTGATCATTTAACATTTGAACTAGAAAGGTTAAATTATATAAAACAATATAATAGAAATCGTGATTTTTCTGATCACATAATAGCAGGAACAGAATGATAACAAATAAACGACATTTAGATAGTAAAGATTTTACTATTGACTTTTTAGCACAAAGAGTTAAAGCATTAGAAAACGAAATAAAAAAATTAAAAAATGAAAACAGCAAAAGACAGTAACGAAGATTATCATGCAAGTCCAGGCATTAGTGCATCTGGATTAAAAATGATATATAAAGAATCAGTAAAAAAATATTTGACACGTAAACACGTAGAAACTAAAGCAATGGCATTTGGTACAGCTGTGCATAGTGCAATTTTAGAGCCAGATCAATTTCAATGTGAATATTTAGTTTTGCCTAAAATAGATAGGCGCACAACTGAAGGCAAAGCAGAGTATGATTCATATATGAAAATATCAAAAAAGAAAACATTATTATCTGCTGAAGATTATAATGTTATAAACGAAATAAACAAAAATTTAAAAAAAAATAAATTAGCACAATATTATTTAAAAGGTCAAACTGAAGTTTCACATTACGGAAAACATAATGACGTTGATGTTAGAGTGCGTCCAGACGTGATAAATAAGCATAAAGATTTTATAGCTGATATAAAAACATGTCGTAACAATTCGCCAATAAATTTTAGTTATGACGTAAAAAAATACGCATATCATTTACAGGCAGCGTTTTATATGGATATGTTAAAAATAAATCATTTTAGATTTATTACTGTTGAAACCACTTACCCGTATAATGTGGAAGTTTACGCATTAAGCAAAGAAAAAATACAAGAAGGACGTCAAGCATGGCAACAAGCATTTAGAGATTATCAAATGTATCTTGAAACAGGCGTTAAAACTAGTTACAATTGGCACACATACGCAAACGACGGAAGTTATTTAATATGAAAAAAGTAAGAGCAATTATTGAGAAATTTTATGGTATAGATTTATCTCTGCCAAGTAGAAAAAGAACGTATGTTTATCCTAGATATATTTATTTTTATATATGCTATCATAATTTAAATATGACATATTATAAAATAGCACAATCAGTAAATAAAAATCATGCAACTGTTTTATATGGAGTAAGAGAATTGCCTTACATTATGAAATATGATAAAAAAGTTAGTCAAGATTTTCAGTTTATAAAAATATTATGCAAACAACATCATGTAAAAATGTCTGTTGATCTGTCAACTTTAGTAAAAAAATATAACGATTTATTATTAAAATTTGACAAATTAGAATCAGCATATAATGATTTAAAACAAAAAATAAATTAATTTTATAAATAAAATTGAAAGCTAACCCATTTGAAAAATATTTAACAAAAGAAGATAAACTACAACATAGAATAATAAGTTATTTGAAGTATCAATATCCAAACTTGTTATTTGCACATGTTCCAAACGAGGGTAAACGAACAGTATTTGAACGTTATAAATTTAAATATTTAGGAGGTAAATCAGGCATTCCAGATTTATTAATATTTTATACTAATAAAAAATATTCTGGACTTGCCATTGAATTAAAAGTTGGTTACAATAAACCAACAGCAAACCAAAAAGAATGGTTAAAACAATTAAACACTAATAATTGGTTAGCTGTATGGAGTAACAACTATGATGAATGTATTAACATAATACAAAAATATTTAAACAATGAGCAAATATAATTACGTTTATTTTGACGCCGACAATCAAAAAGTTAGATGGACGCAAAATGTAACAGAACAAATTGATATTAATTACGAATATATAGGAAAAATGACACGTGTTGAATTTGATTTATTAGTTGAAGTTCTTTGGGAAGTTTTTGAAGATCAAGACATTGAATTAAAAGATTTTGCAAAATATTATAAAGACATACGAATATTTTGTGATAAACTAAAAGTCATTATAGATAAATAAATGAAGATAAATAAAATTATAAAACCAAAACGTTTCACACGTTTTGTTATAGTTCCGTCGGCAATATTTAGACACAAAAACATTACTACATCAGCCACAGGTTTATATTGCTGGTTATTTTCACATGATGATAAACAAGAAATAACAGTAAGTTTTATTGAAAAACATTTTAAAGATGGACGTGTTTCAATAAACACAAAATTAAAAGAATTAATTACAGCTGGGTTTCTTATACGTGATAGAGTAAGAGAAAAAGGAAAATTTATTGGCACTAATTACATATTACATGATGTGCCACAACACAAAAAACCACAAACGGAAAAACCACGTGTGGTCAATCCACAACAAAGTAATATAAATAATAATATATATAATAAAAGTAATATAAATACAAAAGCTAAAAAATACAATAAGAGAGTTGAAAACGCTTTTAAATATTTTGTTGAATTATTTCCAGAAAAAAATCGCCCAAGAACGAATGCACAAAAAAACAAATGGTTAGATTGTTTAGACAAAATACATAGAATAGACAAATATGATCTTGGTCAAGTTTATTTAAAATGCAAAGAATTAAGAAACGACAGTTTTTGGCAAAATAATTTTTTGTCAATTTTAAAATTACGTAACGTAGATAAAAACGGTACTAAATACATAGATCGATTTATGTATAAAAAACAAATTACTGTAAATGATATAAAAAAGAAAATACCGGGAGCCATTAAATTTTATAAATATTTTGACCCTTTAGGACAAGAAATAATTGGCGCAAAAACTATTAATGGCGACATTAATTTTGAAATATTACAAACAATGTTAACTGATGAAGAAATAAATATAATTTTAAATGATTAAAAAAAATCAAATTTTTACACTAGATAAATTAGAACAGAAAATTGTTTACACTATTGCAAACGAAAGACAAATAAATAAAGAAAAAACAGGTTGGAATGGTTATCGTACAGTAGCAAAAAAAAATGACGTCAATTTAAATTTAGTTGGGTTTGGCGCTGAATTTATATTTTGTAGAGAATTAAATTTATTTCCTGATTTTACAATTTTAAATACTTCTAAAACATTAGGCACAGACAAATATGATTGTATTTATAAAAATTTTACAGTTGATGTTAAAGTAAACAGAAACGTTAACAACCCTTTAATGATTCCAGAATATGCAAAGACAAATTGTAAATTGTTCGCACTGTTTGTTTGTAAATTTCCTAAATATAGATTTGAAGGTTTTGCAACAAACAAAATGATATTTCAAAAAAATAATTTACGCATGACTAGAGTTCAATCATACGTATTAAAGAAAAAATACTTATTAGATTTTGACGAATTAAATTTATAAATTTACTAAAACGAATAAAATGATAAATGAATTAAGTGCATTAGGTATAAAAATATTAAAACAAAAAGGTGAATATAAAACCACATGTCCACAATGTAGTCATACAAGAAAAAACAAACGGGACAAATGTTTATCTGTTGACATCACCAACGGTTTGTACAATTGTCATAATTGCGGATGGTCAGGATCAGTGCAAAAATTTTCTACAAAACCTGACTATATTAAACCACTTGGAACAAATATACAGCTCAACAAAAGAGTTTTAAATTGGTTTGAACAACGTAAAATTACAGAATCTACATTATTACATTGGAAAATTGGCGAATCATTAGAGTATATGCCACAAGCAGGAAAAAAAAGACGTGTAATCAATTTTAATTATTTTAGAGATAATGAATTAATAAACGTAAAATTTAGAGATAGTGAGAAAAATTTTAAAATGGTTTCTGGTGCAGAATTAATATTCTACGGATTAGATAACATCAAAGAATTAGATACTGTTTATGTAGTTGAAGGCGAAATGGACGCATTAAGTTTACATGAAGTTAATTTATACAGTGTTTGCAGTGTTCCAAACGGTGCAAGTAAAGGCAATCAAAAATTAGAATATTTAGATAATTGTTATCAGTATTTTGAAAATAAAAAAACAATTATTTTATGTACTGATAATGATGAACCAGGTTTAATGTTACGCAATGAATTAGCAAGAAGATTTGGTTATTATAAATGTAAATATGTCGATTTTGGCGAATATAAAGACGCAAATGATGTATTAATTAACGCAGACAAAGATACATTACGCAATATAATTTTAAATGCTAAAAATTTTCCATTAGAAGGAATTGTTAATATTGACAACATATGGCAAAACGTTTTAAATTTTAACGAAAAAGGTTTAAAAAACTATTCTATCGGAATGGGCAATTCTGATAATTATTTTAAATTAGCATTTGGCGAATGGACAGTTGTTACAGGAATTCCTAACAGTGGAAAATCTGATATAGTAGATCAAATATGTTGCAATCTATCTACAAAATATGGTTTTAGATGTGCCATGTATGCGCCAGAATCTTTTCCATATGAAGGACACATTAAACG
This sequence comes from Candidatus Woesearchaeota archaeon, assembly GCA_002725495.1. Lineage (GTDB taxonomy): Archaea > Nanobdellota > Nanobdellia > UBA10117 > ARS21 > ARS21. The sequence goes on along the minus strand of PBPJ01000031.1, from coordinate 18,934 downwards.
TATTGCAAATAAATTAAATGAAAAAAATTGCACAAATGATGATTTAAATAACACTAAAGATTTTATACAAGAGCATTTTCATTGGGTAAAAATTGATCTAGAAAATCTTACATTAAAAGGAATACTAGACGCATTTAAACAATTAGTTTTACAAAAAGGAATTAACATTTGTGTTATTGACCCGTACAATATGTTAGATCATTCAGCACAAAAAGATTACAGTTACATTGGACGTTTACTTTCACAAATAACACAATTCTGTCAACAAACAAAAACACATTTATTTTTAGTTGCACACCCCAGAAAAATTGAAACTATCGAGGGTAAATATAAAAAACCGTCATTATATGATATTTCAGGAAGTGCTGATTTTTTTAACAAAAGTTTTAATGGTTTAATTGTGTTTAGAGAAATAGGGCAAAAATCAAAATACAAATCAGACATTGTAAGTGTTTACGTTGAAAAAGTAAAACGTAAAGAAAACGGTCAGTTAGGAAGTTTTCAAATAGCGCCAGATTTTTATAATGGTGGCGGTGTTTATAAACATTTTACACGTGAGAATAAAAAATTTGAAGTTATAAAAGATAATAATATACCATTTTAAAATGAAAATAGAGTTAACACATAAAATTATAAATGACAAATACACAAAATATGTGTATGAAGCATTTGACATACAAAATCAAAAAGAAACAAAAGTTATTATTGATGCTAATTTAGAACGCATTCCTAAAGAATGGAACATTGGTGTTGTTTACGGCGGTTCAGGAACAGGAAAAACAACAATATTAAAAAATTTTTTTAATAAAGAAGTAGATCAGGAACATTTTGATTATAACAAATCTTTAATTTCTAATTTTGATTGGTTAGAACCTAAACAAGCAGCTTTTCTTCTGTCAGCTATGGGTCTTGCAAGTGTTCCGACTTGGTTACGTCCATATCATACATTGTCTAACGGCGAACAATACAGAGCAAAACTAGCATATATTGTTGGACGTGCAACAATTAACCAAGTAATTTTAGTTGATGAATATACGTCTGTTGTTGATCGTGATGTTGCAAAAGCAATGTCAAACGCATTACAAAAATATATACGTAAGACAAACAAAAAAATTGTTCTTGCATCTTGTCATTTTGACATTATGGATTGGTTGCAACCCGATTGGATTTATTCACCACAAAAACGGCGTCTTGAAATAGCGTCACGACTTCGGCGCAAACCAAAAATTAAGCTTCAGATATTTCGATGTCGATATGAAACTTGGCAAATATTCAAAGACCATCATTATTTAAGTGAAGAACTAAATAAATCAGCAAAATCATTTGTCATATTGTACAATGATAAACCTGTTTGTTTTATGGGTATTTTGCCAATGCCAAGTGGAACAATACAAAATGCTTTTCGAGTTAGTCGATTGGTTGTTTTACCAGATTTCCAAGGGTTAAGTATTGGTATGAAAATATTAAATTTATTTGGCGCAATGTATAAAACAAATAAACAAACATTATATATAAAAACGTCAAACCCTTCGTTGTTTGTAGGCATGAAACGTAACACACAAAATTGGTTATTAATTAATGAAANCAATAACGTGGAAAAATTAAAAGAAACAAACAGAAAGTTAAGAGAACAAAAAGAAGCAGGTTTAATAGATTTTTTTGGAGGCATAAAATATTTTAAAGAAAGCGTGACAAAATCTTATAAATATATAGGCGAAGAACATAAAGAAGATATATCAATTATATTATTTAAAACTGAAGTTTATAAACACGTTGCACAAAATCAAATCAGTATGTTTTAAATAAAATTTAACAGAGAAGAATTAAAAAAATAAAAAAAAAATTTAAAATTTTATTGAAAATATTTTTTTAATTTAAAATGTTGTTGTATATTTGGTATATCAAACAATTAAAACAATAAAAATGTTAATNAAAGTTAAAAAAATAAGAGAAGGGGTTTACAGGGTTACAGATTCACAAGGTGTATGGATTGCAAGAGGTGGAGTTGGTACTGATAACGGAAAGTGGACAGCTAATCAATGTGATAAATTAGAAGATTGCACAAACGAAAACAATTGGGGTGTTCAGTTTNATACTTTCAAACAATTAAAACAATTTGCACAAAACAATTAATAACAATAAAAACTAAACAAAATGAAAAACTTAAAAACAGCTTTAAACAAACAACTAGATATTTATTTAGATGAAAGAGAAGAACTATTAAGAACTATAACCGTTCACGAAGAAGAAAAAGCTCTTAAAATACAATTAGACATAGTAAGAGATAAAATTGTTGAAGTAGCTAAAATAATTAATAAATTATAAAACAATAACAATTTAAACAAAATAACCCCTGCAGAAATGTGGGGGTTTTTTTATATTTACATATGACTAAAAAGCATTATAAAGCAATACAATGGTGTATAAACAACAAAATATTTGTCAGTGCATATCCAACATTAAAAGGTTTAAAAATAGAAATAAAACATAATAATAAAGTGATAATATCTGATCAAACATATGATCAAAACGAATTGCAAAATAAATTATGGGAATTATATTTGTATCTTTATGAAAAATATTACAATGGCAAAAAAACAACATAATGCAACACTAAAAAAGAGAATGTTAAATGCATTAGAAAAAACTTTTGGTGTTGTTACAACAGCTGCAACAATGGCTGGTATAGATAGAACAACACATTACAGATGGTTAAAATCAGATGAAAAATACTTTGAACAAGTTAATGACTTGGAAAATGTAATGTTAGATTTTGCAGAAACCAATCTGCATCAACAAATAATGGAAGGCAATACAACAGCAACAATATTTCTTTTAAAAACAAGAGGAAGAAAACGTGGTTACATAGAACGTCAAAATATAGAGATGACAGCTGATATAAACACTAGTAAATTGTCACCAGAGGCACAACAGAAAATTGACGCAATTTTAAATGAGGAATATTAATGGCATTATAAAAACAAAATGCGAAAATTCTTTATTGTTTTTTACTAGATATATATTTAAAGAAAACACTGGAATTAAATTTGAAGTAGCTGAATTTCATAAAGAATTAGCAAATATATTACAACAGGTATATGACGGAAAAATTAAAAGATTAATTATCAATATACCTCCACGTTATGGCAAAACAGAATTAGCAGTTAAAATGTACATTAGCTGGTGTTTAGCTAAAAATCCAAGAGCCAAGTTTATACATTTATCTTATTCAGATGCATTAGCACTTGACAATAGTTCTATGACACGTGAATATATTATGTCAGATGCGTTTCAAAAAATCTGGAATTTACAATTAAAAAAAGACAGTCAAAGTCAAAAAAAGTGGTACACTACGCAAGGAGGCGGTGTTTATGCTACTGCAAGTGGAGGCGCTATAACAGGTTTTGGTGCTGGTAATGGTGGCGCTATAATCATAGACGACCCATTAAAACCAGATGACGCTTTAAGTGATGTAAGAAGAAGTTTTATAAACAATAGATACAATACAACTATTAGATCAAGAGTAAATGACAGAGATGTTCCAATTATAGTTATTATGCAACGACTTCATGAGGACGATTTGTCTGGTTATCTTTTAGACGGTAATAGTGGCGAACAATGGCATCATTTAAAATTAACTGCTATAAATAAAAACAATGTTCCGTTGTGGCCAACCAAACATTCATTTAAAGAATTAGAATCAATAAGACAAGCAGACAGATATACATTTTCTGGACAATACATGCAAGAACCAGCACCAGCTGAGGGTGGCGAATGGCGTAAAGATTGGTTTAACATTATAAATAAAAGTGAATTGCCAAACGACATAGAATGGGAAATGTTTATTGACGGCGCATATACTAAAGACACTAAAAACGACCCAACAGGAATACAAATCAGTGGCAAATCAAATGACAATCTTTACATATTAAAAAGCATTGATAAATATTTAGAGATGCCAGAATTAAAGAATTTTATAATTTCATTTGTCAAAAGTTGTGGTGTTCACATTAATCTAATATTGGTTGAACCAAAAGCGTCTGGTAAATCATTAGTGCAATTATTAAGACGTGAAACACATTATAACGTAAGTGAATTAAAAACAGATTTTGTTAGATTCAGTAAAATAGAACGTGCTAGAGCATCATCTCCTTTTATTGAGGGCGGCAGGGTTTACTTAACAAAAGACAATTGGAATGACGCTTATTTACAACAAGTTGGAACGTTTCCTAACGCTAAACATGATGAACACATTGACGTTACAGCATATGCCATAGAGCGTAATTTAATTAAAAATTTCTTTGTCGTTTAATTACTTTTAATTTTTGTATTTTTACAAAAAATTTATTATAGGCACATGGCATCTTTATTTGATCGTTTCAAAAATCTATTGAACAAAAACGCACAAAAGACATCAGAACAATATAACCGAGCAATATATAATTTTCTTGGCGAAAGCATTATATGGAATTCTGAAAATGATGATACTTACATACAACAAGGTTATCAAAAAAACGCAACAATATATTCTTTAATTAATATAATCACTAAAGCTGCAACAACAATTCCGTTTCAAATTTACGAGATAGAAAATAAAAATGATTACAAAAGATATAAAGCATTAACAAGCGGAACATTTGACGCTAACATTTTACATAAATCAGAAATATTAAGAAAGCGTGCTTTAAGCGAAATTGAAGATACTGAATTACATATGTTGTTAGATCGACCAAACCCTGCACAATCTTATAATAGTTTTATAACAGAATTAATTGCATTTGGCAAACTTACAGGGAACAGATACATATATGGCATTGGACCAGAATCAGGCGACAATATTGGAAAATACAAAGAATTATATGTAATGCCTTCACAATTAATGGAAATAATTAGTGGTGGTATTATGCAACCTGTTGTAAAATATAAAATACAATATAACGGAAATCATGACATTCCAGCAGAACAGATTTGCCATATTAAAGATTTTAACCCCTACTACGACGGAACTGGAACACATCTTTACGGACAATCTCCTTTACGTGCTGGTTTACGTTCAATGACCACAAATAATGAAGCTGTTCAAACAGGTGTTAAGTATTTACAAAACCAAACTGCTAGAGGTGTGTTAATGTCAGAAGAAGGTGACATAAACGAAGTACAGGCGCAACAATTAAAAGATAAATTTCGTCAATCACATCAAGGGTCAAACAACGCAGGAGATATTATAATAACTCCTAAAAAGTTATCATGGGTTAATTTTGGACTGAATGCATCAGATGTTTCTTTGATCGAGCAATATAATGCATCAATAAAAGATTTATGTAACATTTATAATGTGCCTGTTCAATTGTTAAACAACACTGATTCAACAACATATAATAACATGAAAGAAGCAAAAAAGGCATTATATCAAAATGTTGTTATTCCTGAATTGTGTAAAATACGTGATGAATTAAATAGATGGTTAACACCTAAATATGGTGAAAAACTATGCATTGATTTTGATTTTACTGTTATTCCAGAATTGCAAGAGGAAACAGACAAAGTTGTTAATCAGATGTCAAAAGCGTGGTGGTTGACACCTAACGAAAAACGTATGGCAATGAATTATGGCGAAGATGAAGAAAACGACATTATGAATGAATATTTTATTCCTGCTAATTTAATGCCTACAAATGATTTTGACGAAGTAGTTGACGAACCATTAGATATTGAAGTTGACAAACTTTTAAAAGAAAAAATACCAGCATTTCATGACGCATACACAACACAAGAAGAAGCAGAACAAAGAGCAATCGAAATGGGTTGGGACGGACAAGGCATAGGGTTTCATACACATACTTACGACGGGCAAACAATTTACATGCCTTTTAAAACACATCAAGAATATGATGTTGCTTTGCAAAACAAAAAACATCAATTTAATATTAAAGAAACGTATGACAATTATCCACAAGGCGCTACAAATAATGCTAAACGTATGATCGAATGGAGAAAAAAATATGGACGTGACACAGTGCGTGGTGGTACAAATGTTGGATGGACAAGAGCTGCACAATTAGCTAAACGTGAATCTTTGTCAGTTACAACTCTTGCACGTGTAAAATCTTTTTTAGCAAGACATAAAGACAATTCTAAAATTGATGATCAATACAAGGGCGAACCGTGGAAGGACAAAGGTTACGTAGCATATAATCTTTGGGGTGGTGAAGTTATGCGAACATGGGTAAACAGATTTTTTGAACGCATTGAAAATGATAAACAATAAAAATGAGTGGCAAAAAGCATTTGAAAAACAAATGGACATTGCCGAAAAACCTAACATTGCAAAAGTAAAACGTTACTACAAAAAAGAATATAATAAAGGAATACAATCTTTCCTGTCTTTGAATGCTACTAATTACGAAAACACTTTTTTAACTGCTGATTTTATAAAATTATATGCAGAAATATATAAATCAGTTGGGTTGCGTTTTGCTAAATGGTATGCACGTAATTTTGATAAATACATAAAAAAAGGAATAAATCCTAGACAATTTGAAAGTATTTGGGAACAACAATTTTTGTTTCTTGGTCAAGCCATTGCTGCTAGACGTGTAACATTAGTTTCAGAAACAGCAAAAAAAACATTACGCAATATTTTTAGAAGTTTACTATCAGATCAAGAATTTATGCAACTAGGCGAACAACAACAAGCACGTGTATTAAGAAAAAAATTTAACAGATATTCACAAACACAAGCAGAACGTTTAGTCAGAACAGAATCAACTTTAATAGCAAATTATGCTACAATGCAAAGTGCATTGTCTATATTTCCAGGCGCACAAATGAAAAAAGAGTGGATAGCAAGTTTTGATGACAGAACACGTGACGCACATGCACAAGCTGACGGACAAATTGTTAATTATGATGACACATTTATTGTTGGAGTAGATTTTATGAAGTATCCAGGCGACCCAGCTGCAAGTGCTGAAAATATAATAAATTGTCGTTGTAGTGTTGCGCCTTTTCCTGATGATTTTGCAGAATCGATTACAGACATAGATAACATAGGTTTTGGTCTTTCAAGACAAACAACTTTTTAAAAATTAAAATTGTATCTTTGATACAAATTTTTTGTTATGGGAAATATAATTTTTAAGCAATCGCCTATTGGTGAATTATTAGACGCTGACGAATATGCTGGCGTAGTTAAAGGTTACGGTTCATATTTTGGAAATAAAGATTCTGACAATGACGTAATAATGAAAGGTGCATACAAGAAAACCATTAAAGAAAATGGTGAAAGAGTAAAATATTTGTATCAGCACAATATGATGCAACCAATTGGTAAAATGAAAGAATTATACGAAGATGATAAAGGTTTAGTTTTTGTAGCTGAAATTGCCAAAACGCAATTAGGTAAAGACGTTGTTGAATTAATGAAATCTGGTATATTAACTGAAAATTCAGTTGGTATTATGCCAATACAAAAAGAAAACAAACGTGATTATAGAGAAATAACAGAGGTTAAACTTTATGAGATCAGCGCAGTAACTTTAGCTGCAAATGAAGAGGCAAAAATTTTAGATGTAAAAGGTAACGTTGATTATGAAAAATTAACAAAACGTTACGACAATATTTGTAAAATTATTCGCAAAGGTGACATATCTGATGATTTAGGTTACGCACTAGAAGCGGAAGTTTTAAAATTAAAATCTCTATTTATAGAGTTCACAAAGCCGACAGATTTAGTCACTTTGCCGAATGTTGAAAGTAAAAAAGACGATTTAGATATGTATAGTTATTTAATTAATTCTTTAAAAAAATCGTAAGATGGAAGAAAATGTAAAACAACAGCTTGATCAATTAGGCAATATTATTGACGAAAAAATTGAAAAAGCTAACGCACAAGTGCAACAACGCACTGACGGTAAGATTGACGAAACTTTAAAAGGTGAAATCAATAATCTTACAGAAAAATTTAACGAAAGAATGGACGCAATGGAAGTTGCTAACAAAAAATCATTTGATTCGTTAAGTTCACAAAAAGAATCAAAATCTTTCAAAAGTGCTTTAATAAAAAGCATTAATGAAGGCGCAATTGATTCAATTAAAAACGGTACTTCAAGGGGTGCTAGTTTTGAAATTAAAGCTGACATGACTGTCGGTGCTGATTTCACAGGAGAAGTTATTCCAGCACAAAGAGTGCCTGGGTATTACTTTGACCCAAACAGACCACAAAACATTAGACAATTAATTCCAAGTGGAACTACTTCGTCTGACGTTGTAAGATTTGTTTCAGAATCTGGTTACTCAAATGGGGCGGCAGCTACGGCAGAAGGCGCAACATTTGGCCAAACTGATTTTGATATGACAGCTACAAGCGTAAATGTTGAGAAAATCGGAACCTATCTAAGGATAAGTGAAGAAATGTTAGCGGATACGCCTCAACTTACTAGCTATATATCAAATAGAGTTCCAGCAAAATTAATGGAAGTTGAAGATGATCAATTACTAGGTGGAAATGGTGTTTCTCCAAATCTTAAAGGTTTATATAATTCTGGTACTGCTTTTGATGAATCAGCATCATCTGCTTTTTATCAAGCTGTTACTGCGCCAAATGAATTTGACGTATTAGTAGCTGCTATTAATCAATTAGCATTAAACAATTATAGACCAAATTATATTCTTTTAAACCCAACTGATTTTCATAAAATCTTGTTGACAAAAGACACAACAAACAATTATATTAAAGATCAAGTATATCAAGGGCTTGCTCCTAATTTTATGGGTGTTCCTGTTGTTCAGAATGTAGAAGTTAACGCTGGGACGTTCCTAGTTGGTGACTTTGCTAATTCATGTCAATTGTGGGTTAGAGATAACTTATCTGTTGAGTTCTTCAGAGAAGATGGAACTAACGTTAGAGATGGTTTTGTAACTGTAAGAGCAGTTGAAAGAGTTGCATTAGCAACTTATCTGCCAAAAGGTATCATTGACGGTACGTTTAGCAGTGCGATTACAGCTATGACCAAGTCATAATTATAGTTAATTTATAAAAAAAGGCGTCATAATAGGCGCCTTTTTTTTTGCTCTCTCCTATCTGTAAAACATAAAAAATTAAAAAAAATTTAAAAAAAAACTAAAAATATTTTTTTATTTTAAAAAAGTGTTGTATATTTGAAGTAACAATAACAACAAAAACAAAAATTATGAAAACTAAATTTGAAATCGGAAAAATTTATAGAGGAGTTAGCGGAGTTGGTACTATAGATTTAACAATAACTAAAAGAACACCAAAAACTATATGGGTTAAAACTTGTTTCGGTATTGACATGTTAAGAGTTAAAAATAACTGTTCAAATGAAGAAACAGTAAAATTTAAAAGCTGGTATTGTGGTGCAAATGACATTTATACAGAAGATCAAATGTTAAAAGATGCTTATTACCAGGCATACGAATATTAAAAACAAATATTAACGAGGGGTATTTTTGCCCCTCACAAAAACTAAACAAAATGGAAACAAAAGATTTACTAGATTATATTGACTTTACAACAATTTGTGAAGATTATAATTTAAAAAGTGGAGATTTAACTTGGAAACAAACAAGTGAATTACAAGAAATAATAAAACAATATATTAACCAAAATAAATAATTATGACAACAATAGAATTTATGCTAGACAAAATAGCAAAAAAAAGATATAACGAAAAATATAAATATTGTACAAAAAAACAACAAATGCAATGTTTAATATATCTTGATCAAGATTTAAAAATAATAAGACAAAAAGAAAAGGTAGATACACACGTAAAAAAGTGTTTAACAATAATTTTAGCAATACTTCTTATCGGTTTAATAGGTAATGCTTTTATAAACTTTTTTAGTTCGTAATGTACGTTTATTTTGACACATACAGCGAATATGATTATAAATGCAATTATTGTGAAAAACAAATGTTAGAAGATCAACATTATTGTTGCAATGATTGTTTTAAAGCAGACATGTTATGAATAAAGATTTAATAAAATATATTTTATGTACAACTTTGCTTGTATTTAGCATTAGACAGTTACATTTATATAATGACACAATAGGGTTTTTATTTTTAATTATCCTATTTTTTTCAGTCACGTTAGCACGTGAAACATAATTTTTTTTGATTAGTTTAGTTTTTGTTAGAACCAGGTAAAATTATTTTACCTGGTTTTTTTGTATATTATATGACGTGAATAGCAATTTACTTGGGTGTACAGCTGAATATAAATTTGCAACCATGGCAATGGAAAACGGTTTATTTGTATCAATGCCATTGTTAGATTCCTCTCCATATGATTGTATAATTGAATTGCCAAATTATAATCTTCGCAAAATACAAATTAAATCAACTGCAAAACCTGAAGTGCCACGTGGCATACATGTTACTTTACACACAAATAATAGATACTATAAATTAAACGAGGTAGATTATTTTGCTATTTGGGTTGCAGTTTTCAACGGTTTCTTTATAATTAAAAATACAGGAACAAACAGCGCATTTAAATTTACACGTAATGGCAAATATTCAAATAATTTTAATAACTTTGCAATAATCGAGTAAATCGATTTTCCTTTATATATAATTTTTATTCGTTTTCATTTAAAAAGTGTCGCAAAATATTGTGACACTTTTTTTTTATCTTTACATAAAATAAATATTATGAAATTAAAAGCATTAATACCGTTAAAACATAAAGGTAAAAGTTATGAAGCTGGTGATGATATAAATATTCCAGACGACAAAGTTGAAGTTTTTGTTGCTAAAGGTTGGGCGTCAAAAGAAGCAAAACCAAAAAAAGAAACAAAAGAAATGAAAGTATCTAAAGAAACTAAAGAAGATGCGTCAGAATAAAATAAATTCAACAACTGGTTCTGAAATAGTTACAGCTAGTGATTTAAAATCCTACGCAAGAATTGACACATCTGCTGATGATACAATTATTGGACGTATGATTGTACAAGCAAGAATTTGGTGCGAAAGTTATATAAGTCGTGACATTGTTGCTAAAAACAGAACGTATTATCTTGACAAAACAGAAACAGGTGTATTTGATATACCGTTTGCGCCAGTTTCTAGTATAAGTAGCGTACATATTGAAGGTACTGCTACAACTGATTACACAATGCTAGGTTTAGATAACGAAACAATGGAATTGGACGGAGGCGCTGCTGACAAAGTAAAAGTGGTTTACATAACATCAGGTTTGTCAGATGATTTGTTAAAACAAGCAATTTTACAATTAGCTACAACATACTATGATAATCGTTCAGACGTGTTTGAAGGTAACAGCAGAATTGGTGTTGTTGAAATTCCAACAAGTGTAAAAAATATTTTAAGTTCTTATAGATCAATGTTTATATAATGGACGCTGGAAAATTAAACGACAGAATTACAATTAAAAGATTAACTAGAGTTAGCGACAATTTCGGTGGTTACAATTCAACACTTGCAGACGTAAAAACTGCGTGGTGTGATTTAAAAGAAAAATCAGGCGAAATTGAGATGGAAAACGGAAAACGTCAACACAGCATAGTTGTTGAAATTATAATGAGAAAAAAAACAGCTGATGAAATTTCTGTTGGTGACATTTTTGTTGTAGAAGGACAAACACAAAAATATAGAATTAACGACATGTATGAATCAGATTTAAAATATTATGTTAAAATCAAAGCAACAAAAACTGATTAATGAAAGCTAATATTAAAATAAACAGCAATGATTTAAATGAATTAAACAGAAAATTAAGTTTTCTTCGTGGTTTTGACAAAAAAATATTGTCAACAGAATTAGGAAGAACAGCATTAAGTATTGAACGATTAGCTAAACGTGAAGTGCCAGCACCAACAGGAACTTTAAGAAAATCAATTGCAACTGTAATAAAAGACAAAACAGTTTCAGTAGTAGTTGACAAAAATTATGCGCCATACGTAGAATTTGGAACAGGAACTAAAGTTGATTTAACAGACATGTTAAAATTAGGTATACCAAGCAGTTATGCCGCACAATTTAAAGGCGCAGGAATACGCAAAGTTAATTTACCGGCACGACCATTTTTATTTAGCAGTGCTAGAATCGAGTTTAATAATTTATTGGAAAGATTACAGAAAAAAATAAAAAAATTTAGATAATGTTGGAAGCAATACATTTTGTCCGTAAAGCAATTATAACTGCATTAACTAACAACGTTAGTATTGATTCAGCAAACGTTCCTATTTATGGGCGTGTGCCTAACAATGCAACTTTTCCTTATATCAGAGTTTATTCAGTTTCTAACAACGAAATAGATCAAAATCAAACACAATATAACATGGAAACTATAACAAGAATTGAATGCATTGCAAGATATGTTTCAGATGACGGTGGTGAATATGACGTTAATTCTATGGTTTCACAATGTCTAAATTTATTAAGAACTAGATCATCAGGATATATTAATCTAACGTCAGACGGTTTTACTGTTTACACAAGTGAAAATGCTGGCATTACTTACATAGAAGATGATTTATCTGATCATACATATTACAGAGGTATAATTGAATTGTCAAATCGTATAACACAAAATTAAAATGGCACAAAAAATAGGCGAAGAAACAGAAATCAAAGTGGATTTAAAAACAATAGGCATGATAGTAGGTTTTACCATATCTTTGGTTTCTATGTATTTTGCTTTGAAAACAGATATTGCAGAAGCAAAAGAATTGCCAGCGCCTGAAGTATCAAAAATTGAATTTTCTTATAAAGACGAAATTACAAGAAATTCAATAATTAACACAAATGAAAAGGTAGAAGGATTGGAAAAATCAGTCGGTGAAATCAAACAACAACTTGACAAGATTGATGAGAGATTATATCAAATAAGTAAAAAATAAATGAGATGTTTTGTAACAACCCTAATTGCGTTTTTTGTAACGGTTGCGATTAATTCGCAAAACAAAGATGACATAACTGTAATTTATTACAGTGCTAAATTTATAGATAATATATCTTTAACAGAATTTAAAGATTATAATTTACAAAAATTCTATATGGACGATAAACCTAAAGTTTTTGTAAAAGAAAAAATTAAATATCTGCCAACTATTGTATTATACAACGACGGAGAAGAAATTTTAAAACTAGAAAGCGACATAAGTTTAAAATTAAAACCTGAAAATTGGAGAGATATTTTATCAGAACATATAGAAGTTTTATTGTCGCAACGTTTTTAGTAAATGTTTGTTTTGCACAAATACAACAAGACAAATATTATCATTTTGGCGCTGGTGTAATAAGCGAGTATGTTGGAAACAATTTTGTAGAAATACCAATTGTAAATTCGTTTGTAATTGGTTTTGCTAAAGAAACATATGATTACATAGATTACGGCAAATTTGACAAAAAAGATTTGTTAGCCACTACGTTAGGTGGAGTTGCTTTAACTATAACAATTAATTTAATAAATAAAAAAAAAGATGAAAAAATTAATAAGCGTGTTTTTTGCTCTTATCGTCAGCATAAACGTAAACGCACAAGAAAAAAAAGATAACATATTTAAACAAATATTTAAATATTCAACGCCATATGTAAGTTATTCGCAAGGTAGCAGTTTGCAAGGGCCACAAACATTTTACGTAACACAAAATTCTGAATTAATTGAAACTACTGTAAGAAATCCAGAAAATTTTGCATTTAATTTTGGTATAAGAAAAATATCAAGATTTGGTTATCAAGATCGATTGAATTGGTATACTGGAAACGAAGATCGCAGTGCGTCAGAAAACGCAAACATTGGAAGTGTTGACGGACTTGAATATCTAATAAACATATCAAATGGGCGACAACAAGGCAGAGAATTTACAAACAATAATTATTTTGTAAGATATGTTGGTAAATATTACATAGCAAAATTTGAACATTTAAAAAATGAAATAGTAGATATACAATATAATTCACTTGACGTTAGATTTAAATTGCCTATTGGTAAACGTTTAAATTTTTCTGTTGGCGCTGTTGCTAGAACAAATCCAATTGCATATGGACATAACCCAATACAAAAATATTTTGACGACGGAAACGCTTGGTGGGAACTTGCATATCAATTTCATTACGATCAGTTGTATGAGATGATCGACCCATTTACAGGCGAATCTCTAGGATATGATTATTTATGGTTTGATCAAGATGACAATTTAATTAGTTCATCAGATGAAGATTATCGAAGATTGCATTTTGGTAAAATAGTTAATCAATTTAACGCTAACGAATTAGCACAAATTGGTGATTTTACTTATCTGTCAGCAATAGCATCTTTAGATTATTATTTTTATAGACGCAACGTCTGGGTGCATGGTTTTGTTAACGTCTTACCATATCACAAATTATTAGACGGTGACAGCAGATATTCGTATGACAATTATATTGAAAATGATAAATGGATAGACATAAAAGGCGGAATTGTATTTGGTTTTAAAATTAATAAATGGTTTGGTTTATTTACTGAATATAATTATCAATCTTATTGGGGAAAAGAATTTGAAAGCATTAAAACAGGTGTAAATATAAAATTATGATAGAAAACATAAAACACATTACAGGGCTATGTGGCGAAGCACACATAAGTTTATTATTAATATTTTTTATTTACATACTTGTATATTACAGACATAATAAAATAAAAAAACATGACAAAAAATTTTAGCAAATCAGAATTTGAATCTAAATGCGGATGTGATATGCCACAAGAGGTTTATTACAACATAGTTAAAGTAGCTAATCAGTTACAATATTTAAGAGGTCAAATTGGTAAACCTATAAAAGTAAATAGCGCATATAGATCGCCAGAACATAATGAAAAAGTTGGTGGAGTTAAAACATCACAACATTTGTTAGGAAAAGCAGCCGATATTGCTGTAAAAGGCATGTCAACAGAAATTTTATATCAACACATAGAAGATGCAATAAGTAATGGCGAGATGTTACAGGGTGGTTTAGGTTTATATGATACTTTTGTTCATTACGACATAAGAGGCACTAAAGCACGTTGGGACTATCGCAAAAACAAATAATTATGAGTACAAAAAAGAAATTTAAAGACAGTACAGTTGGCAAAATAATATTAGGCGCTGCTGGAGTAATCAACCCAACTTTAGCTAATGTGTTGCAGGGTGTTACAAGCCCAAAAGATGCATTAAGCGAAATTTCAAAATCAAACATTGCAATTGATGATAAAATAAAATTACAACAAATGATGTTTGATCAACAAAACAAAGAAATAGAATCTGTTACAGCACGTTGGCAAGCTGATCAAAATGTAAATTCTGGTTGGTTAAGCAAAAATGTTCGCCCATTAGTTTTGGTGTGGTGCATTGTAATTTTTTCTTTTGCTGGAATTTTAGACAGTATTGATACAATTCCTTTTCATATAAACGATAATTGGAATTCAACGTTTGAGAATGTGATGATGGCAGTCGTTTTAGCTTATTTTGGTGGCCGTAGCACGGAAAAGGCAATGTCAGTATTAAAGAAAAAATAATGGCCAAGAGATCAAAGCAGGTTAATCCAGCACAATATAGAAAACCTCCAAAAAAAAGACCAGGCATTCATTCTAAAAATAAATCTTTGGCACAACGAAAAAAGAAGTATCGAGGGCAAGGCAAACATTGACTTTTATTTTTAGTAAATTTGTAAAAAATCACAAATGGCTTCACTTACAGGAACTAAAATTAAAGATACTTATGATGGTCTGTTAAAAGTAACAGATAATGTTGGTATAAATTCTACAAAAAAAATAATTACAGACGGATTAGGCAATAATTCTAGTGTAAAAATATCTAGTGAAGATTTCGAAGTAGGCGGTTTTTTCTTTATTGACATTGACGGTAATGTGCCAGATTCTAAAATTGGTATTGGTACAAATTCACCAACAGAAACTTTACATGTAGTTGGTGACTTTCGTTTAACAGCAAGATTTTTTGACGGCAGTAATTCTGCTGGTACTTCTGGGCGTGTACTTATGTCAACTGGTTCTGCAACTAGTTGGTCAAATACTTTTACAACAGCAATGACTTTTGATGCTGGTGTTATTTTAAACGCTGGTATTAAAGATTATACAGGTGCAACAGGTACAGCTGGTCAAGTTTTAAGTTCAACTGGTTCAGATGTTGAATGGGTTTCACTTTCAGAAATTCAAGGTGTTGACGGTTCTGGTACTGCAAATTATATTCCTATATGGACTGATTCTGATACATTAGGAAATTCAGTTATATATCAATCTAACTCTAATATTGGCATTGGTACTTTGTCGCCTGGTAGTTATAAATTAAATCTTTTTGGTGAATTTAAATTAGATTCTAATGGTAGTGGTTATATGCAATCTGATTACGGTGATCATAAAATTTCAATATTTGATTTAAACGACAATGAAGTAGTTTCATTTAAAGATTTGGACAGTAATTCTGCTAATCAATTAGTAGTTGCGTCAACTGGTGTTGGTATAAACGTAGCTAATCCAAGTGAAAAATTACATGTTGTTGGTGATGCTTTAATTACTGGTGATTCACATGCAGACGCATTTAAACCAGCTGTTACAACAAATCCAATTAAATTTAAAAATTTTGCAAGCACTGAATTAGCAAGAATTACTGACGCTGGCAACGTAGGTATTGGAACTACTAGTCCGTCAACTAAATTGGATGTAAATGCTGGAACTGCTAACCTTGTTGCAAACTTTACAAGTACTGATTCTATTGCAGAAATAAGAATAGAAGATAGTAGCAAATACACAAGATTACTAACTGTAGGCACTCAGTTTAAAATAATGCCAAATGATGGTTCTGAAACTTTAATATTAGACGGTAATGATGATTCAGCTACTTTTGCTGGGAATATATTACCTAGTGCTAACGTTTCAAAAAATTTAGGTTCGACTTCAAATTATTTTTTAAATGTTAACGCTTATGTTTTAAGGAGTGGTGGCGTTTTACAATTCAAAAGCAATGGTGACAATGAAAGAATGAGGATTGATGCTAGTGGGAATGTCGGTATAGGCACTACTTCGCCAGCAAATAAATTAGAAGTTGTTGGTGATTTAAGAATTAAAAATGCAAATGGTTCAAACCCAACAGACGCTGGCAGTTTAATATTTGCAGAAACAGGTGGTACTTGGGGAAGCAACTTGTATGGATTTAGAATTAATCAAGAAGGCAGTAATAATTATTTAAATTTTCAATCAGCAAATACAACGACTGTTAAAGACATTTTAACTTTAACAAGAGATACAGCCAGAGTTGGCATTGGTTCTATTTCGCCTAATGAAAAATTTTCAGTTACTGGTGGTCATATTGCTTTAGATAATGGTGGCGCTTATATATTAGGTGGCGCTACAACTAGTTCTATTATTGGTAGATTAAAAAACACATCTGGAGTTTATACTTTAGATGGTGAAGGTACAAGAAATATAAGATTAGGCAGTGAAACTAACGGTGAAGTTGTAAGAATAGACAACACAAATGGTCGAGTTGGTATTGGAACTACTTCGCCTAGCCAAACATTACAAGTTTCCAGCGATTCTGGTCAAATAATTGCTAACTTTAACGCTAGTAACAGTAGCACAGCAACAAATAATGGTGGCGCTATTCTTGAGTTACAAAATATTAATTCTACAAATGGCAATCAAAGTAGCGTTGTATTTAGAGATTCTAACGGTAATGGGTCAAGCGCAATATTTGGTTATAACGCAGATCATTCAGACGGTGAAGGTTTTTTAACATTTGGCACTAGAAATTCATCAGGTACTTTTGGCGAAAAAATGCGTATTACATCTGGTGGTAACGTTGGTATTGGAACTACTTCGCCTAGTTATCCTTTAGACATAGTTGGTTTTGCTAATTCAAGTTCTGGCTTTAGAGTAACTGATGGCACAATTGATAATAGAATAAGTTGGTCGAGTGGTAATGTTGGGTTTTTTGGTACTATATCAAATCATCCAATTGCGTTTAATACAAATTCTATCGAAAGAATGCGTATTGCTGGAAATAAAGTTTTAGTAGGCACTACATCAAATCAAACAGATTCTAGATTAACAAGTAGACAAAATGGTAGTTCAATTGAATTTGGTCATGGAAATCAAAGTGGACAATATTATGGTACTATAGGTTGCATGTCTAGTTCAGGCGCTCCGTTTATAGCATTTAGCGCTGATAATACTACTGGAAATTCATTTACAACCAGAGGCGCAAAAGGTTTTGTTATTTCTCAAGACACTAGTATAAATGGTGATTTAATATTTAGTGCATTAACTAGCGACGCAGCATCAAATCAAGGTTTTGTTAGAAGAATGACAATTACTAACGCTGGTGATGTAGGTATTGGAACTACTACACCTAGCCAAAAACTTCACGTAGTTGGCACACAAATAAGATTAGATAATAATTCAGGCGGTGGTGGTGGTTATTATTTATTTAATGGGTCAGGCACTTTTAGAGCTGCTCTTTGGGACAATGGCGATAGCACAAGATTATTTGCAGACGGCAATGGTTCAACAGCTACTATAACTATTGAAAGTAATAACGCAACTTTTGCTGGTGCTGTAACAGTTGAAGGTGGTATATTACATTTAGGAAAAGCAGATACATCATCTGGTCATATTAACGCTAAAGAGTTAATGACGTTTAACATTGACACAGACAATGATGACACTAACAGATATTTTGGGTGGTTTACTAATGGTGAATCAGCTAGTGGTAGTGAGTTAATGAGATTAACAGAAGATGGAAAATTGGGTATAGGAACTACTGCGCCTGTATCTAGTTATCAATTAACAATTGAAGATGGTTCAACAGCTGGTATTGCATTAAGTGACACTGGACAATCTGGTGATTATCAATTTGCGGCTAATTCTGATTTATGTTATTGGCGTTATGACGGTGATAATTC
>PBPJ01000030.1 GCA_002725495.1 Candidatus Woesearchaeota archaeon | reverse complement strand
AAAGAATCAAAACCAAAAGAAGAAAAGAAAGAATCAAAACCAAAAGAAGAAAAGAAAGAATCAAAACCAAAGGAGACTAAAGAATAATGGCAATATTAAGAGCAAGTGAAATAAGAGATAAGAAACCAAAAGATCTAGAAAAATCATTAAATGAATTGAAATCTGAATTGATGAAATTAAATTCACAAAAGACTAGTGGAAGAATGCCAGAAAATCCTGGAAAAATTAAGGCACTAAAACGAACAATAGCTAGAATTCATACTATAAAAAAAGAATCGGAGGTAGCTAAAAAATAATGAGTGATATTGACCCAATTACTGGACTGCCTAAAGATTTAGGAGTTATAGATACCATATCCAAGGAAAGTCAAACAATTCGAATAAGAAATGTGAAAAGACGATATGGTAAGATTATGACTTTGATTGAAGGATTTGACTCGAGTGTCGATGTTAAAGATCTTTCAAAAAAACTTAAAGCAAAACTTGCTTGCGGTGGAACTCAAAAAAACGGTATTATTGAGTTACAAGGTGATCAAAAGGAAAGAGCCGTCCAAGCTTTAATAAAAATGGGTTATTCGGAGGATAGCATAGACGCAAAATGATAAATCAAAATAATATATTGAGACATGAGCTAATCGGATTAGATGCAGAAGTTTCAAAATCTCTTAATCCTCTAAAAATAGGAATTAAGGGAAAAGTTATGGATGAAACTCAACAAACATTAACAATTCGAACAAAAAAAGGCGATAAGAAGGTATTAAAAAGTATATCAAATTTCATATTCAAAGCTAATAAAGAGTCCTTCAATGTAAAAGGAATCAAATTAGTAAAAAGACCATGGGAGAGAGTAAAATTATAATGGAATATTCAAAAAGAGGAAGAAGTTTCGTAGGAAAAGTAATTTCAANTAAGATGTCAAAAACTGTTAAGGTTGAATGGCCTAGAAGAAAGTTCTTATATAAATATGAACGTTATCAAAAAAAGAAATCTGCAGTAATGGCACATGTTCCGGAAGGAATGAATATTAACTTGGGAGATACAGTACGAATATCTGAATGTAGACCAATAAGTAAAACAAAAAATTTCGTAGTTGTAGGTAAANTAAAAAATGAAAGCAATTAAAATTAATCCAGTAAGATCAATACCGTTAGGTGCAGAAATTATCGTAGCAGATAATTCCGGTGCAAGATCACTTAAAGTAATTAGCGTAAAGGGTTACAAATCAAGAACAAGAAAATTAGCAGCAGCANCTGTAGGAGACTTAGTTACTGGTTCAGTAATCAAAGGAGATGTTGATAACAGACATAAAGTTGTTCAAGCAGTAGTAATTAGACAAAAGAAAGAATATGCAAGACCTGATGGAATCAGAGTTTCATTTGAAGANAATGCTTGNGTAATCTTGAAAGATGTAAAACTTGGTACACCAAAGGGTACTGTAGTAAAAGGTCCAGTTGCTAAAGAAGTGGCTTTGAGGTGGTCACAAGTTGGAAAACTTGCAAGTATATTATTATGAAAACAAAATTTGCAAATGTATGGAAGAGAAGTGTTCAACCTAGAAAGCAAAGAAAATATCGAGCTAATTTACCAAATCATTTGAAACAAAAATTAATGAGAGCTCCTTTATCAAAGGAATTAAGAAAAAAATACAATAAGAGATCATTAACACTTAGAGTTGGAGATACAATAAAAGTAGTTACAGGTCAATTCAAAGGAGTAATGGGAAAAATAGATATCATAGATTATAATAAAAATAAGATAAAATTAACTGGAGCGGAATTAGTAAAATCAAATGGACAATTAGTAAAATATCCGATTGATCCATCAAATGTTACAATAATTACGCCAGATTTATCTGATAAAAAGAGAAAGGAGATATTAGAAAGAAAATGAGTCGTAAATCAACGCATATGTCAAGACTTTATGCACCAAAGTCATGGAGAATTAACAGAAAAGAAACTAAATGGGTAACAAATACAATGCCTGGAACACACAAGAAAGATTTATCCATACCGCTAGTAGTGGCAGTAAGAGATAATCTTAAGTTAGTTTCAACAAAAAGAGAATTAAATTATCTAATCAATAATAAATTGATTTTANTAAACAATAAAGCAGTTAACAATTCAAAAATTGCAGCAGGTCTATTTGATGTTGTTGCGTTCCCAAATGTGAAAAAATATTACCGAGTTGTTTTAGATAAAAATGGTAAATTTATGTTAATTGAAATTTCAGATAAAGAGTCAAACTTAATCTTATTAAAAGTTACAAGAAAAGTGGCTGCTAAAGGAAAAAAAATAATTTTAACTTTATCAAACGGATATAATATTAACTTTGATAAGAAAGTTTCAGTTAATGATACGGTGGTATTTGATACTTCNTCAGGAAAAATAAAGAATGTTTTATCTTATAAGAAGGGTGAAATGGTTTATTTTATCCGAGGAAAAAGAGCAGGAAATACTGCAGAATATCAAGAAAAAACTGAATTAGGTTTATTCAAAAAAACTTATATTGCAAAATTAAAATTAAACAAAGAAGTTATCGATTCAGATATCAAAAATATAATGTCAATAGGTAACGGAAAGGAGATTAAGGTAGAATAATGGTAAATAAAATGAAACAAATTCAAGTCGAGAAAATTACTCTTAATATTGGTTCAGGACCAGATCCTAGAGAGGTTGAAAGAGGAATGAAACTTTTAGAAAAAATAAGCGGTATGAAGCCTGTTGAGGCAAAAGTAAGAGCCGGACTTAGAATTGCAGCTTGGAAGATAAGACCTGGNTTAGCCATTGGTTCAAAAGTTACAATCCGTAAAAACACAGAAGAATTATTGTTAAGATTATTAAAAGCAGTTGATATGAAAATTCCAGAGTCTAAATTCACTGAAAATGGATTTTCATTTGGTATTCACGAATATATTGAAATACCNGNAGTTAAGTATGATCCAAAACTAGGTATTTTTGGACTTAATATATCCGTAACTCTTAAAAGACCAGGATTTAGAGTCAAAAATAGAAAATTAGTCAATAGAAAAATTGGAAAAACACATAGATTAAATAAGGAGGATGCAATCGAGTTTGTAAAAAACAAATTTGGAGTAATAACAGAATGAAATTACCNGGAATTAAAAAAATACTTGTATCAAAAACAAGAAGAAAAAAGTTCATTAGAAATAACTCTACAAAAAAGAGAGCTTTTGGAAAAGCTCTTAAAACCTGTACAAGATGCGGTAGAGGAAAAGGTTCAAATGTTGGAAGATACAATTTAAACATTTGTAGACGATGCTTCAGAGAAAAAGCAACAGAACTTGGTTTCGTTAAGTATAGATAAAATGGCAAATAATGATTTAATGGCAAATGCATTATCAAAATTAAAGAATGCATCTGAAAGAGGAAAAAAGGAAGTTGATATTTATCCTTCATCAAAAACAATTACAAAAATTTTAGATTTATTACAAAAAGACGGATATATTGAGTCTTATGAAAATAATGAGACAAACAAGGGCGTATTTACTAAAGTTAAATTATCTGGAAAAATAAATAATATTGGAGTTATAAAACCTAGATTTTCTGTTAAGTTAGATACATATGAAAAATTTGAAAAAAGATATTTACCTGCAAAAGATTTTGGTAGAATCTTCGTATCAACAACAGCCGGTATTATTAATCATTTAGAAGCCAAACAACAAAACAAAGGAGGAGTATTATTAGCATACGTATATTAATATGTCAACAACAAGAAGAACAAGAGTTAGAGGAACTGGTTTCAGAAAAATGGGTAAATTTAGGCCTGTTTTAAGATACAGAGCAAAAAAATTTATTAAACCAATGCCGATACCGGAAAAAGTNATTCCTATCAAAAATTTAGAATTACCTGAAGGATTTTCCATGAAAGTAGAAAAAAACAATTTTACGATATCACATTCAAGTGGTTCATTATCTAGAGAATATCCTTCATCAAGTTTAGAATTAAATTTAAATGGNAATAATCTTGAAATCAAAGGTAAGTCTCATAATAAACGAGTTAAAGCATTAGTTGGAACATTTATGGCACATATTAAAAATATGATAAAAGGAATCGAAAAACCTTTTGTCTACAAATTATCTATTAAATCAGTTCATTTTCCTATGACTGCAAATTATTCCGGAAGTAAGTTTGAATTAAAAAACTTCCTGGGAGGAAAATTTAATCGTTCAACTGAAATACCTTCTAACGTAGAGTTAAAATTAAATGGTTCAGATATTGAGTTAATTTCTTCAGACATAGAGTCAGTAGGAATGACAGCAACAAGATTGGAACAATTAACACGGGTAAACAAGAGAGATCGAAGAGTGTTTCAAGATGGAATTTTCATCACTCATAAAGGAGATAAAAAATTATGAAAGAATTAATGAATTATAAGATAGCCAAGAAGAAGAAAAATCCTAAATTTATGAGGCAAGAGTTTAACAAAAGAATTAGATTGAGTAGATCTTCATGGAGAAAACCAAAAGGAGTAGATTCAAAAATGAGAGAACAGAGAGGCGGTCATAGACCAATAGTTAAAATTGGATACGGTACTCCAAGAATTCTTCGAGGAAGACTTGCCAACGGTTTAATTGAAAAAAGAATTTACAATAAAGACGATCTTAGTTCATTAAATAAAGATGAAATTGCATTAATCCCAAGAACAATNGGAAATAAATTAAGATTAGTATTACTAAAAGAAGCTCAAAAATTAAAAATCAAAGTATCAAATTTCAAAAATATTGAAAATAAAATAAAAGAAATTGAAGACGAATATAAATTAAGAAAAGAAAAAAGATCAAAGTTGAAATTAAAAAAGACCTCAAAATTAAAAGAATCAAAACCAAAAGCTGAAAAGAAAGAAGATAAAAAAGAATCAAAACCAAAAGCTGAAAAGAAAGAAGATAAAAAAGAATCAAAACCAAAAAAGGAAGGTACTAAAAAATGAATCTTAAATTACAAAAAGAATTAGCATCTAAGATTACCGGAGTAGGTAAGTCCAGAATAGTAATTAATTCGGCAGAAGCAGATAAAGTAAAAGAAGCAATTACTAAGGCAGATGTAAGAGATCTTATTGATCAAAAAGTAATCACAATAAAAGCTGCTAAATCAAATTCAAGAGTAAGAGCAAGACTAAGGGTTATTGCAAAAAAGAAAGGTAGACAAAGAGGTCCAGCAAAAAAATCCGGTAGAAAAACTGCAAGATCTAAACCAAAAGATAATTGGATTTCAAGAGTTAGGTTACAAAGAAAACTATTAAAATCATTTAAATCAAGAGGATTAATTACATCCTCAACTTGGAAAAACTTGTATTTAAAATCAAAAGGTGGGTTTTTCAGACACAAGAGACAAATGTTACAATATATGGAGCAAAATAAATTGTTCAGTAAGAAATAATGGCAAAAGGAAAAAGATATAGCGTAAAATTCAGAAGAAGAAGAGAAGGTAAAACTAACTATAAGAAAAGATTGGCTTTTGTAAAATCAGATTTACCTAGACTTGTCGTTAGAAGATCCAATAAATATTTCAATTTACAAATTATTGATAACAAACCAAATGGCGATGTCACATTAGCACATTTTAACTCTAAGAATTTATCTAAGTTGGGTTGGAAACACTCATCAAAAAATACTCCCGCCGCATATTTATCTGGTTATAAATTGGCTGAAATTGCTTTAAAGAATAAAGTAAAAGAAGCAATTTTTGACATGGGATCATATACACCAACAAAAGGTTGTACAATATATGGTGCTTTATCTGGGGCAATAGCAGGAGGATTAAAAATTTCACACTCAAAAGAAGTTTTCCCATCAAAAGATAGAATTGAAGGAAAACATATTTCTGACAAACTTTCAGTAGATTTAAATAAATTAATCGGAGGAAAATCAAATGAATAACCAAAATAATCGAAATAATCGAAATAATCGAAATAATCGAAATAATCGAAATTATAGACCTAGAGTTGTTGACGAAAGATCAGTTAAGGAAAAGTTAATGGATACATGGTCTCCAAAAACACAACTCGGAAAATTAGTAAAGTCTGAAAAAATTAATGATATTGACGAAATTTTTAACTCAGGAGTTAAAATTTTAGAACCAGAGATAGTCGATTTCTTACTATCCGATTTAGAATCAGATTTTATAAATATTGGTCAAAGAAAAGGTAAATTTGGAGGTGGTGCCAGAGCAATATTTAGAACAACCCAAAAGAAAACAAAAGACGGAAATCGTCCAGTATTTACAGTAATGGCCGTTGTAGGAAATAAAAATGGTTACGTCGGAATAGGTTTAGGTAGAGCTAAAGAAACAGTTCCTGCCCGAGATAAAGCCGTTAGAAATGCTAAACTTAATTTAATTAAAATTGCAAGAGGTAATGGATCGTGGGAGAGTGAAATATCCGAATCAAATTCAATTCCTTTCGAAATTAAAGGTAAATCCGGATCAGTAAAAGTCAAATTTATGCCTGCACCACCAGGTACAGGTTTGGTTATCGAAGATGAAATTAAAAAAATATTTACATTAGCAGGTATTAAAGATGTTTGGTCAAAGGCAACTGGTCAAACAAGACAAAAAATAAATTTAGTTAATGCAACAATGCAAGCACTTATAAAAACAACAACAACAAAAATAAGGGAGGAACAAAAACCATTAGTTCATTATTAAAATGTCAGGTATAATCGCAGTATTGAGAGTTCGAGGAGAAATTGGAATTAAACCACAAATAAAGACAACTCTTGATTTAATGAAACTTCATAGAAAACATAGATTAATCTTGCTAAAGAATACTCCATCCAATAAGGGTATGATTGACAAAGTCAAAGATTACTGTACTTTTGGTGAGGTAGACCAAGAAACAATAATAAAATTATTATCCGAGAGAGGAAGATTACCAGGCAATAATAGGTTAACAGAAAAATATGTCAAAGATAAAACTAAACTTTCTATAAAAGATTTTAGCGAAAATTTCATATTAGGTAAGTCCGGTTTGAAAGACATTGAAGGATTAAAGAAATTTTTCAAATTACACCCACCAATCGGAGGATTTGAAAGATTAGGAATCAAAAAACCATTTACTCGAGGAGGTGTACTAGGATACAGAGGAAAAGAAATGAATAAATTAGTACAAAAGATGATATAATGGTATTCAAATCAAGATCAAAAGTTCAAAA
>PBPJ01000019.1 GCA_002725495.1 Candidatus Woesearchaeota archaeon | reverse complement strand
TTCTTGTGGAGGAAATGTAAATATAGTTAGAAATCAAACAATCGTTTCAATAAGTAATGATGAGTTTAGTGTTGCAGTTCCGATATTAGATGCGCCGCCGTCTATTTCATCAATAGTTGATCAATCAACAAATGAAGATACTCAAAAAACTATTGAATTTTCAGTTTCTGACGAATCTTTAACTACGCTTTCATTAACTTCAATTTCAGGAAATACTGAATTAGTAAATCAAACAGAAAATGGTGGTATGACTATACCTTCGAGCTCCACTGATTCAAGAACAATAACATTAGTTCCAAACTCAAATAAATTTGGAGTTGTTGAAATTAATATTACTGCAACAGACGATTCAAGTCAAACTTATACTGAGTCTTTCAATATAACAATTAATTCAGTAAATGATATACCTACAATTTCATTTCCTGGAAATCAAATTATTGATGTTTTTACTTCAACAGGATTGCTTCCATTTACAATAAATGATGTTGAAACTGGTTGCGAATTTTTGACATTATCTAAGGCAACAAGCCAATCTTCCGTAATACAACTATCGGATATTTCTATAACTGATACTAGTAATTCGTGTAATAAAAATGTTGAAGTTACTTCAACTCAATCTGGTTCGGGCAACACCGGAATTTCAATTATTACTTTAACTGTTGGTGATGGTTCAGATTTTTCAAATACAAATTTTCAAATTACAGTTAACAATTTTGATTCTGGAGGAGGCGGATCATGTACGGAAGTAAGCGTACCGGAAGTTAACTGTAATCCTCCGGGTATTCCGGGTGGTACTTGGACCGACGGAACATATTGTTACGATAATGATGCTTGTGAAAGTGGGGATGAGAATGAAAAAGTGATTGGTGATTATTGTTCTGAACCTTTTGTCGGGGAAGTATGTTCGAGTAATCCGGAAGCCGAACCAGAAGATCCAATTAATCCAATTAATCCAATTAATCCAATTAATCCAATTAATCCAATTAATCCGGGTCAAATTGCAGATCCATTTGATCCGGGCGGAGATGGNCCATAACTTAAATTTTTGAATCTAATCNGACATACTAAAAAAACATATATAATAAAATAGTAATAAAGAATATGTTAAATCAACGAGCAATAAAAATTCTAAATAAGTATAAAAATAAAGCTAAATTAGATGAGTCNACNGTTCCAANTAAAACTATGAAATCTGCNATAACGGTTGATGAAGAAGTGGAAACAAACTTAAAAATAAAACTCCCTCAGGATCATTCTGTTCATAAAACTACTGATGAAAATATATTGGAAGAACTCAGAAATGTAAATGAGAGTTACCCTTTGATAACCACACAAATTAATAATCAGACCATGGTCATTGCCAGTGCACATATATTTTTTGATAATGAACATCAAACATTAAGNTATAATGTAATTGAGCCTAAAATAAATGAATATATGCATGGAATAATTAATNGAACTATTGAAGAATTGCATGAAAATCTTGATTTAGAATTTGGAAATTTAAAGAATAAATCTGAAATCCAGGAATATTTAAGTAAAAAAATAGAATCAATATGGTCNAAATTAGATCTTCATCCTTCAATGGAGAATTCAGTTATACTAAAATATTACGTCATTAGACAGGTTTCGGGTCTGGAACTAATTGATGCAATAATGGAAGACCCAAATATTGAAGATATATCTTGTGANGGNATNGGNATGCCAGTTTTTATTTTTCATAGAAATCCNATTTATGGTGAAATGTCAACAAATATTTCGTTTAATTCAAAAACTGAATTAGATTCTTTTTGTATGCGTCTTGCTCAAAAAGCAAAAAGATCCATATCGGTTGCAAATCCATTNATGGATGGATCCCTNGAAGATGGATCNAGAGTACAAATTACATACGGTACTGATATTTCCAGAAGAGGAAGTAATTTTACTATTAGAAAATTCTTCAAAAATCCTTTAAGTCCGATAGATTTAATGAAATTTGAAACGGTTGATGCAATAACTCTTGCGTATCTTTGGTATAATCTTGAGATGGAAAAATCCATATTAATTGCTGGTTCAACTGCATCTGGTAAAACAACATTTTTGAATTCAATTTCATTATTTATACGACCTAATGATAAAATTGTTTCAATAGAGGATACTTCAGAATTACAGCTACCTCACTCAAATTGGATACCGCAAGTAACTCGAGCTGGTTTTGGTCCAGATAAATATGGTGAAATTGACATGCATAATTTGTTAAAGTCTTCTTTGCGTCAAAGACCGGATTATTTAATTGTGGGTGAAGTAAGAGGCGTTGAAGCAGAAGTTTTATTTCAGGCCATGGCAACCGGACATCCNGGAATGTCCACAATACATGCAGATACTGTNGAGGCAGTTATAGATAGATTAAGTACTCCNCCNATTCAATTACCGCTATCTGTTTTACAAAACCTGGA
The DNA here is from genome assembly GCA_002725495.1 of Candidatus Woesearchaeota archaeon. GTDB lineage: Archaea > Nanobdellota > Nanobdellia > UBA10117 > ARS21 > ARS21. The sequence goes on along the minus strand of PBPJ01000019.1, from coordinate 9,180 downwards.
TATTATTGTATTTTTAGAAAAAATGAAAAAAGAAGGTAGATTTTTTAGAAAAGTCAAAAAAGTTGTTGAAGTTGAGGGATTTGATTCAAAAAATAAGGAACTAAAAGTTAACGATGCAATTGTTTATGATCCAAAAACAAATTCTTTGAGTAAAAATGAAAGCTATATTNTATCAAAAATCGCAGAATCAAATGCAAAAAATCANGATCATGTACTGGATGAAATTATGAGACGATCCAATATACTAAAATGGATGGCNGAAAATGAAATAACAAGATTCGAGGAAGTTAATAAAATAATTAAAACATATTATGTTAATCCTGCTGCAGTNCTGAGTATGATAAGATGAATATTTATTCCCGTGCAACAAATTTATTTGGAAAGTATGTTAATGTAGAAAGTAAAATCTTCAGAAAATTAAAAGATAATCTAAAAAAAGCAAAAATAAAAACTCCTGTTGAGGCCTATGGATCATTAGTTTTATTCGTTACAGTTAGTGCGGTAATAGTTTCTTTACTTTTTTTATTTTTTTTAAGTTTATTAACTGTTGGAATAAATTTATCTGCAATTGTTATGAATATTGTAGTTGCAATTTTTGTGGGAGTAATTTGCGGAGCATTTACTTATTATTATCCTTCTTTCATCATAAGTGAAAAGAAAGGAAAAATTGAAAATTCATTAGCATTTGTTTCAATTTATATGTCAACACTTACTAAATCCGGATTTCAACCACAAAATATATTCAAAATGTTAAGTAAATTTAATGACTATCCTGCTGCTGCAAGTGAAGCAAGAAAAATTAATCATGAAGTAAATAAGTTAGGAATGGACTTAAGAACTTCGCTTGAAAAAGCAATAGCTAGATCTCCGTCTCCNGATTGGACGGAGTTTTTATCGGGAATAAAGAACAGCATTGAAACNGGNGGAAATTTAGACAAATATTTGGAAGAGAAATCAAAAGGTTATACAAAAGGTTACAAGAGAAAGCTTGAATCGTTTGGTAAAACATTGACTCTACTTATGAATCTATATATAACAGTAATTATTGTTGGAACAATTTTTTTCATTATTGTATCCTCTCTGATGGGTGCAGTTGGAGGAATTCCTGTGGGGACAATTAAATTATTTCATTATATAACGGTATTTGGAGGTTTACCGCTAGTAACGGCAATATTAATTACTTTAGTAAAAAGTGCATCACCATGGTCAGAATAAATGAATTAAAAAAACAGAAGAAACTTTATTATACCTTATTGGCGCTACCGATGCCAGTAATTTTAGGTTTATTGGCTTTTATTTTTGGAGCTTCATCAACCTTTGTTATATCGTTAATTGCAATTGGTCTGATCTGTGTTGTTTTACCTTCAATGATAATCTCCTTTAATGAATTTAGATCCATTAAATCTTCAGAAGATAATTTTCCTAATTTTTTGGATGATTTAGCTCAATCATCTTCTGCAGGAATGAATATGCCTCAGGCCATAAATGTTGCAAGTAAAACTCAATATGGTAAATTAACNGCCCACATTAAACAACTAAATATTTGGTTAACTTGGAATATGGCTTTTCCGTCAGCATGGAAAAAATTTACAAAAAGATTAGATAAAAGTCCATTGATAAGGAGAGTTAATGGAATAATTATTGAGGCATTTAATGGTGGTGGNGATGTNAATAAAACTCTTGGATCATTGGCATCTGATGTTAATATAATTAAAGATATGGAGTCCGAAAGAAGATCAATAATGCAGCAACAAATAATTATTATGTATATAATATTTTTTGTTTTCATTGGGGTGATTATTGCACTGTACAAAATATTATCTCCCATACTTTATGTTCAACAAATTGGATCNTTTTCTGGAATNGGAATACAGGGTTCCGGTACATTATCGATAGAATATTTTAGAAATTTATTTTTTGTAATGACGTTAGTTGAAGCCGTATGTGCGGGATTAATTGCGGGTCAAATTGCTGAAGAAAGATTGGTGGCAGGAGTAAAACATATTGTCATAATGACTGCAAGTACAATACTAATATTCTTCTTATTTGTATTTCCGACTACATTAACAGTAGATATATCTGCATATCCGAGTCAGACTTTCCCTGAAGGGAAGGTGACTTTTACGGGTAAAGCTTTTTCTGAGGGTGCTCCCGTAACTGGCGCAGATGTAACAATTGTAAATTATGACGGAACACCAATTAATCTGTTTACGGATAATGCAGGAGAATTTAGATATATTTGGAATGCTCCGGAAATACCGGGAAATTATACTGTATCTTTAACAGTGGAACATGAAGGAGAGGTTAAGAGCTTTAGACGTAGCATCTTTGTGGAAGATTGAAACGAGGTTATGTTGTTGGTGAATATATTTTAGTATCATTTTTTTTCTTAATATTAATAGTATTGATTGTGAATAAATTTACGGATTTTACCTTAACTGAGATAAATAAAGTTGATGAATTTGAACAATGTAAAAATTCAAAAAGAATATTTGAAAAATTATTTGATGATGAGTTAGTTCTTAGTGCGAATTCCAATTATAGCAATATTTTATCAAATTATACTTCTGAAAATAATATTTCAATTCTTACAACAAACGTGTCTCAATTAGGTTTTTCAAGTGGTCAAAATAAAATAAATTATTCTAATTTTTATGAAACGGTTACGGATCTAAAAATTTATGATTGGAATAATTATGAAGGGAGTACTGATAGTTTCACTATCGGAGTAAAACCACTTGCAGCAAATATAGAATCGATATATTCAACGGAGTCTGCAATAACTTCAATTTCGCCATTTGAACCTCGAGTTAATATTTGGTTAAATGATTCAACTTCAAATTCCGGTACAGTACATAGAACTTTGGGTGTATCAGTTAGTGAAACATCTTCACATAATTCTCGTTTTGATTTTGTATTTTTATTACCAAATGCTACGTTAGTGGGTTCAATTGACAATTCCAATATATCGGATACTTTAATAACAGATCAGACTGGAGATTATCTTAAAATATCTGGATCAATAAATCCTGATACGGGTAGGGACACTTTCTTTTTTTCATTTACATCTGATACTCAATCAATTACAAACTGGGGTGAAAAATATTCCAATTATAATGGAACTGAATTTGAATTAATTAATAATATATCTAAAAAAAATAATCTAATTGTTTTTGAGAAGCTAAAATTTTATGACTTAGGATCCGAAAAAAACTATGACATATATTTTGGAAATGATATGAATCTGAATATGAATTGGGGTCCAGAAAAGAGCGATGGTTGTAAATATAATCGTATATATTTAATCGAGAATGATAATAAAAGAGTTAATTATACTATAAACGGGAACTTGTTTGAAATGAACATTAACCCGTCAATATATTCGATCGTGGAGGTAACATCACGATGAATAAAAGAGGCTATGTATACTTTATTGAAATAATAGTCTCAGTGGTATTTGTGACATTTTTATTTTTTTCATTGAAACCAAGTAATATTGGATATGAAATAGATGATGAATATTCGAATGATTTATTGTTTATTTTGCATAATCAGAACTTATTAGAAAATAATTTGAATGAATCATTAAATGGTAATTTTGAGAGTTACATAAATGATACGATATTGACTTTGATATCTGAAACCAAGGATTTTGAAATAAATTATAATTCAGATGATCCGATTTTTTCTAATTTGACCGGTAAAACAAAAAATGATTTATCCTATGGAAATTTTCATATTAAAAATCTAAATAACGATTGGTATACTATAAACTTGTATACTTGGAGTAAACTATGAAAGGTCAATTTTTTTTAATAGGTATAATATTAACTTCGGTAATTATGTTATTATCTATAAACTTTTTATCGACGAATGAAAAAATATTTTTAATTGATGACGAAGATAGTTATTTTACTAATTTAAATTACGCATACGAATATTCTGTACCTGACGACTGGGAAAATGTAGATGANGATTATAGAGTGACGTTGGGTGTATGTGTTTCTTCAGATATATTNTCTGAAGCAATTTATCGAAATTCAACAGTTGAACTTTACCCCGATTCTTCTGAAGTTTGTAGTTTACACGAGGAATCCGGTTTTGCATTGGGTAATTCTGATTGTGTGATTTTAGTAAGAGGGAATTTGATCTCCAGCAAGTTAGATGGAGATACAAATTGTAATGAGTTTGTATTATATTATAATTTAACTTCTGGAACTACAGAAAGTTATAGTAGTAATGACGGTGNGATAAATGCATCAAAAATTTTAATNGAATCTATAAAAAATTCTCCTTTAAATGCTTCTTCAAATTTATCTGAATTTTATTTTAATAGAAACATTAAATTGTCTGAGTCTGTAAACTCAAATAAAACATATAATTTAACATATGNTTCNGANNNNTTAGATTTTGAAGGAACAATTTAATTATAAATTTAATTGATTAACATAATNTATGAAAGTAAGTAGTGTAAAATCTAAATTACCGCAAAAATTCTTTGATATGATTGAATTTGATAAATTCCGACCTTCTCAATCAAAGGCAATAGATAAAGGTCTATTTGATAATAAAAATATGTTAATATGTTCACCNACTGCNTCNGGTAAAACTTTTGTTGCTGAATTAGCAGGAATAAAGAAAATAATTGAAACCGGNGGTAAAATGATCTACATTGTGCCNCTTAAATCACTGGCTACAGANAAAGCAGAGGAATTTAAAAAATATGAAGAAATTGGAATTAAAACTTCTGTGTCTACGGGNGATCCTGAATCAAGTGAACCTTGGTTAGCAAATGCAGATATAATCGTTTGTACAAGTGAAAAATTTGACTCACTTTTACGACATAATATAAGTTGGCTAAATAAAATAAATATCGCAGTTTTTGATGAAATNCATTTAATAAATTCCAGAAATNGAGGTCCAACTCTNGANGTAATTATAACAATCTTAAAAACTCAATTAAAAAATGTTCANTTAATTGGACTNAGTGCAACAATAGGAAATCCAAAAGAATTATCNAATTGGCTTAATGCCGAATTAATAGAAGATGATTGGAGGCCAGTTAGTCTAACTCAAGGAATTTATTCAGGAAATGAAATTGAATTTGAAAAAAGAATTATTCCTGTTGAAAAAATAAAAAATGATGAAACTCTTTCACTGGCAATAGATACAGTTAATATAGGAAAACAAGCGCTCATATTTTGTCCAACAAAAAGGTCTACTCAGTCGGTGGCAAGAAAGATTGCATCGCTAATAAAAGAAAAAACAAACGAAGATTTGGCAAAAAAAGTTAAAAATTCAGCCGGAGTTGCAACTTCTCAATGTGATGAACTGAGTGAGACTATATCGAAGGGAATTGCATTTCATCATTCAGGTTTATTATCGAAACAAAAAAAAATAGTGGAAAATGGATTTAAGGAAAATAAAATAAAAATAATCTGTTGTACTCCGACGCTTGCAATGGGAGTAAATTTGCCGGCTTTCAGGGTAATTATGAAGAGTCTCAAACGATTCGGGAAAAGAGGGATGGATTGGATTCCTGTTTTAGAATATCATCAAATGACTGGACGTGCAGGAAGACCAAAATTCAATGATACTCACGGCGAAGCAATTTCAATTGCCAAAACTCAATCAGAATTTGAACATATACAAGAAACCTATGTAAATGGAACTGCTGAAGACCTAACTTCAAAATTGGGTGTTGAACCTGTTTTAAGATCGGTCATATTAAGTTTAATTTCTTCGGGATTTATAATTAAGGAAGAAAAACTATTGGAATTTTTTAATGAAACGTTCTATGGATCTCAATATGGGAATGATTTTGGTTTTAAAATAAAAATTTTATCTGCGTTATCTGATTTAGAAAAGTTCAAATTTATTAAAAGAATTAATGAAACTATTATTCCAACTGTTGTTGGTAAAAGAGTATCTGAATTGTATATTTACCCTGACGCCGCTTTTGAAATAATTAATAATTTTGAAAAACTAAATCCGAATTTTGATGAGTTATCATTTCTTCATTCAATTAGCTCAAATATGGAAATGAGTCCGTGGTTGTCTTTACAAAAAAAGGACTATGAATATATTGATGTATCTTTAAGTGAGATAGAAGATCGATTAATTGATCAAGTGCCCTATCAATGGGAGTATGAATATGACTCCTTTCTAAAAAAAACAAAAACTTGTTTTGTACTTAATGAATGGATAAATGAAACTAATGAAAAAGAAATATTTGAACAATATAATGTTGCTCCTGGACTGATGAGAGATATATCTTCGAGATGTGAATGGCTAGTATATGGAGCTTCTGAACTAGCAAAAGTTACTGGAAATTTGGATAAAGTAAATGACATTTCCAAACTCAGAGTTAGAATGAAAAATGGAGTTAAATCTGAATTATTACCATTAATTAGATTAAAGGGGATTGGTAGGGTTAGAGCAAGACGTTTATTTTCTTCGGGATATTCGAGTATTAAAAAATTGAAAACTGCAGATATAGAAAAACTATCTGATATACTTGGTCAAAAAACCGCAATTTCTGTAAAAAAACAAGTTAATTCAAAGATTCCTGGAAAAAATTAGAAATGCTGTATGTCCGATTTGTTGAGATTTTGGTCTTGATATTCTTCCATCGAAAGTCCAAGGTCTTTCTGACACCTCGATAATTCTTTCAATTAATATATTGTTACTTTCTGCAAATTTTGTAAATTCTTGTATTTGTGAAACTTGAGGTAAATAACAAACTATGAAACCTCCGGTTTTTACATTTTGTTTAATTGATGGAATTTTCCATGGTTCGGCCAAGTCCAAGATTATTGCATCAAAGTTTTTTTCTTTAATTCCGGAGTATACATCTCCCAATTTATTTTTTATATTTTTTAATTTTAAATCTTTAAAATTTGAATTTGAAACAGAGTAATTTTGTTCTGATTTTTCATAAGTAACTACTTTACCTTTTGAACCCACAACTCTGGATAAAAAAGCAGCCATCCAACCGGATCCAGTACCTGCATCTATGACTTTTGAACCCGCACCGATTCCCGAGTACGATATTATAGTTCCTGCGTCTTTTGGTAATATGATTTGGGGTCCTCGTTTAGTTTTTTTAATAAGATCAAAAAAAGTAGGTTCAATGACTACAAATTCGGTGCCGTTTGAGGAATTAATCCTTTCACCAAATTTTTTTATTTTTGATAAATCAATATGCCCTTCTTTTACGTGGTACATATCCTTTCTATAATTAATTAAATATCTTGAATTCTGTGAAATCAGCAATATTTTTTGATTCTTTTTCATAGTTAATCATAAAAATTTACATTATAAATCTATTGAAGTGATTAGGTTTTAAAGTATTACTTACATAGAATTTTAATGAATATAAAAAAATTTTATAATAAAAATTGGAAAAAATTAATGATACTACCGATATTTTTATTTCTTTTATCTTGTACGATTCTTTACTCAAATTATTTATCGACAGGTGAGTTCATAAATAAAGATGTGTCTCTGAAGGGCGGATATTTGATAACCATAAAAACTGATGTCGAATTATCGGAAGAATATAATTCCAGAGAATTAGTTTCAGTCGGTTCAGGTAAAAAATTAGGTTATACTGTCGAATATGGTGGGAATAATATAGATGAATTTATGATGCAATTATCTGCTGAAGCAAAGTCTAATGAATATAGTATTGAAGAATTATCTCCTTCAATTGCAAATAGATTTTGGGATGGTACAATAAAAGCGGTAAGCATTGCAATAATGGTAATGTCCGGAGTGATGTTACTTTATTTCAGAAAATTAGTTCCTGCGGTAGGAATAATACTTGCAGGTATTTCAAATATAGTTAATACTCTTGCAGTTTTAACCTTATTGGGAATAAATTTATCCTCCTCAGGAATAGCTGCAATATTAATGTTGTTAGGATATTCTATTGACTCAAATATTGTATTGACTGCCCGAGCAATAAAGAATAAACATCAAAAATTAGATGAAAGAATTTATTCTGCTTTTGAAACTGGAATGACTATGACATTAACTTCGATAGTTGCTTTAACAATATTATACTTAACTAGCTCTGCAGAAATATTAAAGATCATATCAGTAACTTTGATAATTGGTTTATTATTTGATATGGTAAATACTTGGATTCAAAATGCTGGTATATTGAGGTATACATTAAAATGAGAAAAATAATTTTATCTGGAAGAATGATTGTTTTAATATTTTTCCTAGTTATGTCTTTGGTAGCAATATCTCCGAAACCGTTTGCCGAAGGGTTAGAAATAACAAATATAGAAGAAAATTCGTCGGCAGAATTTGCGGGAATTGGTGAGGGAGAAAAATTAATTAGTATAAATAATAAACAAATTTTATCTTTTAATGATTTAAATGATTTAAATCTAAATTATGGTTCTATAATTGATGTAGAAACTTCAGATTCAAACTATCAACTAATTTATACAGGTGAGTTTGGTTTTGAACTTGATGAGCAGAAAACATCCAATATACAAAAAGGTCTGGATCTAGTAGGCGGAGTTAGAGTCGTATTAAAACCAACAATGGATCTAACTGAGGAACAAGTTATTGATACTTTAGATCTGCTAGAAAAAAGATTGAATGTTTTTGGAGTTAGCGATTTAACAATAAGAAACTCCCAAGATTTAGAAGGTACCAATTATATAATTATTGAAATTGCTGGTGCAAATAAAGAAGATGTTTTGAACTTAGTTTCAACGAAAGGAGTATTTGAGGCTAAAATTGGTCAAGATGTTGTATTTACTGGCGGAAAAGATATTAAATCTGTTTGTAGGAGTGTAGAATGTGCAGGAATTCCTGCTCAGAATGGTTGTTATCCAACAGAAGAAGGATATCAATGTAGGAATTTCTTTAGAGTCGATATCAGTCCTGAATCTGCTGAACGACATGGATCTCTTACAGATAAATTAAGTGTAAATAATGGATATTTAGACAAAAAACTTGATTTATTTTTAGATGGAGAATTAATTAGTAGTTTATTCATCTCGGAAAATTTGAAAGGTTCTAGAACCACTTCATTTACAATACAAGGTTCGGGTGATGGCATTAGCGAGGAAGAAGCAATATCAAATTCGTTAGAACAGATGAAAGAAATGCAAACTTTGCTTATCTCTGGTTCTCTGCCTTACGAAGTTACTGTTG
>PBPJ01000029.1 GCA_002725495.1 Candidatus Woesearchaeota archaeon | reverse complement strand
TTCTTTTATTTCTTCTTTTACATATTCGTCATTAAGAATTTTGTCAATTCTAAAATCATTAAACTTCCAATAATGTATTCGCCATTGTCTACCATCAATTAACTTTGTTTCTTCAGACTCAGTATCCAAAATACCTAAATCTTGCAATTGATAAAAAAGATTTCTGTCGCTTGGATCTAATGAATTGTCAATTATTCTATTNTGATAACCAAAGAAACCTAAAATATGATCTGCCACTGGTTCAGCTTCCTCTCGTGTCATGACAAATCTAGATGACTGTTTTGTTGATTTTGCAATAATATCTGATAGTTCATCAATTCCGTATACTCTTGCCATATATTGGACCATTTATCACAATTATAAGCTTTTCACTTTGTAGTAATAAACTATTATTATAACAAATAAAATAAAACATAGATATGACAGAGTTGAAAAAGTCCATATCATTTTCAGTATTAGTGTTATTGGCAATTAATGCAATTATTGGGACGGGTATCTTTTTTGTTCCGGGAATCGCAGCCAGAATNGCTGGTCCTGCTTCGATTGTTTCTTGGGTNNTAGTTGGTGCTTTATCTTTGCTTGTGGCTGCATGTTTTGCAGAATTAGTGGGAATGTTTCCAAAAGCAGGAGGAGTTTATGAATACACAAAACAAGCATTTGGAGAGTTTGGTGGTTTTATGGTCGGTTGGATATCCTGGATAGTTGCAAATGTTACAATAGCAATGCTATCTATAGGATGTTTAGAATATCTTAATGTTTTTATCGATATGTCACATACAACAAAAACCATAATTGCACTTCTTATAGTTGCCCTAATTAATATAGTGTCTTTCAGAGGTATTGATTTATCAGTAAAAGTTCTATTGTTATTCTCCATTGTTACAATTATGAGTCTATGGACTCTAATGTCNTGGGGTATTTATTATTTTGATGTATCCAAATTACAATTTTTAGATATATTTCCTAANGTTAGTATTGTCATAGCCATGGTTTATATTCTTGAGACGTTTTTTGGATGGGAAACTGTAGCTAATTTAGCAGAAGAAACAAAAGATGCACAACACGTTATTCCTAAAGTTATGATGATTGGTACATTGGCAGTAATTATTCTTGCAATCGGAGTTGTGTCTGTTGCACTGGGTGCAGTGGATTATCAAATACTTGCTGAATCAACAGCTCCACTTACTGAAGTTGCCAATACAATAATGGGAACAACTGGTGGATTAATTATCACTGCTTTAATTTTCTTAAATATATTTGGAGGTGCAGCAGCTTGGATAATTACAGCACCTAGACTAATCTTTGCATTGGCAAGAGATGGTCTACTTCCGAATTCATTAGGAAAAATTCATCCGAAATATCAAACACCATATATGGCAATAGCATTGCAGGCAGTTTTAAGTAGTATAATAATTTTATCAGGAACATATGAATTACTACTAGAAATGATATTGCCTCTGGCTATTTTCATGTATTCTATGGTTGCAGTATCCGTTACAATTTTAAGGTACACAAAACCAAATCTTGAAAGAACTTTCAAAGTTCCTTTCGGTAAATTCTTGCCTGTTGTGGCAGGACTTTCACTAATGTTCCTGATGGGTGGTATTGAACACGCTGGAGCAACAATTGCAACTGGAGCTATGTTCGCATTCTTAGGTATACCACTATACCTTATGAAATCTGTAGAAAATAAACCTCTTATTGTAGAAAGGATGCTTAATTATTCTTCATTTTTAAGAAAAATAACATATAACATTTTTGTTAAGCCAAGAACTCATAAACATATGATAGCATTTTTTGGAGATTTTAAAAATNTGAAAATATTGAATATATCTGCAAGTTCNGGATATTTAGCAAAAGATTTGTCAAAAATTGTGGGTGATAAAGGTAAAGTGATTGCAACAGANGTATCATATTCAGATCTAAAAAATGCACATAAATTGGCAGTAAAACATAAACTTGCAAATATAGAATTTATTCAAGAGGACGCTGCCAATAGACATAAGTTTCATAATAAAATTAAAGATATGCACGGTGTTGCATCAATAGGCTTATTGGGATATACACCTGAACCTGCAAAATTTATTGAAGCGCTTAGTAAAAGAGTTGCAAAGAGAGGAAGGATATACTTTATTGATTATGATAAAGTGTTTAAATTTTTCAAAGCACCTGAATGGTTAAGAGATAAACAAAAAACATTAGAGCTATTTAGAAAACATGGTTTCAANGTTACATATGAAATTGATAAGGGCATTTTTTGGAATACAATACATATTTCAGGATTTAAATATAAGTAATGTTTATAATTATTTATTCTATGTTTATATATGATAAAATTTGAAAAAATTCCAGATAATCATAAGATAACAAAAAAATGGATGAACTATTGGGATAAGAATAATACATACAAATTCAATGAAAATTCTACTAAACCCATTTATTCCATAGATACTCCTCCTCCGACAGTTTCTGGAAGAATGCATATTGGTCATGCTTTCTCTTACACTCAAACAGACTTTATTGCAAGATATAAAAGAATGATGGGATACAATGTCTATTATCCTTTTGGAACAGACGACAATGGTTTGGCTACAGAAAAACTAATNCAAAAAGAAACTGGAAAAACACCAAAAAAAATGACTCGATCTGAATATATTAAATTGTGTTTAAATACTCTGAAAAAACTGAAAAAACCATTTATTCAAGATTGGAAAAATATGGGNATAAGTAGNGATTTTAGTTANTCATTTTCTTCTATTGATGACCATGCAAGAAAAATTTCACAAAAAACATTCATAGATCTTTACAATCAAAAAAGAGCATATAGAATGGAGTCTCCAGTTCTTTGGGACATTGTATTTCAATCTGCTGTTGCTCAAGCAGAATTAGAAGGTTCAGAAAGGAATACTGTGTTTAATGAAATTGAGTTTTCAACAGAATCTGGAACTAAATTTAATATAGCAACAACAAGACCTGAACTACTTGGAGCATGTGTTGCAATAATGGTCCATCCGGAAGATAAACGTTTTTCAAAAATATCAAAAGAAAATGTGATAACTCCGATATATAATGCAAAAGTTCCAATTATAATGGATAAAAAGGTTGATCCTGAAAAAGGAACGGGTGCAGTAATGTGTTGTACATTTGGTGATCAGACCGATATAGAATGGTACAAGGAACATAAACTTCCTCTTAAGATGATAATTACTAAATCTGGAAAAATGAATTCTGAATCGGGTAAATATGATGGTTTATCAATCATTGACGCACGAAAACAAATTATTAATGATCTGAAAGATATGAATTTAATAAAAAACCAAACAAAAAGAAAACAAATAGTTCAACTTGGTGAACGATCAAAACAACCAATAGAAATTATAAATTCAAAACAGTGGTATATTAAATACTTAGATAAAAAAAATAAATTTCATAATCTAAATAAAAAATTAAATTGGTATCCAAATTTTATGTCAAATAGATTGAAAAATTGGATTGATGGCATAGGTTGGGATTGGTCAATTGCTCGGCAGAGAAATTTTGGAGTCCCTATTCCNGTATGGTACACTGAATCCGGAGAGGTTATACTTCCTGAACTTAATGAATTGCCTGTTGATCCGATAAAACAAAGGCCGAAAAGAATTTCAAAATCTGTTAAATTAATACCAGAACAAGACGTTTTTGATACTTGGTTTACTTCATCAAGTACACCNGAAATTTATAGAGAATTAATAAATAAAAAAAGTCTAAAAAATAAAATGAAAATATTTGATTTAAGACCAATGGCACATGACATTATAAATAACTGGTTATTTTATACAATGTCAAAAAATAATTTGCTATATAATGTTTTAGCATGGAAAAATGCTGCAATATCGGGTCACGTACAAGATCCAAATGGAAGAAAGATGTCAAAATCCATTGGAAATATCATTGAACCTCAAAAGATGATTGATAAATTTAACGTAGATGCATTGAGATATTTTGCAGGATCAAAAAAACTAGGAGATGATGCACCATTTCAGGAAAAAGAATTGAAAACTGGAGTTAAATTGATAAACAAATTATGGAACACTTGCAAATTTATTTATTCAGAAAATAAAATTCCTAAATCATCTAAAAATTTACAAATCGAAGATAAATGGATATTGTCAAGATTTAACATTGCTTACAAAAATTATATTGCGAATTTTGAAAAATATGAATCAAAATTTGCATTAGAATCCATTGAACAATTTTTTTACAAAGAATTTTGTGACTTTTATTTGGAAATGATTAAATCAAGGATATACAAAGACGATAAATCAAAATCAGCAGCTCTATATACGGCAGATTATATTTTTATGAATACTCTTAAACTTTTTGCACCATTTATCCCATTCATTACAGAGGAACTATATTCAAAAATAAATAATTCTTCCTCAATACATTTAGAAAATATATCAAAAATAAAAACAAAGGAATATAAAAATGAACTAAAACTCGGAGAATTGGCTAAAGAATACATAACAAAAATCAGAAAATTAAAACAAGAAAATAAGATTAAATTGGGTGAATACATTCCTTCAATAAAAATTAAATCTCATAAAGTTAAAGATCTTCAAGAAATATCTGATATATTATGTAGGACAACTCGAGTTAATGAGATAATATTATCAACNGGTAAAGATTCTTTATCTCTTAATTGATTTTTTTGCATGTTTTGAATAAAATAAAAAATGAAATTTGTGATGCCTCTTATTATTTTTTGTTAAAGGATGTTCAAAGAATATTGCTGCTCTGAGTATTCTAGGAAATTTAGATAAACGTTCCGCAAACAAAAGTGATCTGCTGGCTCTACCGGACAATTGAGCTTCTCTTACAATTACTTGTGCTCCTTTATTTACACCTTTTATTTCATGTGCTGCTGTTTGAGATACAGAAATACTTTCTTCTGCAGGTAGAAGTTTTGTTATAAGATATGCTTCTTCAAACAACCTGAAAATTAGCATAAATGGAAAAATTGCTAATATTTCTAGCCAATAGTGGCGAAAATATGCTTTTTTATCTTTAGTTCGCTTATATTTAAATATTAAATCAAATCCTAAAACGAAAGTTACAAGAAAAAATTCAAGAAATATAATAAAATCTTCGTATGCGTGTAGCTGTTTATCAAAAAATAAAGTACCGAGAAAATGCAGCAATATGAACCCTATTGCGTAAGGCACTAATTTATCTATTATAATTTCAAATTTAATATGTTTCATATAATGTATTAATTTTTTTGTTTAAATTCTTTTTGAACAAAAGCCTTATAATTATACTATCTGATTATTTTTATGAATGAAAAAGAAAAATTTGAATTAAGTACAAAACTTAAAGAATTATCAAAATTCAAGGCTCGACATACAGAGTTAGTGTCAGTATACATTCCCTCTGAATATGATATNCAAAAAGTCATTTCTCAATTATCTGAAGAATTAAGTCTTGCTAGAAATATTAAATCAAGTTCAACAAAAAAGAATGTTATGGATGCCCTTGAAAAAATGATTAGAGGACTAAAGNGTATAGGAAAAACTCCTGAAAAAGGCCTGGCTGCTTTTGCAGGAAATGTGTCTTCAAGAGATGGACACAGCGATGTTCAATTTTGGTCAATAGAACCTCCTGAAAAAATGCAAATAAGAAAATATCGATGCGATCAAACATTTTTATTAGAACCATTAAATGAATACTTGGAAGACAACGAATCATACGGATTGGTATTGCTTGATAGAAGAGAGGCACAAATAGCTGTACTAAAAGGTAAGAGTATAAATACCATCTATTCTGAAACTTCNGCAGTTCCAGGAAAATATAAGGCNGGTGGACAATCTGCAGCAAGGTTTGCAAGAGTAAGNGAGAATTTAGCAAGAGCTTTTTATCAAAAAGTTGCTGACGTTGTAAATTCTGAATTTTCNGACTCTGCNATTCAAGTTAAAGGAATAATTATTGGNGGTCCNGGACCNTCTAAAGAAGAATTTTACAATGAGAATTTCTTAAATCAAGAAATTAAGAAGAAAGTTATTACAGTTGTAGATATTGGTTATTCNGGAGAACAGGGAATAAATGAGCTATTGGAAAAATCAAAAGATATTCTTGCAAATGAGGCGATTATAAAAGAAAAAAAATTAACTGAGAGATTTTTTAATATACTTGGTAAAACGCCGGATTTGGCTGCTTATGGTAAAAATGTTGAAAAGGCGATGGAGCTTGGNGCAGTAGATACATTACTTATCTGTGATTTTTTAGAAGACAGTGAAATAAAAAGACTGGGCAATCTTTGTGAAAATCAGGGCGGAGATTGGACCATAATTGATTCATCAACAAGGGATGGAAATACACTGAAAGGTCTTGGTGGAATTGGTGCAATACTTAGATATAAACTAACTTTTTAATATATTAACATTAGAACAATATATGTTATCTAAAAACAAATTAGAAAAACTTTTACCAAATAAAAATATTAGAATTTCTAAAGAATATCTAGAAGCAATTAATGACAAAATTGAATCAATAATTAAATTGGATTTAATAGAATCATACAAATATGCACAATTTAATGGAAGAATAACACTCAAACGAAATGATTTGAAATAAGATAAACCTTTTAAATCTCTCTTTCCATCAATTTTTATGTCAGATGTTTCTATGAATGAAATTGGGAAGATGAAGGTTGGAAGATATATTGTATTAAACGGTGAACCTTGCCAAATCACAAATATGTCAAAATCAGCACCAGGTAAACACGGTCACGCTAAATATAGAGTAGACGCAAAAAATATTTTTACAGGAAGTAAATCAAATGTTGTTATGACAGCGCATCAACATGTTCAAGTACCTAATTTAAAAAAGCAAAACGCTCAAGTTTTATCCATAAGTGATAACATGGCACAAATCATGGACATGGAGACTTATGAAACATTCGATATAGAAATTCCGGAAGAATTAAGTGGACAACTTGAATCTGGAAACACAGTAATGTACTGGGAAATTATGGGGAAAAGAGTTCTTAAACAAAAATTATCATGAAAATTAAAGAAGCAGAAGTTAGATTATTTAATAGAGTATTTATTTGCAGAAAATGTAATGCAAAAGTAAGAGCAAGNGCTTCTAGAATTAAAGAAAAATTAATTACTTGTCCNAAATGTCAAAGTAGGGCATTTAGACCAAAAGTGAAAGAAAAGAGAGTTGCTAAGTAAATACTTAAACTTTTTAAATGAATTTGAGAATGTATACTATGCTTCCTGAAATGAATATTGGATTAATTGGTCATGTAGATCATGGTAAAACAACCCTTACTTCTGCCTTATCCGGTAAATGGACAGATACTCATTCTGAAGAATTAAAGCGTGGTATTACNATNAAANTAGGTTATGCAGATATATCTATATACAAAGATGGTAANTCNTTTTCAACTAAAGAAAAAAATTCAAAAGGNACTAAAAATAAATTAATTAGAAAAATATCTCTTATTGATGCACCGGGACATGAAACATTAATGGCAGTTATGATGTCTGGAGCTGCTATAATGAATGGAGCAATTTTAATGGTAGCAGCAAACGAAGAATGTCCGCAACCCCAAACAGTTGAACATTTAACTGTTCTAAAAATTTTAGGTATAAAAAATATAATAGTAGTTCAGAATAAAATTGATTTAGTTGAAGAAAAACAAGCTTTGAAAAATTATGATCAAATTCAAAAATTTGTTAAAAAAACGCTAGGATTTGAAGTTCCAATAATTCCAATAAGTGCACAAAGAAATGTAAACATAGATATCCTATTGGAAGCGATTCAAAATTTCTTTCCGACTCCAAAAAAACTGGAAAAAAATGAATTAAATTTTACTGTAGCAAGATCATTTGACATAAATAAACCAGGTTATAAAATTGAAGATATGACTGGTGGAATTCTGGGTGGTACAATTAAATCGGGTAAAATAAAAGTTGGCCAAGAAGTATTAATCTCGCCCGGTATTAAATCTGAAAATAAAGGTGAAGTCAAATGGACTCCAATAAAAACAAAAATTACGAACATCGTATGCGGAAAGAAAATGATAAAAGAAAAGGGTCCTGGGGGCTCAATTGCAATAGAAACTGAACTAGATCCAAGTCAATCAAAAACAGATAGTCTTGTAGGTAATATAGTAACTGATGTAAATAAACCTCCAAAAACATTTTCAAAACTAGATCTTAAGGTTAAATTATTCCAAAATGTACTTGGGTCCAAAGAAATTATAAAAATAAAACCAATTCAAAATAAAGAAATACTAGTAATAACATCAGGTACAGCAACAACTTGGGGTGTATCAAATATGTCAAAAAAAGGTTACTCAATTAATTTAAAGAAAGATATTGCTGCAGAAAAAGGAAATATAGTATCTATCTCAAGAAAATTCGGTTCCAGATGGCACCTTATTGGATATGGAGAAATATTATAAAGTTCAGTATCATACTATAAAAATGAAAATTAAAAAAAATCATCTTAAATTATTATTTATATTAATCATATTAATTTCATCCTTACTTTATTTTGCAACAAAAGAAGATCCTTATAAAACATCAGTTGCTCAATGTTTAACTGAAAAAAATGCAGAGATGTATGGTGCTTTTTGGTGTGGTGCTTGTGCAAAACAAAAAGAAGTTTTTGGTAATTCATTTAAACACATAAATAATGTTGAATGTGATCCTCGAGGTAATGATGCGAATCCGGAAAAATGCCAAATGAACAATATTGAAGCATACCCTACATGGATGATTAATGGAGAAAAAATTGTGGGTGTAAAAACAATTGAAGAACTTTCAATTTTATCTGAATGTGATGAATTATAAAACAATAGGTATTTCTACAGCTAAATATAGAATATTTGATTCGGGTGCAGAGAAGGCTCCCTACATAATTAAAAAACTAATTAATGGCAATTTTGAAATACACAATTTTGAAGATGAAAAATCTCAGATAAAAATAAATAATAAAATTACAAAAATATACGAAAAATATAAACATGAAAAAATACTGACAATAGGCGGAGATCATTCAATTACCTATCCGATATTAAAAAAAATAGAAAAACAATTTGACGTTTTTTGGTTTGATGCACACCCGGATACATACGATAATTATAAAGGAAAATATAGTCATGCAACTGTTTTGAAAAGAGTATCTGAACTTCCGAATTGTAATAGAGTATATTTAATTGGTCATAGAGTTGAAGAAAAACCAGAAAAAATATTTTTGAATGAATCTAAAAAAGTTATTAGAACTGATTTTAAAAAATTGAAGAATATTAAATCTAAGAATTATTACATATCTTTGGACTTAGATGTACTTGATCCTTCAATTATGCCTTCGGTAGATCATGCATTACCAAATGGAATGAAATATGATGAACTTATTAAAAGTTTAGACTTACTTATTAAGCCCGAACTATTTGGAATGGACGTTGTAGAATTTGTTCCCGATAATGATTCAAGTGGTAAAAGTGAAAAAATTATAAAAAAACTTTTTAGTTACCTTAATAAAAAATTATGAATTACAATTATATGAAAAAGGCTCTTATAACTGGTGGAAGTTCAGGATTAGGTTATGAATTAATTAAATTGCTAAATTCAGAATATAATTTTACAAATATTTCTAGAACTAAATGTGATATTGCCGAAGAAAACATATTATTGGATTTGAGTAAT
>PBPJ01000028.1 GCA_002725495.1 Candidatus Woesearchaeota archaeon | reverse complement strand
TGGTGGTGTAAGACTTGGAGAACTGTATAGAAACGGAAGTGTAATACAAATAAGAATGACTTAATTATGGCAGTAGAAGTAACAATAAAAGAATCGTTCCACCCTGAAAATATTGTATGTAATGTTTCAGGTAATGAAAATAAAAAAATAAATCAACCAGTAATAGTATATTATAAAACATCAGAATCTCAAACGGATGAAGAGGCTAGAATAGCATTACAAACCATGATAGAAAACAATGAAGACCCTATATAAGGTAAAAATATTAAAAAACAAGTAATAATAAACATATACCTGCTCGGTTAAGAGCGTAAACCAAATATAAACTTAAAACCAAAAACTATGACGTTTTATTACCAGACTAGATCGTGGAATAGTCAACCACAAATTTCAGAAGAAACCATTAACCTTTGGAAACACCTCGCAGAAAAGAAAAACTGGAGGATAACCCAATTACCTAACGGTTTTTATCAAACTGAATACCAAGATCCAGAAGATGATACTTGGCACGACGTGACTAGAAGAGAAACTATTGAAGGAGCAGAACAAGCTATTGATGGTTCAGTAGAACACTATGCTAAAAAAGTGGATTTCTTAAAAGGTCCTAAAGTCGTTAAAACCTTTAAATAATCAAATTAAATTAAATTAAATGATAGTAAAAAATCTGAATTTTGGCGTTAATGCCAAAGAACAGGTTTTTAAAGGTATAGAAAAACTCACAAATGCTGTTAGCTCCACTTTAGGAGCTAGCGGTAAATGTGTAATTTTAGAAGATGCAAATGGTAAACCCATTATAACTAAAGATGGCGTTACTGTTGCAGATTCAATTATACTTTTAGATCCTGTAGAAAATATAGGCGCAACTTTATTAAAAGAAGCAGCTAAGAAAACAGTTAAAGAAGCTGGAGATGGAACAACTACTGCTACAGTATTAGCATATTCTATTTTAAAAGAAGCATATAGTAAATTAGATAAGACTAATGTGCGTGAAATTAAAAATGGTATTTTAAACGGTGTAGATAAAGTTATTAAATATATAACTGAACAAGCAGTTCCAGTAAAAGATAAAATACAACAAATTGCTACTATATCTACTAATAATGATAAAGAATTAGGAGATTTAATTGCTCAAGCATTTATTGAAGTAGGTAATACTGGAGTAGTAATGATGGAACCTTCAAGCGCAGGTGAAACTAAAGTAGAAATAGTTGAAGGTGTAGAATATAACAAAGGTTTATTAAATCAAAATTTTATAACTAATAAAGATAATACTACAGCAGAACTAGAAAATCCTCTAGTAATGATTGTTGATTCTAAAATTGATTCTATTAGACAGATTCAAAATGTTTTAGAATATGTTATAAAAAACAATAAAGCTTTATTTATTATAGGACAAGTAGAACCAGCAGTTTTATCTGCTCTTGTAATGAATAAAATAAAGGGTAATATAAAAGTAAATGTTGTTGATCCACCAGCGTTTGGTTTAAGAAGAAAACAAATACTGGAAGATTTAGCTTTACTAACAAATTCACAAATAATTAATGAAGATTTAGGTGATGACTTAAATACTATAGAACTAGATTATTTAGGAACATGTTTAAAGACTACAACAGGAAATGACCAAACTATAATCCAAATTGAAGAAGTTTCTGATGAGGTGAATAAATTAATTAAAAAAGTTAAAAAAGATTTAACTAAAAAATTAAAACCTCATGAAGTTATAGGATTAGAACAAAGACTAGCTAGATTAAGCGCGAAAGTTGCTATAGTTAAAGTTGGTGCTAATTCCGATATAGAATTAAAAGAAAAACAAGATAGAATAGAAGATGCAATATGTGCTACAAAAGCTGCTATTAAAGAAGGTGTGGTAGCTGGTGGTGGTGTTGCTTTGCTTAACGCTTCAAAAGCATTAGACCAAAAAAATATAGGTGAAAATATATTATATAAAGCTATTAAAGCTCCTTATGATATTATATTAGCTAATGCTGGTATAGAAAATAAAACACCTATAATTAGAGATAATTACGGTTTAAATGTGGTTACGGGAAATATGGTACATATGGTTAAGGAAGGTATTATTGATCCATTATTAGTTACAAAAAGTGCTTTAACTAATGCGGCTTCTGTGGCTACTACAATTTTATCTACTGATTGTGTAATAAATAATGTTAGAACAAATGAAAGCAGTAGGTAGATATTTAATAATTAAAAAAGTAGAAGAAAATATAACTAAGTCTGAAGGCGGTTTATTATTAAGTAAAAATGATAGAAGTGATATTAGATATATTGAAGCACAAGTAGTTTCTATTGGAAGTGAAGTTGAAGGAGTAAAAGAAAAAGATATTATATTTTATGACCGACATGCTGGTCATATGATTGAATTAGATAAAATCACATACCAAGTAATTAAGTTACAGGATGTGGTCGTTGTTTTATGAAAAAGCTAGAAGCAAGTGATATTAAAGAGTTGAACTTGTTGAAACATTACCGTATTATACGTCGATGGGCTTCCAAAAACAACGATCTAACAGATGCTGATATTGAACTTTTAATTTACTTAGATTGTATAGATTTATTTACCATACATGATTTTAAAATGGGTACATATTCTTATAGTTGGGATAATAGAAGGTGGAATAGATTAATACAAAATGATTGGGTAGTTGTATGGCGACATAGAAATAGAACTACACAAAAATATAATATATATAAGGTTTCTTTTAAAGGTAAACAATTAATTCAAAGAATTTATCGTATTATGTTAGGTGAAGAAGATATACCTACTAGTGAAAGAAGAAACAAAATAATGAAAGGCACAACATATATGGATAAAGTTTTACAAACTTCTATCTATAATGTAAACAAAGATAAAAATAGATAACATGAATAGTCCTTTAAATTTCGGTTTTATGCCAGGTAATATGCAAAATCTACAGAATTTAGGAATTGATGGATTTGGAGATAGTATAGCAAATTATGTAAGTCAATCTGTAGGGTCGCGAAATCCGCGTCAATTAGCACAACAACTAGCGACTGGACAGTTAGCTAATCAAGGCATTGCTAGTTTAGCAAGATCTATTATGAATCAAGGGCCACAAGTTGGGACTGCTGCGCAAATTGCAGCATCTGGTGTAAACAATCAAGATCCAAATAATGCTTCTGCTACTGGTTTCAGTTCAATAGGTGGCGAAATGTATGCTGATCCTTCAGCTCGAGAAGCAACAGGTGCTCCAAGAGCTGATCTTACAGGTCAAGGATATGCAACTAACAGATTTGGAGGTTTTGCAGGTCCAACAGGAGGAGGCACAATAACAGCGGGTATGGCTATGGGTAATGCTCCAATAGCAACAGTAGGAGGTTTTAATCCCGCAGCAACTGCAACAGCTAATGGTATATATGGTAGCGAAATAGCAAGAGCAAATGCAGTAGGTCCAAAAAAATTAATCACTTTATAAACAATAATTATGTCAAAACACAATCACACACACGATCCTCACGCAGAAAGAATGGGGAAAGGAAAAGTAGGTATAGTTGGTGAATCACATATATGGGACGGTCCATTAAGTCAAGTAGGTAGACTACATGGTGAAGGTTCAAGTTCTGGAATGATGGGTATGAAACTTAAATTAGGTGCAGTACCATTTGTAGGTGGACCAATCACTCAAAAAGCAAAAGAATATAAATAATAATAACATTTAAACAAAATGGCAAACAATCAACCAACTAATGCAGTAGTAGTTATACCTGATGATTCAGTAAATATTCCTAATCCTGGAGTTATTATAAGTGGAACTAATACAGGAGCAGGAACAACTTTAACTGATGTAGGTAAAGGATTTACTAATGCAGAAACAAACCCAAAAGGTTTTAATATAAACGGAGGAGATGTTGTATATGATAGCGCTGGAGCAATAGCAGAAGTAAGAGATGTTATAAATTCAAGCGATATAGAATTATTATCAGGTATATCACCAGGAACTTATGAGATTTACAAAGGTAATCAACAATTTCAATCTCCTGGGTACAGTTTATTTGTAGGTACTGGAGGAAACTTAAGAGTACTAACTGTAGGAGGTGAAACAGTTGCTTTAAACAATATAGCTGATGCCTCATTTATACCATTACAAGTACAACGAGTATACGCAACAGGAACTACTGCTGCGGATATTATAGCAATGATATAACATGGCACCAACTATACTGGGAAATGCAAACGCAATACTAGCCGTGCCTAATGTACCTGGTTCTGGAGGAGTAATATTACCAGGAACTATGGTATTTGATATTAATACTAATAATACAACAAGTCAAGGATCAGGAAATAATCAAATAAGATTACCATTTCAAGTTAACGCTTTTGACACACCAAATGTTGGCCCTAGTGGATTAAATTTAGATATAATTGTTGATTGGGGCGATGGAACTTCAGATACATACAATACAAATCCTACGGTAGATTATACTGTTGCTCATACTTATGCTTCACCTGGAATATATACTATAAAAATAAACAGTCCATCACAATCAATACAAGGTTGGACTTTGGCTGGTGGAACTAGTCAAGGAAATAAATATGATAGAGAAAAAATAATTAATTTAAAACAATGGGGTGATTTTGACTTTGCTGTACCAAGTACTAGTAATAACACAAATTACTGGTGTGCATATAATTTCGCTCAAGCAAATAAAATGCTTATAACAGCTACTGATACTCCTAAAATTAGTGGAGTTAGTTTAAGAGGTGTATTTAGTAGTTATCAAGGACCAAATGGAACTACATTTGAAATACCTAACTTAAATAACTGGGATGTAAGCAATGTTGAAAGTTTTGAAAGCATGTTTGCTGTAGGTAGTGGTCCTTATACTGCTTCAATTGGTGATGTATCTGGATGGGATATGTCTAGCGCTGTACATATAGGAGCTATGTTTTCTGGTTCAGACTTTACAGGTGACGTGTCTAATTGGAATACGTCAAATGTTACGACGATGTATAGTGTATTTAACCAAACACCTGGTAATCCTGATTTAAGTAATTGGGATATAAGCAATGTGACAAATATTCAAAGTTTATTTGCTGGTTGCTCAAATTTTACAGGAGGTACTTGGTTAAACAACTGGGTGTTTAATTCTGGACTTACACAATTAGATAGAGTGTTTTTTGGAACACAAATTAATACACCATTAAACAATTGGCAAACAGGTAATATACAATCATTTTATAACTTATTTGGAAACACACCGTTTAATCAAGATATTAGTATGTGGGATATTACTGGTACATATCAAAATCCTAATAGATATGGTGTATTAGATATGTTTAATGGAGCTAGTGATTTTGATCAAGATCTTTCAGCATGGGATATGCAAAATACATACTGTATTAGAAGATTTATGGGTACAGGTCAAGCAACTGATCCTGAAATTAGTCCTGCAAACTATGATAACATGTTAGTAGCTTTTGGTGCTAGAGTACCATATACTAGAGCTAAAACAAGTAGTTGGTGTGGTTCTCAAATTTGGGAATTTGGAATAAGTAAATATAATTTAAGTAACGCCGCAGCTGTAGCCGGTAGAAATGCTTTAATAGCAGACATGGGTGGAATAGTTGACGGAGGAGGAATATAAAATTATGAGTGTTATAAAATATACAATTAAAAATACATCTAACGATATTATATACTGGTTGTGTTTTGATGAAAACGGATACCCTCAAATATTTGGTAAAGTTGGTCCTGGTCAAACTTTTGATACAAAATATGAAGACGTAGAAGAATATTTAGATTACAATGTTTTCAGAGATAGATTAGTAGAATTAAATATAATACCCGAAGGAGAAGAAATAGAACCTGAAACAGAATAATAACAACAACAACAACAACAACAATAACAACAACAATTATGGCTTATAATCAAAACAATCCATTACCTAGATTAAATTCAGCTTTAAAATATGAAAAAGCTGAAAGAAAAAAAGGTTTANATAGAAAATCATCTCCAGTTAATAATGCTAGTANATATGGTATTCATGGTGTAGATGAACTTAAATACATGCCTATCGTAGATGATATGCATAGAAAACAAGATTCTCCAGCTCATTTAGATGCACAAGAAAAATACAATGCTATAGATGATATTACTCAAGACGATGGTAAAGCTGATCGTAAAAAAGGTATGTCTAGATATGGCGCAATGAAAGGTGACCAATCTGCTACCCATACAGATTATGCTAATTATAAAGGAACAGACAAAGGTTATCACGGGCATGACGGTTCTTCACATGGAGATCAATCAGCAACACATAGAGATTATACAAAAGGAAANGCAGGATGTCATCATGTAGGCGGTAAAGGTGTATCTAGAAACGCATCTCCTTTAAATGGTTTTAATAGCTATACAGATGAAAACCATAAGCATCCACATAAAGAAGGTGTATCTATGAGCCACCCAGATGAAGGTATGAGTAGATATAAGAAGGAAGACAAAGGTGTTAGTAGACATACAAGGGCTCACAAGCTAAGACAAAAAGCTATGAAAATATCTGAAGCTAGTGGAGCAGAAAGAGGAGATGAGTATGATTATGAAAATCCAGAAGTAATGAAACTTTTACAAAAAGCTAATAAGCTAGATAAAAGAAGCGGTAAAGGAAAGAAAAAAAATCCTAAATAATATATAGANATGGGACACAAAGGACATTATGGNGAATATACTGGCAACGCTAGACACTCCAGAGGACATCACCACATGGTTAATTCATGGGAAGAAGAAGATGTAAAAAGAGGTAGAAAATTATATCACGAAGGTCATAAAGGTCATGCAGAAGCATTATTTGATGACGCTCATGATAGTTACAACTGGCATCCTGGTATGGATACTCACGCAGAACATCATGGAATGTCAAGATCTAGCTCACCAGTTAAAGAAAATCAAGAAGAGTACTTAAAAAAACAGTGGCAAGATAAACCAAAACCAATGCCGCTTGAAGCTCCACAAGAATTTATGCAAACAGCTCCTAAGCGTTTATTTCAGTCTTATTCAGAAGAAGGTAATAAGGGTTTTCCTACTAAGGAATATGTACAAAATAAATATGAAGAGTTTATGGGTTATGGATCAAAAAATCCAAATGCTCCTGGATTTGGACCATCTAGAAAATCTTCTCCAATGAACAAAGACAAGTGGATACAAGAAGTTACTGCAGATATTAAAAAAAGAGGTACTGAAGGTGTTTGCACAGGGGATAAATTTGGTGGACCTACTT
This sequence comes from Candidatus Woesearchaeota archaeon, assembly GCA_002725495.1. Classification (GTDB taxonomy): domain Archaea; phylum Nanobdellota; class Nanobdellia; order UBA10117; family ARS21; genus ARS21. The sequence goes on along the minus strand of PBPJ01000028.1, from coordinate 34,871 downwards.
GTCCTCCAGGAAGTAAAAGATATAATCTAGCTAANACTTTTAAAAAAATGGCTAAAAAATGAATTTAATTAGAACAAGATTTATGAAAAATCCTTTTACAGTAGGATTTAATAATAAATCTCCATTAAATCAATACAAGTCTTCAACCCCTCAATCTTTTGATCTTCCTACATTAGGTTCAAGTTATACTAATCCAGAAATGGTAGATAATACAGAGCTTTTAAAGGAAGAAATGAAAATAGGTGAATCTATTATAGATGCTGGTTTAGTTGTAGCTGAAGCTGCTGGTGAAAATGTAGCAAGAAAAAGAGAGAAAGAGCAAGAAGAATTAGATAAAAAGAAAGCTATTGAAGATGGTTTAAAGAAAATTAAAAAAGGTAGTTTTGCTCATAAAACTTTAGATCCTGAGGGATATGAAACTTACAACAATGCAATGACCGAGCTTGACAAAGAAAGAGAAATAGAAAGAAAAGAAAAAGCTAGAGAAGATACGTTAAAAGCATATGGAGTACCAGATTTTTCAAATTTTACCGGTACTACTACTGATTTACATAATTCTTTAAATAAAGAAGAAACTGAAGAAGAGTGGTTAGCTAAAGATAAAAAGAAACACCCNTGGGATTATCATCAAGGTTTTCCTGTAGTTGGTGGAAATTAAAACAGTCATGGATCTGTATAAAACCAAACACAACAACAACAACAATAACATTTAAAACAAAAATCATGGCAAAATTTATTTCTATGGAAGTCGTTGGTAACGCTAACGATTATGAAAATGGACAACAATTGCTTAATGTTGATCAGATTACAGGTGTACAACAATCTGCTGATCAAACTGTAGAGGTTTTCCTTGCAGGAGGAACACCAGGTGATAAAGTTACTATTACTTTATCTACTTCTACTTCAGGCGCTGTTAATCCAGTTATGACTGCTAACCTAGGAGCTAATGCTATTAACCGTGCGTTAACTGCAAATCCAGGTGGTGTAAAAGCTACTGTAAACTGGGGAGTAGATGATAATGGAGCTCAAATGTATGTAAATAACGTAACATTTGCTTAATGGCATCGCAAGGTTTAGGCGATAAGATTGAAAATTTTACAAAAGCAACGGGCATCAAAGCTGCTGTTGATGGAATATCAAGAGTAACTGGTGTCCCTTGCGGATGTAATAAAAGAAAATCTGTTTTAAATAAAATGTTTCCTTCTAAAAAATGATAGAGTTTAAAAAAAATAAGGGATTTAAAATTAATCGTCCTTATGATATAGATAATACTCCTATATATCATGCTGATTTAGAGGAAGGATGTTTAGGTAAAGGTAATAAAAATGGTACTATACTAATTTCTCAAGATATAACTGATCCAGAAGAAAGAGAAAGCATAGTTGAGCATGAAAAAGTACACATAGATCAAGTTAAAAGAGGTGATCTAGACTATGATGATGATTGTGTATATTGGAAAGGTAAATGCTGGCCTAGATCTGAAATGGATGAAGGTAACCCAAATCTACCATGGGAAAAAGAAGCTTATAGCAAAACTGATCCATTTGAAAAATATTAACTATGAGTAAAAAATTTAAAGATACAACCGTTGGGCAACTATTGTTTGGCGCTGCATCTGTAATAAATCCTACATTAGGAAATGTATTACAAGGTGTAACATCACCAAAAGAAGCAATAGAAGCTATAACTAAAGCTGATGCTCCAGCAGAAGATAAAATAAAACTACAACAAATAATATACGAACAACAGACTAAAGAAATTGAAGCTATAACTTCACGTTGGGAAGCTGATTCTATGTCTGACTCGTGGATGTCAAAAAATGTACGTCCATTAGTATTAGTATGGTGCATTGTTGTATTTTCTTTTGCGGGTATATTAGATAGTGTAGAAACTATNCCGTTTCATATAAATGAATTATGGAACGATACTTTTGAGAAGGTTATGATGGCGGTCGTATTAGCCTATTTCGGCGGNCGAACGACAGAAAAGGCTAGTAGTATATTCAAAAAGTAAAAATCCTTATTTATAAGTGATAATATAAATAGAATTAAATTAAATATTATGAAAAAATTATTATTAGGTATAGTAATGCTATTTAGTATTACTATGAATAGTCATGACTTGCATGAAAATATTTCTGGAGTATGGTCTAGTGATGAAACTAGCTACTATGTAGTTATTTTATATAATGAAGATGAAGGATACAAATTTGTAAACTTTTCTCTTTATGAACAGGACACAGTAGAAGAGCAAATTATTGAAGTAACAGATGACTATGTAAAAACTAAACTTATTAATCCAGATAATGATTGGGAAGTATTTATAACTTACTCATATGAAAATAATACATTAATGTGTACGTTTGAAGGAGATAGCAATCATAGTACATTGTATAAAAAACACTGGATAGTAACAAATTAAATTAAATAAAATGGAAGTAAAAAAAATAACACAAGAGGAGTTAGATAATATTACTAAATTACAAACTGAAATAGCACAATTATTACAAGATATAGGTGTTAATGAAGCAGAAAAACACGCAATGTTACATAAAATTGCAGGTGTTAATACAAAACAAGAAGATGTTAAAAAAGAACTAGAAGAAAAATATGGTCCTATTAACATTAATTTAGAAAATGGAGAATATACTGTAATTGAAAAACAAAATGGATAGCGTAATAAGAAAAATTAGTATTGGTGCTGATTATAAAAATGAAGCTATGCATTATTCTATAGGTCAGCAAGTATACGGTGGNCATGAAATATCTCATATTTTATTTGATAATAAAGATAATTCATATAATATTTATATAAAGAAAAACAACGAAGTATTACCATGGAAGAAATTTAATTCTAACATGGCAATAGCTGTTGAATATGATTTAGAATATTAATGAATAGTTTATACGAGTTTATTATTGAACCACTAGGGGATAGATATGCTAATAACAAAAAAATAGGTGAAAAAAATTTAATATTAAATACTAAAATTGAATCCTGGAAATTTGTTAACCGATATGCCAAAGTTTTAGAAGTACCACTAGCAATTAAAACACCTATTAAAAAAGGTGCTATTGTTGTGGTACATCAAAATATTTTTAGAAGATTTTATACTATGCAAGGAAAACAAAGCAATAGTAGATCTTATTTTAAAGATAATATGTATTTTGCCGGTATAGATCAAATATATCTTTATAAAAACAAAGATAAATGGAAATCTTTTGGAGATAGATGTTTTATTAAACCTTTAAAAAATTCTAATAATATAGATATAGTTAGAGAAGAACCTAACACTGGAGTATTAAAAATTAGTAATGATAAGTTAACTAATTTAGATATACATGTAGAAGATCTTGTAGGTTTTAGACCTGGCGGAGAGTGGGAATTTATCATAGATGATGAACGCCTTTATTGTATGAAATCAAATGATATTGTAATTAAGTATGGAAACGAAAAAAATAAAGAAGAATATAATCCAAGCTGGGCGAATAGCGGTTGATGAATTAATTAAAGTTGCTAAAGAACCTATTATTGATTTTGGTCCAGACATATCAGCAGATAGACTTAAAAACGCTGCTGCAACAAAAAAGTTAGCTATATTTGATGCGTTTGAAATATTAGCTAAAATTAATGAAGAAGAAAATATTATTGAAGGTAAAGTAGAAAAAGAAACAAAAAAACCTAAAGAATTTAAAGGTTTTGCAGAAGGGAGGTCTAAATAATGTACGAACAAACTCTTTTTAAAATATTACCTGAGTATATAAAACCTAAAATACTTAAAAAAAATAATAAGTATAAAAAATGGGAGTATGGATATAATCCTGAACATGATATAGTTATTATTAGTAAAACTGGTAAAATAGGTGAAATATATGAAATACAAAATTTAAAAATAGCTTTACCGCTAGAAGAAGATATTACCACTTTTAAATCTAATACCTGGGAATATACTGAAATACCTAAAGAATTAGGTAGAATTAAAACCATATTTGATTGGGAAGAATATCCTTTAGATTTTAAAGAAACGTGGTACGATTTTATTGATAAAGAATTTAATAGAAGAGAAAAAGGATTTTGGTTTTATAATAATGATAAACCAACTTATTTAACCGGTACTCACTATATGTATTTACAATGGAGTAAAATTGATGTAGGTAAACCGGACTTTAGAGAAGCTAATAGATTATTTTTTATATTTTGGGAGGCTTGTAAAGCAGATCAAAGATGTTACGGTATGTGTTACCTTAAAAACAGAAGATCTGGATTTTCATTTATGGCTTCAGGAGAAACAGTTAATTTAGCTACTATTTCTTCAGATTCAAGATATGGAGTATTATCTAAATCAGGACCCGATGCTAAAACGATGTTTACAGATAAAATAGTTCCTATTTCTGTAAATTATCCTTTTTTCTTTAAACCTATACAGGACGGTATGGACCGACCTAAAACAGAATTAGCTTATAGAGTGCCAGCTAGTAAATTTACAAGACGTAAATTAACAACCAATACTCAAGCTCCAGAACTTCAAGGATTAGATACAACTATTGATTGGAAAAACACNGGTGATAATAGTTATGATGGTGAAAAATTAAAACTATTAGTACATGATGAATCGGGTAAATGGGAAAAACCAAATAATATATTAAACAACTGGAGAGTTACAAAAACCACATTAAGATTAGGTAGTAGAATAATTGGTAAATGTATGATGGGTTCTACTTGTAACGCTTTAGATAAAGGAGGTAACAACTTTAAAAAATTATATTATGATTCGGATGTCACGCAGAGAAACCGCAATGGACAGACTCGCTCAGGATTATATAGTTTGTTCATACCTATGGAATGGAATTACGAAGGATACATTGATTCTTATGGCATACCTGTATTCGATACACCGAAAGATTTAGTTAAAGGACCAGATGGAGTACCTATAACATTAGGAGTTATTGATTATTGGCAAAACGAAGTTGATGGATTAAAAGAAGATCAAGACGCTTTAAATGAATTTTATAGACAATTTCCAAGAACAGAAGAACATGCTTTTAGAGATGAAGCAAAATCTTCATTATTTAATTTGACAAAAATATACGAGCAAATTGATTGGAATTCTGATATAAAAAACACTAATATTATAACACAAGGAAATTTCCAATGGATAGGAGGTATAAAAGATACTGAAGTAGTATTTTCTCCTAGTAAAACTGGAAGATTTTTTGTATCCTGGGTTCCACCTAGAAGATTACAAAATAATGTAATATTTAAAATGGGTAAGAAATACCCAGGTAATGAAACATTAGGAGCATTTGGATGTGACCCATATGATATATCAGGAACTGTAGATGGAAGAGGATCTAATGGTTCTTTACATGGTTTAACTAAATTTAGCATGGAAGATGTTCCACCTAATCATTTCTTTTTAGAATATATAGCTAGACCACAAACAGCAGAAATATTTTTTGAAGACGTATTAATGGCNTGCGTATTTTATGGAATGCCTATATTAATTGAAAATAATAAACCTAGAATACTTTATCATTTTAAACGTAGAGGTTATAGAGGTTTTTCAATGAATAGACCAGATAAAATATATAATAAATTATCAGTAACAGAAAGAGAAATAGGTGGTATACCTAATTCAAGTGAAGATATAAAACAAGCACACGCGGCTGCTATTGAAAGTTATATTGAAAGTTATGTAGGTAGAAGAGAGGATAATACTTATGGAGACGTATATTTTCAAAGAACATTAGAAGATTGGGCAAAGTTTGACATTAACAATAGAACATCACATGATGCTTCTATTAGCACAGGACTAGCAATAATGGCTTGTAATAAAAATAAATACAGACCTAATCCTAAACTTGTATTAAAAAATTATGATTTAGGAATTAAAAGATATGATAACAAAGGTCAATTATCAAAAATTATAGATTAAATGAAAAGTATATATAGTAACGGTAGTAGTATTTTTCCTAGCCAAGTGGTTAGTGACGCTGAAAAATCCTCATTGGAATATGGTATGCAAGTTGCACAGGCTATAGAACAAGAGTGGTTTTTATTAGGTAGAACTAACGGTAATAGATATTTAACTACTTGGAATAATTATAATAGATTAAGATTATACGCAAGAGGAGAGCAACCTACTCAAAAATATAAAGATGAATTATCTATTAATGGAGATTTATCATATCTTAATTTAGACTGGAAACCAGTACCGATTATTAGTAAATTTGTAGATATATTAGCTAATGGAATTTCTAATAAAGATTATGACATTAATGCTTACGCTCAAGATCCAGGAGCTTTACAAAAAAGAACTAATTATGCTGAAAGTTTAGCACAAGATATTTTTGCTAGAGATACTATGAAACAAATTACTGCTAAGCTAGGTAGTAATTTATTTAATACTGAAATACCTGAAGAACAATTACCTCAAACACCTGAAGAATTAGAACTACACATGCAGTTAAGTTATAAACAAGCTGTGGAGATTGCTGAAGAAGAAGTTATTAATCAGGTTTTAGATTATAATAAATGGGATTTAATTAGACGTAGAGTAAATTATGATCTAGTGACATGTGGTATTGGAGCAGTTAAAACAGATTTTAATTTAGCAAATGGAGTTACTATAGATTATGTAGATCCNGCTATGTTAATATATTCTTACACAGAAGATCCAAATTTTGAAGATTTATACTATATAGGCGAATTAAAAGCTGTAACTTTACCAGAAATAGCTAAACAATTTCCTAATTTATCTGATGCAGAATTAGAAAAAATTCAAGAATATCAAGGAAATAAAAGTTATTTATATGGTTANGGTAATGGTCCATGGGATCAAAATACTATTCCTGTAATGTATTTTGAATATAAAACATATAGTGATCAAGTATTTAAAATAAAAGAAACTGAACAAGGTTTAGTAAAAGCTATAGAAAAACCAGATACTTTTAATCCTCCACAAACAGAAATGTTTGAAAGAGTAGGAAGAACAATAGAAGTATTATATAAAGGTGTAAAAGTTTTAGGTACAGATATTATGTTAAAATGGGAATTAGCAGAAAANATGACTAGACCTTTTGCTGATACTACTAAAGTTGAAATGAATTATGCTTTATGTGCACCACGTATGTATAAAGGAAGAATTAATTCAATTGTAAGTAGAATTACAGGTTTTGCTGATATGATTCAAATAACTCATTTAAAACTACAACAAGTTATAGCTAGAATGGTACCAGACGGTGTATTCTTAGACATGGACGGACTAGCAGAGGTTGATCTTGGTAATGGTACAAATTATAATCCAGCTGAAGCATTAAACATGTATTTCCAAACAGGTTCTGTTGTAGGTAGATCGTTAACTCAAGATGGTGAATTAAATAGAGGAAAAATACCAGTTCAAGAGTTAGCTAGTGGATCNGGTCAAGCAAAAGTACAAAATTTAATTCAAACATATAATTATTATTTACAAATGATAAGAGATGTGACCGGATTAAATGAAGCTAGAGATGGAAGTCTAGCTGATAAAGATACTTTAGTAGGATTACAAAAAATAGCTGCACAAGCTTCTAATATAGCAACTAAACATATTAATAATGCTAGTTTATATTTAACATTAAGAGTTTGTGAAAATATATCTAAAAAAGTAAATGATATGTTAGATTATCCTTTAACTGCTAATGCTTTAAAGAATAGTATAACGGCTTTTAATACTGCTACATTAGACGGATTACAAGAAATTAATTTACATGATTTTGGAATTTATTTGGATTTAGAACCAGATGAAGAAGAAAAACAAAGATTAGAAGAAAATATTCAAGTTGCTCTTTCTAGTGGTGGTATTGATTTAGAAGATGCAATTGAAGTGCGTCAAATACGTAATTTAAAATTAGCTAATCAAATGCTAAAACAAAAACGTAGACGTAAAATGCAGCATGATAGACAAATGCAAATGGAAATGAATCAGCAACAAGCTCAAGCAAATGCCGATGCGGCACAGCAAGCAGCTGAATCAGAAGTACAAAAACAGCAAGCTTTAACAGCAGAAAAAGTTAGTTTAGAAGAAGCGAAATCTCAGTTTGAAATTCAAAGAATGCAAACAGAAGCTCAAATTAAAAGAGAATTAATGGCTGAAGAATTTAACTATCAAATGCAGTTAGAGCAAATGAAAGGAAATAGAGAAATACAAAGAGAACAAGAAATTGAAGATCGTAAAGATAACAGAACAAGAATAGCTGGAACACAACAAAGTCAAATGATTTCTCAACGTCAAAACAATGAGATGCCTAAAGATTTTGAAAATGATCCACAATTAATGAATCAACCAGTTATTTAATATTAACTATTTAATTATATTATATTATGTCAGATGAAGTAAAACAAGAAGGTGACTTTAAAATAAAGTCTAAACCTAAGCGTAAAGCTAAAAATTTAGGTGATTCAAAAGATGAACCAGTAAAAGTAGATTTCACAAAACCTGAAGCACAAGGAGAAGTAATTCCTGAAGTTGCTAAAATGGATTTAACTAAACAACCAGAAAAAGATGCCGTTCAAACACAAAAGACAGATGGTGGCGATGCTTCTATCGAAGAACCCAAAGACAGTAGCGACAGCAAAGGAATGGCTGAAGAAGTACGGGACACCAAGCAAGAAGTAGAAGCTCCAATTACCGAAATAATTGAAGAAATTACTGAAGATACTAAACCAGTTGACAATATGGTTACTGATGAAGTATCTATGCCAGAAAGAGTATTACCAGAAAACATTGACAAACTGGTAAAATTTATGGAAGAAACTGGTGGAACTGTAGAAGATTATGTACATTTAAATAAAGATTATAGTACATTAGATAATGATCAGTTGTTACGTGAACACTTAAGACAAACTAAACCTCATCTTGATTCAGAAGATATAAGTCTTATTTTAGAAGACTTTACTTATGAAGAAGATATAGATGATCCAAAAGAAATACGTAGAAAAAAACTAGCTTATAAAGAAGCGGTTGCAAAAGCAAAACAGGATTTAGAAAATAAAAAATCTCAGTATTATGCTGAAATTAAAAATCGTCCTGGAGTAACTCAAGAACAGCAAAAAGCTATGGATTTTTTCAATCGTTATAATAAACAGCAACAAACTATAAAGCAATCACAAGAGCTTTTTCAAAAACGTACTAACGACTTATTTACCTCAGAATTCAAAGGTTTTGATTATTCAGTTGGGGATAAAAAGTTTAGGTATAAGGTAAAAGATCCTGTGAAAGTAGCTGAAAGTCAATCTAATATTGAAAACTTTGTAAAGAAATATCTAGACAAAGATGGAAATATTAGTGACGCTGCAGGTTATCATAAAGCTTTATATGCTGCGATGAATGCTGATAAACTAGCCTCTCATTTTTATGAGCAAGGTAAAGCCGATGGAGTAAAAGACATCGTAAAAAAATCTAAAAATCCAGCAAGCGAAGCACCAAGGCAGGTTGCCAGCGGAGACGTTTTCGTGGGGGGACTACAGGTAAAAGCTATTAGTGGAGCAGATTCATCAAAATTGAAAATCAAAAGAAGAACATTTAACAATTAAAATTTAGAAAAATGGCTTTAACCCCACAATTTGGTACTATTGTACCAAGTCAAGTACAGGAAATTCTAAATTCTAACTATTTACAGTGGACTGACGCTGGTGCTGCTAACTTTGCAGATTTTGCACAACAGTATTTACCAGAGATTTACGAAGCTGAAGTTGAAAGATATGGTAACAGAACTTTATCTGGATTCTTAAGAATGGTTGGAGCTGAACTTCCTATGACAAGTGACCAAGTAATCTGGTCTGAACAAAATAGATTACACATTGCTTATGACGATTGTACGCAAACAGGTGCTGGTAATACAATTAATGTAAACCCAACTGNTGCTGCAAACATTCAAAACGTTGTNTCTCCAAGATCTACTATCGTAGTAATGGATGACTTTGGTAACGAAGTAAAATGTTTAGTAACAGCTTCAAACACTGCTACATTCGTTCTAACTGTTGAACCTTATACTGCTGCAAGTTTAGCTACAGCTGGTATTGTCGGAAATGTAAAGATTTTCGTTTATGGTTCTGAATATCAAAAAGGATCTGTAACTCCTAACGCTCCAGGTGCTCCTGGTGCTGTAACAGGAACACAGTATATCAGTGTTGATCCTTCTTTTACTCAATTTAATAACAACCCTATCATAATCAGAAACAAATATGTTGTTAATGGTTCTGATATGGCTCAGATTGGTTGGGTAGAAGTTGCTACTGAAGACGGTACAGGTGGATACCTTTGGTATCTTAAAGCTGAGTCTGAAACAAGACTTAGATTTGAGGATTACCTAGAAATGGTATGTGTAGAAGGTGAATTAGTTGATGCAGCTGTTTCTCCTATCGCTACTGGTATTGGAACTCAAGGTTTATTTGCTTCTATTGAAGATAGAGGNAACGTAATGGTTGGTTTCTCTGCTGCTACAGGTATCGGTGATTTTGATGACATCCTAAGAAACTTAGATACTCAGGGTGCTATTGAAGAGAACATGTTATTCTTAGACAGACAAACTGCTTTAGATTTTGATGATATGCTTGCTAGCATTTCTTCAGGAGCTGCAGGTGGTACTGCTTTTGGATTATTTGAAAACTCAGAAGAAATGGCTTTAAACTTAGGTTTCAGCGGTTTCAGAAGAGGTTCTTATGACTTCTATAAAACAGATTGGAAATACTTAAACGATGCTTCGACTCGTGGTGGTATGACTGGTCCTGCTTCTATTGAAGGAGTATTAATTCCAGCTGGTACTACAACTGTTTATGATCAAATTTTAGGAACTAACATCCGTAGACCTTTCTTACATGTAAGATATAGAGCGTCTCAAGGTGATGATAGAAGAATGAAATCTTGGTTAACAGGTTCTGCTGGTGGNGCGTTTACTAGTGATCTTGATGCAATGGAAGTTAACTTCCTTTCAGAAAGATGTTTAGTAACTCAAGCTGCTAACAACTTTGTATTATTCAAAGGAGTATAACTATATAAAGGTTAGGGCGTCAAAAAGCTGATGCTCAAAAAGGCGCCCATATACCTTTTTAACTATTTAATTATATTATATTATGGCAAAAAAGAAAAAAGAAGAAGTGGTAGTTGAAAAAACTCCACAAGTAGAAGTTGCAGCTCCGGCTCCAGCTCCTGCAAAAATAAAACCAGTAAAAAAAGACTGGGAAATAAAAAATAGAACTTATATACTAACAGGTAATAAGGAACCATTAACATTTACTATTCCAAGTAAACATACTAGAAGACATCCTCTTTTATGGTTTGATACAAAAACCAATACTCAAAGAGAATTAAGATATGCGACTAATATGAATTCACCATTTGTAGATGAACAAAAAGGTGAAGTAACTTTAGGACATATTACTTTTAGAGATGGTACATTACATGTTCCAAAAGAAAATGTAGCATTACAAAAACTTCTTTCTGTATATCATCCGATGAAGGATAAAAGATATAAAGAACACATCCCAACTAAAATCGCTGAAAATCAATTAGAAATGATTGAGTGGGAAATTGAAGCGTTAAATGTTGCTAGAAACATGGATATTGATATAGCAGAAGCTATTGTAAGAGTAGAATATGGGTCTAAAGTAAATAAAATGTCTTCTAAAGAATTAAGAAGAGATTTATTATTACTTGCTAAAAAGAATCCTAGATTATTCTTATCACTAGCGGCTGATGAAAATGTACAATTAAGAAACTTTGCTGTTAACGCAGTAGAAAGTAATTTAATTTACATATCACAAGATCAAAGATCAGTTCATTGGGCTAGTAATGATAGAAAACTTATGACAGTTCCATTTGAAGAAAATCCATATTCCGCAATAGCGTCTTGGTTTAAAACAGATGAAGGTGTTGAAGTATTTAAGTCTATAGAAAAGAGACTAAGATAAATAATAAGGCGGGTTCGCCCGCCTTTTATTAAAATATAAATATAATGGTAAACGTAGATACAGTATATCAAACAGTATTATTAATCCTTAATCAACAACAAAGAGGATACATGACGCCTGATGAGTTTAATAAAGCTGCAACTCAGGTACAGCTTACTATATTTGAAGCTTATGCAAGTGATCTAAATCAGCAATATCGTTTACCAAGTAATGATACTGAATACGCGGATAGAGTTAAAAATATTGAACAAAAACTTCAGCATTTTCAAAGAACCGCTAATATTCCTTATGATGCAGTAGCTAATAATTTTCCTTTGTTAGATTTTGCAGTACTAGACGCGCCTGTAGTTGTTGGTACTACTGATACTTTATACAGACTTGGTTCTGTATTTTATAGAGATTACGATCTCGGTCAATACACACAAAGAAACGAGTTAAGACAATTGATTCTTTCCCCTTTAACTCAACCTACAGAAAAATTTCCTATATATTTATATGAGAACGATGTATTAGAATTGTACCCTCAGAGTATACAATCTGGTATAAGTATTTCATATTTAGCTAAACCTAATAATGTATTATGGGATTCTACTACAGATCCAGTAACAGGAGCTTATATATATGAACCAGGTACTTCTATACAATTTGGTTTAGATGTTACTGAACAAGATGAAATTATATTAAGAATACTAGCTTATGCTGGTGTTATTATACAAGATCCTTCAATAGTGCAAATAGCTACACAAGCAGTTAGTGCACAAGATTCAAATGAAAAACAATAAGATATGCCAACACCAAATGGAGGTTTAATAACCGAAACTAACAGTCAATATTACGCAGGTGCTCAAGGTTTTACTACCACTGCGCCGCAGAAGGAGTTTGTGTTTACATTTAATACTCCATTAGTTTTAGGTGATCCCGATCCCGCGTCGGTAAATTATGCTTTAAATAATTTTAAACTCTATGCTAGTCCTGATGGTTTAACTTATACTGAAGTTACAGCAGCAAACTGGCCAGCTCAATATCCTTATACTCTTAACAATCAACCTAATGGTGATGGTGAAATAGTATTAAATGCTGATCTTCCAGCTAATCACATTTTAGTAGTTCAATTAAAAACTATTGATGGTGGTAGTTTTGGAGCCAGAGACGCGTATGGTGTAACTACAGAGCAAAATTATGGTAGTTATTCTTATGTTACATTAGAAGATATAGTAAATAATTTTATTGTAGGATTTGTAGGAAAAGACAAATTAATTCCCGATGTAAGAAGAAGTGATATAATATTTCATGCTAAAAGAGGATTACAAGAATTTAGTTATGATACTTTAAAATCAGTTAAATCTCAGGAATTAACAGTTCCACATACATTAAGTGTGATTCTTCCTCAAGATTATGTTAATTATGTAAGAGTATCTCGAATAGATTCATTAGGAGTTCAAAGAATAATATATCCTTCTAATAATTTAACTGATTCTCCATATGAATTACCTATACAAGATAACATGGGTGTTCCTACTCAAGATAATTTTGAAGATAATTTAGAAGGTACATCCATAACAGAAGAAAGATGGAAAAGAGCTAACACTAATTTAATTAGTCAAAACTATGACTTTGCTTTATATAATGAAGGTATGGACTGGTGGGGCTATAATTGGGGTTATGGAGGATACTGGTATTGGGGTTGGGGTGAACAATATGGAATGTCACCACAATATGCTCAATACAATGGTTGGTTTAATATGAATGAAAGAGAAGGTAAAATATCTTTTTCTAGTAATTTAATAGGTTCTCTAATCATTTTAGAGTATATCTCTGATGGACTTGCGTATGATTTGGATAGTAGAGTACCTAAACTTGCAGAAGATGCTTTATACGCGTATATTTCTCATGCAATAATAGCAAGTAGAATTAACCAACCTGAATACATAGTACAAAGATTAAGACAAGAAAAGAGCGCTAAACTAAGAAATGCTAAAATTAGATTATCTAACATTAAACTTGATGAAATAGTACAAGTAATGAGAGGTAAAGCTAAATGGATAAAACGATAAACAATGCCACAAATTACTAATACCTTTCTAAAATCCAAGATGAATAAAGACTTGGATGCTAGAATATTACCAAATGGCGAATACAGAGATGCTCAAAATTTACAAATAAGTAGATCACAAGGTGCTGAAGTAGGAGAATTTGAGAATGTTTTAGGAAATACTGAATTAAAATATCTTTATACAGGTAGAGCAGGGTCAACATATTATGGTAAAATAATTGGGCAATTTACTGATCCACCTAATTCTAATATTTATATATTTAGCGCAGGGTATTCTGGAGATGGAAGATGTCCAAGAGATTTAAAAGTATATGCAGATCCTTGTGGTGTAGTTGATCAAACTGTAATACAAATATTTGACGCGGCTGGAAACCAATTAAATCCTGCTACTATAGGAATTGAAGTTGGAATGATGTTGTGGGGTGATAACTGGGACGGTCAACCATCAGGAGCTGGTGGTCAAGAAGTAGATCCTATTGTTACTAATGTATCAGGAGTTGCTCCTAATTACTATGTAACATTAAGTCAACCAGTAAGTTTTGCTGCAACACCAGGATGTCCTGGACCTGGAACTCCACCAGGTGATACAATAAATATAGGTTATACAAATACAATACATAGATATAACGTAGATAATGATACTCTTACATTATTAGTACGTGGTTCATTCTTAAATTTTCATCAAGATTATAGAATGTATGCTACTAACATGATAGAGGATTTATTATTTTGGACAGATAATAGAAATCAACCTAGAAGAATTAATGTAAATTTAGCAAATCCTTTAGATTTAATTAGTCCTATACATTATCTTAATGAAGATCAAATTTCAGTAGCTCAATATTATCCTTATAATACTCCTTTAGTATTACATCAAGTTATACAAGAATGTACCGGTGGTAATCAAGCTGTTGCTCCAGCAAAAGGATATGAGTTAACTATGACTGATATTACAGGTATACAAATAGGTGATATTGTTACAGGTTTTCCAAATCAAGGACCGCAAGAATTATGGAATGTAATAAGTATAGATCCAGGTGTTTTACCAGCAGGTAGAGTAATTATATATAATAATTTTAGAGATGGTAGTGCTGGTCAAGTTCCAGGTACATATGCAGGTACAACTGTAAATATTACTTTTAGTAATACTACTATGAGAAATGAATTTGAAAGAAAACTTACAAGAGGTTTTGATTCTAGCATAGTAGGTGCCGCAACATATGCAGCTTATACTGATGTTACTTTTACTTATAATTATGACAACCAAACTAGTGAACCAAGTGCTCAACCAACTCCAAGAGTAGGTGATTATATTACTAGTGAAGAAGCAGAAATAACAGGTAGCGGAACTGGGAGAATTACAGTAGATGATAAAGTGGTTATACAACAAGTAACTAGTATAACCCCAGGAACAAGTGTAGTTTTACAATTGACAAAATCTATTGATACTTTAGTTGGTTCCTCCGCTATGACAGTATCAGCTAATCCTAATTATAATGTTGATTTTACAGGTGATCCTGATTTAGTTGAAAAGAAATTTATTAGATTTAGTTATAGATTTAAATATGAAAACAATGAGTATTCTTTAGCTGCTCCTTATACTCAATTATGTTTTATTCCTAAACATGATGGATACTTTGGTGGTGGAAAAAATGATGCATTACAAGATCAGGTAAATGCTTATGATTCATCTATTATTGAATGGTTTACTAATAAAATAGATACCGTATCTTTAAAAATACCTTTACCNCCAGACAATAATGCTACTGCTGCTGATGCTATAGATAGTTTAATAAATAACTATAAAGTAAAAGAAATTGAAATACTATATAAAGAATCAGATGCTTTATCTACTAAAATATTAGANAATATACAAGTAGATAATACTTTATCTGCTTTTGTAGAAACAATCCCAACTGGAATTATTACTACTAATCAATGGTATTATAATTTTGATTATAAATCTATAAAACCTTATAGAACTTTCCCTACAAGTGAACAAAATAGAGTATGGGATAATGTTCCATTAAAAGCATTAGGACAAGAAATAACTGGGAATAGAGTAATTTATGGTAATTTTTTACAAAAACATACTCCACCTAACAGTTTAGATTACGAAGTAATTAATGGAAATAAAGATTTAGATTATGATAATTATGCACAATATCCTAATCATTCAGTAAAACAAAATAGAAATTATCAAGTAGGTTGGGTTTTATCTGATAGATATGGTAGAGCATCTAGTGTAGTATTATCTAGTAATGATGATAANCCAAATGTTAATGGCTCAACTATTTATATACCATATAAAAATTGGTCTGAAGTAGATGATCCTATTAATGATGTAACTACTTATAAATGGCTAGGTAATGCATTAAGAGTAAAATTAAACAATGGTATAACTCAAATAACCAATAACACTATTACTGGTGAACCTGGATTATATAAATCTGAAAGTGATACAACTTGTGATGGAATAACAATATTAGGAGGTGGTAATGGTCATGTTGTTGGTGATATATTAGGGTTTGGTTATCCTCCAGGTCCAGGTGGTTTAGGAAGTGGATTAACAGCAGAAGTAGTAAGTGAAACTGCTGGTGTAATAACTGGATTACAGGTTGTGGATAGAGGAACTGGTTATGCTAATGGTCAAACTTTATTCCAAACATCAACTACAGGAGGAGGAACAGCCGCGGTTGTTGAAACCATCGTATACCCTGCTAATCCTACTGGTTGGCAATCATATAAATTAGTTGTTAAACAACAAGAACAAGAATATTACAATATATATTTACCTGGATATGTTAATGGTTATCCNGTAAGAGAAGCTGTTGATAGAGGTAGAGTAGCATTTGCNGTTTTATTAGGTGATAATATAAACAAAGTACCAAGAGATTTAAATGAAGTTGGACCATTACAAACAGAATTTTCTGCCTCAGTAAGATTATTTGGAAGAGTTAATAATCCAAATATTAATAATCTTCAAAAAGCTGGTGCGGGAACTTATTATTATGAAAATAGAGAATACGCNTGGAATACTCAATATTTNCCAGGAAGAATTAATGATGAATCAGTAACCGTAGGTAATGTAGGTTCAGGAGGTTTAGAATTAGCTAATTCACCTTTTAGTAATCTTAATACAAGTGCAGGAGCTTTTCTTAATCCTACAGATCCAGCTGCTAATGATGGTAAAGTTCCATGGGGAAGACCTGGAGAATATCAAAACTTTTATAATGTACAACAAAACCCTTTAGCAACAGGTTTAAAAATTGGAGCTGAAGAATCCCAACCACAATTAACACAACCTAATAATCCAGAACTTAATACATTAGGAGCAAAAGTAACTAAAGATTCTATTCCAGCGGCAGCACTTACAACTGGATGTATGTATCCTTATTTAGCAGTATCTGAAACTGAAGCTGTAGAAAGTCAATTAGAAATATTTTATGAGTCATCTACATCGGGTAATTTAGTTGATTTAAATAGACAAGTTATATCTGATTATGGAGGTGTGTCTGGAACTACAACAAATTTTGGAGCTTTCCTAGAAGATGATGCAGTTGGTACTAATGTAATTACGGCATTTAGTTTTACTGATTCTGCTGGAAATATTTTAACACTACAAGGGCTTCCAACAATAACTCAAGTTATAGATGGTAATGGAGTAGATGTAACAGGTATATTTACTATTGTTGAAACTGTACCTGCCACGTATGATGATTTTGATATTAAAACAAATCAATTATTTTGGTATGGAGCTGAAACTGTAACTAAATCTAACTTATTTAAAATATCATTTCAAACTGTTTATGATGACGGAGTTAATCCTGTTTTTGTAGATAATTTAAATAATCAAATTACAATTCAATTAAATAATATAGCGCCTACAATAGGTGGATTTACACCTGCTTACGGACCAGATGCTGGCGCGGAACAAGTGTGTAGTAAACCAGGAGGTTCTTCAGGATATGATACAACTACATCTGGAATATGGGGACAATTTACTAACGGTAAAAATGGTTCTGCAGATATTACAAATGATACTCAAGAATTATGTTATGAATTAACTGTAACTCCACCAGGTGGAACTGCTACATTTAGTATTGATCAAAGTGGAAATGTTACTAAAACAGGAGGAACAGTAGTTAATGGTACATATACATTTGATCTTACTTTAACTGATGCTGCTGCTTCATGTGTAACATCTCCAGGAAGTTTATCAGTAACATGTTCATATGATATTGTTGTGGGTACTCCACCGGTTAACCAAGTATTATGTTTTGGACCTACAGNTCAACTAACTAATTCTGCAAATTTAGATACCTCGTGTTTATTAGGAACTGGTTATCCTTTAGAAGTATTTTTTGGAGCTAGTAGGTTTGTAAATTCAGGAATTGTAGGTAATGCTGGTGCATTAATTGGAAGTGGAACTCAAACTATATTAAGTACAATTGATACAGCTATAGGAGCTGGTCCAAATGGATATGGTGTAACATCTAGTAATTCTTTAAATTTAAGATATTATAACGCTTTCAATGAAGCTAGTAGTTTTGGAGCATTCCCTTGGACTTGTGGATTACCTCCAGTTACACCAGCGTTTACNACAGGGGAATTAGTACAAGGTGTTTTTGCTATTGAAGCTATATTAAGTAAAACAGCTTTTGCAAGTCCTGATAATACATATACAACAAACTTCACAATATTGTATAGAGCTACCGCGGCTGATCCATGGCAATTAGCTACAGCAGCACCATCTTCTCCTACTAATCCAGGAGTAGCAGTAGGTAATTATAATTTACTTACTGTAGTAGGTACAGGAGCATCAAGTGCTTCACTTACCTATCATTTTGCTGCTACAGGTGAATACGCTGTAAGAAATAATGGAGTACGCAGCGTAGGTTGTACAGCATGTAGTACTTGTGCTAGATTTGAAGTTAACTTTTATGACGCAACATTTGGAGCTACAGCAGCACCATGTGTAGATTGTGTTGGACCNCTGTAATAATTGATTAAAACGAGTAATAATAATATATGGCTACTACATTAGAATTATCATATTTTAACACTTTTTGGTTGAAAAGATTAAAAAACTATACACAATACCAAGAAAGACAACCAGATGGTACAGTAGATGTAGAAGCTGGAGGTATTACTACAGGCACCCCTAATCCAGCAACTGGAGATGGTTATATAAATTCTAATGTATATGAAGATTGGTTTGTAGAAGAGGCTAGAATTGAAGGTGGTTTTAATAATGCTAGTGTAGATTTTGGAAATAAAGCATACATTGTAGAAGAAGAAGATGCTCAAGAAAGAAGACAAAATGCTTTAATTTATTCTGGTGTTTANAATTCTAAAAATGGAATTAACAATAGCAATCAATTTCCAATAGGTGAAGATATTAGTAGAGCAGTAGATCCAGCCTCAGGAAGTATACAAAAACTTTTTGCTGAAAATACTAATTTAATTATACTACAAGAAAGAAAAGTAAATAGAGCACCTATTGATAAAGATGTTATATTTACTCAAGAAGGTTTACCTTTAACTACAGATAGTAGAACCGTAATAGGAACACCTAGTGCTTTTGAAGGTAATTTTGGTATATCTAGAGATCCAGGATCATTTGCGGTATATGGATATAATAAATATTTTACTGATAGAGATAGATCAGTAGTAATGCAGTTAGGTCCTAATGGTTTATCAGAAATATCTAATAATGGTATGATAGATTATTTTAGAGATAAACTAACTGAAGGAGGAGAAATAATTGGNGGATACGATGTATTTAATAAAAATTATGTTGTTACTCTAGGAAATAGTCCAGCAGAAACATTAGTTTATGATGATTTAATAAATGGGTGGGTAAGTTTTATGAGTTATATACCTCAACTATCTACTAGTTTGTTTGGTCAATATTATACTTTTAAAAACAATGGTATTTGGAAACATTATTCTAATGCTAATTATAATTTATTCTATGGTTCCACTGTTAAATCACAAGTAACTTTTGTATTTAATCCAGAACCAACAGCGACTAAAACTTTTCAAACTATAAATTATGCGGGTAGTAATGGTTGGAAAGTATCAAATATTGTTTCAGATTATACAGGAGTAGATTCAAATCCTCAACAACCTGCATTAGGAGATACAACTCATGTAGATATAGCTTCAGAAATTATGAGTTATGATGAAGGATATTATGTAGTACCTGCAACTAATATTGCTTATAGAGCTGGATTTGATAGAAAACAAAATGTTTATTTTGCAGCAATAAAAAATGCTTCTCAAACTTTAGCTGAAGAAGTTGTAACTCCAGGACAAAATGTAACTGGAATAAAAGGTCAATATGCAGAAGTTACCTTTAGACAAGATGATACTACAGATGTATTAGGAGCTAAACAAATTTTTAGTGTAGGTTCTGTATATAATTTAAGATAATTATATGAAATTTAATGTTAAACGGCTCGTAGAGTCAGACTATGAAACACTATGTAAATGGTGGAAATGGTGGAGATGGTCACCACCACCTTTAACCTTTTTACCAGAAACAGGTTTTATGGTTGTAAAAGAAAATATTGAAATAGCGGCTTGCTATGTTTATTTAACAAATTCAAAAGCAGCGTTATTAGAGTGGGTAGTATCTAACCCAGAATATAAAGAAAAAGATAGAAAAGAAGCTTTAAAGTTTTTAATACAAATAGTAGAAGAAATTTTAAAACAAAAAGGATTTATCCATGTAATGACTATGGGTAGAAATTCTAGTTTATTAAAAATACATAAAGAATTAGGTTGGATTATTGATCCTACACCTTCTCATGAAATAATTAAAAATTTATAATAATATGGCGGCAGTAACAGCGGTAGTTGCAGGAGCAGCAACAGCAATTGGTGGAGCAGTAGCAGCAGGAAAAGCGCATCAACAAATGCGTAATGCTAGAGGACTAAAAAATCAAGCTTACACAGACATGCAGAATGCAATAAATTCGCGTAGAGAAATTACAAATCCTTACGCAGGTGTTACAGATTTATCTGGTTTAGCTAGTGATTTATCTTCACAAATAACTAATCCATATAATAATTTAACTGTATCTACAGCTGCAGCTGAAATGCAAGCGGAAGAAGCTGATATTGCTTTAGCTAATACTTTAGATACTTTAGAACAAACAGGTGCTAGTGCCGGTGGTGCAACAGCTTTAGCAATGGCGGCGTTAAAATCTAAAAAAGAAGTAGCTGCAGATATTTCAAAACAAGAAGCAGAAAACGCTAAAATGCGAGCGGCTGGTGAAGCTTCAATGCAGCAGCAAAAGGTTTTAGCTACAGAAAGATACCAAGATATTTTAATTGAACAAGGTGAAAGAACACAAGATGCAGAAATTTCAGGTGAAATATTTCAATTTCAAGCAGCTGAAAATAGAAGTAATGCTGATATAGAAAGATATTCCAACATGTATCAAGGTTTTGCTAACCAACAACAAAACGCTGCATTAGCTTCTGCGCAAGGTACACAAGCAATGTGGGGTGGAATAGGACAAATGGCTGGAGGCTTACTAGGAACAGATAAACCAAAATAAAATGAACAGTATAATAAAAGCAAATAATGATAAAATGAATAGACTGGTTAACGTGTCTCAGGTTAGACGCGCTAATGAGTTAGATTTTTTTACTGATTGTAATATTAGGTATCATAATTATCTTAATAGTCCTTTGTCTCTTAATCCAAATGAAGATCCTAATTTACAAGATGTTGTTACTAAAGCGTTTATAGAACAAGCTCAAGATCCTATAAATGGAGTTATTGCTAGATCTACTCGTTTAGCAACAGATATAAAAAACATGTCGCAGCAGCAGATCAAAGAGGATAAGAAATTTATAGATAATTATTTTAAAAGACTAGATGAGATTCAAAAACTAGGAGGATATTTGATTGTAGCAGTTGAACAATTAAAACCAGAAAATTTATCTTTCTTTATTTCTAATTATGATAATTTTAATATTAATGGTACTAATGAAAGAATGAGAGATAGAAATATGTTATTAGTAGCTGGTTGGGCAAATCTATTTGATTATTTTGAAGATGTAAAAGTTGAAAAAGGTTATAATTTTAGACCAACTCCTAATGGAGAAGTGTGTGTACTTACTCAAGCTATTGCTTTTGATATAGGGGGTTATGCGTTTCAAAAATATTTACATGAAAAAGATTATGTTATAGATGATTTCTTAAAAAGAAAAAATTTATTTTCTGATGAGTTTGGTAGAACATGGTATACTGTATATGGAGAAGTAGATTCTACTCAAGTAGAAAATGGAGATATATTAAGTTTGTATATAACAGATGTTCCAAAAAAAATGGATTTAAGTGAAACATTTGAAAATGGAGGAATAATGATAAATGCTACGTTACAACCTCAATATTTTTTAGGTGGTACAATTCCAAGTGGCGATCCTAATGATCCTGCTCAAGATACAGCTATACAAATACCTCAATATAAAATTGAAAATAATAAACTTTCAAGATGGTTTATTAAACCTATAAACACAGCTGCTATTAATAGAACACCAGCTTATAAAGCGGAAGTACAAGCTCATATTGCNGGATTATTTGCTGTAGCTAGTGGAGATATTTCAGTTCTTTCAGGATATACTAATAAAAATTTAAAAATAGATTTACCTTTAGGTATGAATGAAGTAGTAACTCCAGAGTTAGAAAAATTATATGATTCTTTATCACCAGAAGGAAAAGCTGGTTTCGTAGGTAATAGATACATGTTTAATAGAATAGGTGAAGGAAGTGAAACTCGTATAAGTTTAGTGGATGCACAAAAAGCTTTTATGATGGATCTTATACTTGATCATAATTTAGATATTAAATTAATTCAAGAAGATATACCGGGTGGACCAAGCATGGTTAAAGAAACATTAACTGATGAAAATGCGCAAGGAAGAGATTTAATAAAAGCTTTAAATGATAACAATATGCCTATCCCAGATTTTTATAAAAATATGTTAGGTATTACAGAATGGCAAGCTGGTATGCCTTTATATTATCAAAAACTAAAAGAAGAAATAAGAAATTTACCTGAAGAAAAAACTCCAGAATTACAAGCTTTAATAGAACAATATTCTTAATATAATTATATATGCCAATTATTCCAAATAATTTAACATCTTTATTAGATGAATACTTTGAGCAAAATCCTGTAAAAGAAACAGAGGAGGAGGTAGTTGAAGAAGTTCAAGAACAACCTATAAATAATAAGGAAAACACAACAGAAGATGTAGTCGATGTACCTGAGGTTGATGAACACCCCTTGCAAAAGCAATGGAATTCTATTATGGAGGGAACTTTTGAAAACGAACAAGTTCAAGAGGATTTAGCTACAGGAATATATGGAGCTGAAATAGATTTAGGCTGGAAAAATATGAGTTTTACTATGCCTACTTATGTAGAAACTGTTTTTGATGATGAAAACCAATTGTTTATTGTAGAGAATTTACCTGAAGATAAAAGAGAAGAAGCTGAGTTGTTCAATACTGAAATGAAGCAGCAAAAAGAATTAATAGCTAAACAACAGGAAGAGTGGAATAAGTTTACTGAAAAAGGAGGACCAGGTGAAATAATTCTCAGTAAAGATGAAAACACAGAATACATGTGGAATTTAATAGATGATGAACCATATGTACAATATAGTGCTAGAACTAAAGGTGAAGAAGACTGGAGAACATTAAGTATAGATGATGAAAATCAAGAAGATATAATAGGTGCTTTAACTTCTTTTGGTCATATAGATGAAGGAGATATAATAACCACTACTAGATATAATTTAGCAAATGATAAAATAAATAGAACTCAACAATATGTTCAATTAGGTTGGGCTGCAGACGATACTGTTGACAAAGATCTTTACGATAGATTAACATTTAAAAAAGAACCTAATTTTGCTTCAGATAAAATTATAGAAGTTAATAAAGAATACAATCTAGTTGATGGAAAAATGAATTTTCCTGAACTTAATAAAGACTATATAAAAGATGTAATTGCTGCGGAAGATTTAGATAATCCTTTTCCCTATACATATTATTATGTAAATAATGAAAATAAAAACTCTATAGACGCGTTTTTTGAAAACTTTTATCCTAATCTTTTTAAAGAATTAGAAAAAGAAAGTGAAGAAGAATACAAAAAAAGAGTAGCAGATTTTAAAGGTTGGTTAGCAAAAGATAATATTCCAGAAGACTTAAGACAACTAGTAAAAATGTCTAATTTAATGGGTCCATTTGGTGAGTTTTCTAATGAAGGTTGGGATCTATTAGATATAAGTATGCGACAAGCTGCTCTTGCTCCCACAGGTGGTGGTGGGGCTTTACAAGCTGCACTGTCAAGTGCTTTACAAATGTTATTTCGAGGGGAAAACCTAAGTGAATCAGTTAAAAAATATATTAATATATATCAAGGAAGTGATGGTAGTGGAGAAGAAGGTGATGTTGCATTAGGCGCACAACTTAGTAGTTATGTAGAAAACTATATGGCTGACGTTAGCACAAGATTAAATAAAGCAGTAAAATTAAATGATTTATTAGGAAAAGATGAAATGCCTAAAGAGTTTGAAAGAATAACTACTACTAGATCAACTTATAATGAAAAAACTGGTGAATTTACACTTACTCCAGAAGTGGTTCGTGAATATACTATAGATGAGGTTTTAGAAGAATACCCAACACAAGAAATTACAGATGTTACAGCATCAATATATTCTCAAATAAAATCTCTTGAAAATATAGCTGGTTCGTTTAAGGGTTATCAAGCAGAAAATTATCCTGCTTATTTTAATAAATTAGAAAATATAGCACTTACAAGGCAAGAAAGAAGATTACGTCAACAAACAACTGGAACTAGTATATTAGATGGATTAGGAGATGTTGTGTATAATTTTCCTAAAGCAGTATACCAAGACCTTAGAGATATACCTTTAACTATTCAGGGTTGGTTAGCTTCAGGAGCAGGTTGGGCTGAGAAAAAAATAACCGGTAACGAATACAGTTATCTAAAAGGTTTTTCCAAAGGAATACAGAGAAAAGAAGATTTAAAAGTAGATCTTGCAAGACAACTTCGAGATTATGGTGGATATGGAATTATAACCGGTAAAGAATTTAATTATAATGGAGTAAGATTTATACAAGATGATCAAGGAGTAGTTTATGATGCTGATAGTAATTTTATGGTAGGTCCAGATGATTTTCCAGCTACATTAGACGAAGAAACTGAAGAAATAATAGAGCCATGGAAAGAAATAACTAAAGGATTAGAAGAATCTGATAAATTAGCAGCTGATTTTTCATTAAGAGGATCTGCAGCTACAACTTCTACAGTGTTTGGACATTTAGCTACTCAAATATTATTAACTAGAGGAGTAGGCTTGTTAACTGCTCCAGCAAGAGCAAGTTTATTGGCTAGATTAAATGGCTTTAAAAATGCAAGTCAATTTAAAGTAGCTGAACAATTTGTTAAACAAGCTAATAAACTAAATCCTAAAGCGTCACCTATAAATTATTATAAACTACCTATAAAACAATACATGGTAGATGCTGTTATAGCTCAAGGGATGTATTTTAGTCAAATAGGTTACAACGACGTAAGAAGACAAGGTACTAAAGCAGGTATGAATTCTGATGAAGTAGAAGCTTTAGCTCAACAAGCTTCATTGTTATATGCTGGAATTGGAATGATTACTGCACCGATAGCTCCTTTAGCAAAATGGAATCAAGCTGCTACTAATAGTTTACGATCTACAGCAACTAAAAATGCGTTATTAGGTACATTAGGAAAAGGATCTTTTATAGATAATGTTAAAAACCTGGGATTAAGACCAGCTCTTACTGTGCTTGGTAGAAATTTAAAAGGTTGGGGTTTTAAACAACTTCCTAAAACTCAAATGTTCCTTTATGAAGGTGGTAGAGAAGTTGTTCAAGAAATAATTCAAGAGGTAGGTACTACTTACGGTGTTGGTAGTAAATTAAATAAAAAAGTAAATAGAGAAAGAGCTCCTTTTAAAGAAGCTATGACTGGAGATGAAATATTAAATCTAGGTATGCAAGCTTTTGTAGCTGGTGGTTTAGGTAGTAGAATAACTAATCCTAATGCTTACGCTTCTTATACTAATTTAGAATCTTTATATTTAGCTGGATTAGATCCTGAGGGTACTAACAAGTTTTTAGATACTCAGGTAAAAAATAAAACCATTTCTTTAGAACAAAAACAACAAATATTAGATGATATAGCTGCTGTAAAAAGAACTGCAGGTAAAATTCCTAAATGGGTTTCTTCAGACAAACAACTAGAGGTAATGAGATTACAAGACAAAATCGATACCTTAAAAAGAAATAAAAAAGAAGCTGCATCAGATTACTATGTTGAACTTTTAGATAAACAAATAAAAGGTGCNGAAGCAGAAATGAGAANTCTTTTAGAACCTGATGTTATAAAGTTGTTTAGCAAACTAAATNTAGGTGTTGAAAAATTTGCAGGAGATATTGGTCAAAAGTTTTTCTCAGGTACTCTAGCTGAAGTAGAACAAAAAATCGAAGAAATACAAAAAGCAAATCCAGGTAGAAAAATTAATGTAGATAAATCAAACGCTAAAGATTACGGTGTGTTTGTTACTGTTGAAGCAGTAGTAGATGATAATGGTAGTATTATACAAGAAGAAGAAAATTATTTACTTGTAAATGAAGATGAGGCTTTAAAAGATAGAATGTTTGCTACAGGTCAACACGAAGGTTTCCATGGATTAGTAAGAGCATTTGTTAGAAAATACAAAGCTGATATGTTGGCGTGGGAACAAGGTGGGAGAAAAGGTAAAAAACCTGAGGATGTAGTAAGTAAAATGGCTGTTTCTTTATTAAATGAATTAAGAAATAATAAAAATATAAAGTTTAATAATACTGAAAGAGGAAGAGAATTACAATCAAGAATAGAACAATATGTATTAGATGAAAATGTTGATCCTGAAGTAGTATTAGAAGAAATAATGTCATTATTTAGTGAAGCTTTAACATATCAAGATGTTGAAGTTACTCGTGATTTTATTGGTAGACTTCAAGATATTTTCAGAAGATTTTTTAATTACTTTGGAGCCAAGGTTACTATTAAAGATGGTAACGATGTTGTTAATTTAATAAGAGATTATAATAGACTTATAGAAAAAGGTAAAGGAGCAAAAGGATTTTTAGGTAGAGACAGTGGAATAATGAAGTTTGCTAAAGGTGAAGCTGATATTAAACTAGGTGATGTTGATGTTGAAACTGAAGTAGAAAATATAGGAAAGAAAAGGGTAAAGCAAAGGCTTGAAAACATACAAAAAGAAAGAGCTAAATCTAAACGTAAACCTAAAAGTAAAAAATCTAAAAAATTAGATCTTGATAAAGCAACAACTAGTTGGCAAAAAGGCGAAGACATAGATATTGAAAATGTTATTATACCTCAACTAGAGGCAGCAGTAATATCTGCATTAGATAGATGGGGTGTTTCTGCTGGTAGAAATGTAAATCCTGATACTTGGAGAAGAAAAGATGTTGCAAAAGAATTAAAACAAGAAGTTGGAAAAGAGCTTTGGAGTTTTATGAAAAACTTTGATGAAACTAAAAGTTCTGCTACTACTTATGCTAACAACTTGGCTTTAAGAATTGGTCCAAGATTAATTGAAATGTTTGCTACTAAGGGTAAAAGCTTAGATAAAATGCAAGAGGAAAAAGGTTTTACTCCTCAAACAGTTGAAACACAAGATTTTGATGAAAATCAAAATGAAGATTTAGGAAGACCTTTAGTATATCCTACAGAGATAGATGCTATATCAGGTGAAATAGAAGCATTAGTAGAACCTATGATAAATAAAATTGTAGATAAATTAGTAGGAAAAGGAGGGTTTTTCCCTAGTATTGTAGGTAAAAGAGCAGGAGATGTATACACTAGAATGGGTAATAAAACACCTAATCAAAAGAAAAAAGCGAATCAACGTATCACACCTACTCCAGAAGAATTAGTTAAGTATCTTATTAACTATGCTACTAAAAGTACTGATGTAAGGGCTGATATTAAATCTATTATTGGTAGATATTCTGATAAACAATATGAAGATTTTGTTACAAGAGCTATTAGAGGTGGTTTAATAAAAGCAATTCCTATTAAAACTATAAAACGTAGATTTAAAAATGTTAAAGGTTTTGAATTAAAGAAAACATTTAGACAAGACAATGTTCAATATTATGAAGTACCACGTGTAAGTGAAAATGCCTTAATAGATTATTTAATAGGACCAGAAGTATCTGGAGATAATGTAAAAGGTAGAGATAAAAGATATAACTCTTTTGTCAGCATGTTAGCTGAAGGTATAATGGTTGAAACCTTAGGTAATTTAAAAAATAATCCTACATTTATGAAAAGATTAGGAGATTTATTAGAAATAAATAACTCTCCGCTTACTGCTCAAGAATTTATTACTGAAGTAGAAAATTTACTAGATGCTAGAACTGTAGAAAAAGCTTCATTAGATACTGTAAAAGCGAGTAAAAAGCTTAATGCAGAAACAATGGAGGAATTAGGTCAATCAAAAGACATTAATAAAACTAAGCGTATATTAAATATTCCTAATTTAAATATAGATAATTATACGGGTAATACTTCTAATGTAGATTTAGAAAAAGCTTATAAAAAATTAGTAAAAGTACAAGATGTTTTAGAAGAAAATATTAAAACACATGGTATAACTACTAACACTTTAGATGGTGCTAGTCTAACAAATTTTGGAGCATTAGCACGATATACTGAAGGAAGTTCAGATCTTAAAAAACAAGGAATAAAAGGTTTTAAAAAATCTTACGCTGTAATTAATACTAATACTGGAAAGTTAAGATGGGTAGAAGTAAAACCAGTTAAAGTTGAAACAAATAAAAAAACTGGTAAAATAAAAATTACATGGGAACAAGC
This sequence comes from Candidatus Woesearchaeota archaeon, assembly GCA_002725495.1. Lineage (GTDB taxonomy): Archaea > Nanobdellota > Nanobdellia > UBA10117 > ARS21 > ARS21. The sequence goes on along the minus strand of PBPJ01000028.1, from coordinate 5,889 downwards.
TGGAGATATTATAAAAGATCCTAAAAGATTTAATCCTAGTAGAGATACATTTTTACCAGCTTCAAAAGGAAAAGATGCAATATATTGGGGTACTAATGATCCAGCTTATAAAAGAATTAGAAAAGCAGCTCAAGACAATACTAAATTACTAGATCGTAAAGCTAGACCTAAAAACTCACAGGTAAAAGTACCTAAAGGACAACCTATAACTTCAAAATGGTATGGTGTTAAAGTTGGAAAAACAACCAACGAAGAGAAAATGCAGAACAACATGAACGTGTTAGAAGAAGCTGTATTAGAATTAGAAGCTGCTCATGAAAATGGAATGCCAATTGAGTATGTAACATTATTTATTACTGGTGCTTATCAAGCAACCTCAGGAATGATTAAAACAGCTGCACCTTTATTATATGTACACACTGATTTAAAACCAGGCGAGCAATTTAGAGAAGAACATAATCCTCCAGCTTCTGTTATAGGATCTTATTTATTATATGGTATACAACAAGGTGAAGCAGCTGCTATGATGGATGTAGTTAGAAATGTATTTCATCAAAGTCAAATTCCGATATGGGTAGATAACATGCTTAACGTAGAGTTTAAAGAAACTATACCTAAAGGCACGACATTAGAAAATGGTGCAGATGTAAGAGTTATAGATGCTGGTATAGATTTAAACAAACTATATAATCCTAAAAGTAAACAAACTTTAGCAGATGTTTTAAAAGTACCTTTAAAACCAAGGGATAGAAACGCTGATAGTGTAAATGAACAACGTAATATAGCTAGAAAAACTTTAGTTGCTGATGAAGATGGAAAATTATTAAACCCAACAGATGGTAGAAAAGAATTAAGAGCTAGCAAAAAGGTGAACTCTGAATCATCTAAACAAGTAAACAATAATAAAGATAATTTATTTCCTTTAATAAAAAGAAACAGCACTACAGAACAATCTATAGAGGTTATGAGTAATGCAGATAAAGCTGCTCAAATAGCTAGAGATGTTAATGCTCCTACAAAAGGTATTAGTGTGTTTGATTTTGATGATACAATAGCTTATAGTAAAAGCAAGGTCATTGTTAATATGGGCGATCAAACATTTGAAATTACTCCAGCTGAATTTGCAAGAACTGCAGAAGATTTAGAAGCCCAAGGAGCAACTTTTAATTTTGATCAATTTAATCAAGTAATTGATGGAACAAAAGGTCCTTTAGCTGACTTAGCTTTAAAACGTCAAGGTAAATTTGGTAGCGGTGATATATTTATATTAACTGCAAGACCACAAGCTTCAGCAGAGGCTATTCATACATTTTTAACTGGTATAGGTTTAGAAATACCACTTGAAAACATAACAGGTTTAGCAGATGGTAGTCCAGATGCAAAGGCTTTATGGATATTAGAAAAAGCTGCAAAAGGTTATAATAATTTTTATTTTGCAGATGATTCATTACCCAATGTACAAGCAGTAAAAAATATATTAGATCAAGTAGATGTTAAATCTAAGGTTCAACAAGCAAAAGCTAGTAAAAAAGTAGATTTAGATAAAGACTTTAACGTAATTATAGAACAACAAAGTGGTAAAGAATGGTATAAAACCTATTCTCGAGCAAGAGCACAAGTAGAAGGTAAAAAGGCGAATAAATTTGAATTCTTTATCCCACCATCAGCAGAAGACTTTTTAGGGTTAATGTATAAAATAGTTCCAAAAGGAAAAGATGGTGATAGAGCTTTAGCTTGGATTAATGACAACTTAATTGATCCTTTTAATAAAGCTGAACAAGAAATAATAAGTGCTCAAATATCAGTTGCAAATGATTTTGCTGCATTGAGAGATAGTATAGATAATATTCCTACTAACTTACAAGACAATTCAGGTTATAGTGATTTTACTTTTTCACAAGCTTTACGAGTTTATATATGGAATATGCAAGGTATGGAAATACCTGGGTTATCAACAAGAGATAGAAACGCTTTAGTTAAATTAATTAATGATAATCCTGATTTAAAAGTATTTGCAGAAAAAATAGCTTTTATACAAAAAGATAATTCATATCCTAAACCAGATGATAACTGGGTTGCTGGTAGTATTACAGGTGATATTATAAATAGTATTAAAAAAACCCGTAGAGTTGAAGCTCTTCAAGAGTGGCAGCAAAATGTTGATATTATATTTTCTGAAAAGAATATGAATAAATTAGAAGCTATATATGGAAGTAACTTTGTTATAGCTTTAAAAAATATTCTTGGTAGAATGAAAAGAGGTAGTAACAGATCACAAAGTGGTAATCCTCAGGTGGACAACGTTATTGACTGGATTAACAATTCTGTTGGTACTACTATGTTTTTAAACAGAAAATCTGCTTTACTTCAGTTAATATCTAATATTAACTTTATAAACTGGAGTGATAATAATTTAATAATGGCAGCTAAAGCATTTGCTAATCAACCTCAATACTGGAAAGATGTAATGTTTTTATTAAATTCTGATTACTTAGTACAAAGACGTAATGGAATGAAGATTAATGTTGCTGAGTCTGAAATTGCAGAAGCATCGAAAAAAGGAGGATTAAAAGGAGTTATTGCATACTTACTTAATAAAGGTTTTATATTTACAAGAATAGCAGATAGTTTAGCAATTGCAACTGGAGGTGCAACTTTTTATAGAAATAGACTAAATAGACTACTGAAAACTGTAAATGTAGATACAGGTAAGCTTTATACTCAACAAGAAGCTGAAGCTAAAGCTTTTAATGATTTTTATAAAATATCTGAAGAATCTCAACAATCAAGTAGAGCAGATAGAATATCTATGCAGCAAGCTAGTGGATTAGGTAGAGTTGTTCTTAATTATGCTAATACTCCTATGCAGTATGCTAGAATAATAAAGAAAGCTACTAAAGATTTATTAGCAGGAAGAGGGGATTGGAGAACTAATGTAAGTAAAATAGTTTACTACGGTGCTGTACAAAACTTAATATTTAATGCTTTACAACAAGCTTTATTCGCGTTAGCATTTGGTGATCAAGAAGATCAAGAAAAAGCAGGAAGAACTCCAAAAGAAAGAGCTACAAATATAGGATTTGGTATGCTTAGTTCTTTATTAAGAGGTTTAGGATATGGTGGAGCATTAGTTGATACTCTTATATCTATGGGTAGAGAAATAAGTATTAGAGAAGATGGTTTACCAGACTTTGGCGAAGATTTTGCTTGGAACATCGCTGATTTCTCTCCGACTATAGATACTAAAGTAAGAAAAATTAGAGCTGTTAGAAAAACATTTAAATATAATAGAGATGAAATTAAGCGTAGAGGATTTAGTATAGAAAANCCTGCTTATTATTCNTTAGCNCAANTAATAGATGCTGGNTTTAACNTACCNNTAGANAGAGCATTAAGAATGACTATGAGTCTTATGCAGATCTCAGACAGAGATACNGAGATGTGGCAAAGATTTGCNTTAGCTGCAGGTTTTAGNAGTTGGAGTGTTGGTTTACCATTTTGGGGTACNCTTTCAACTCTTGCTAGAGAAAANANAGAAGATGAAGAAATAAAAACNAAATACGANAATGATACTCGTAAACTTAAAACCCAAGGATTTAAAAGAGTTCCTATGACAGGACCTAAATCAGGTAAACCAGCTGGTAAGTTGGGTGAAGATTATATTGAAATGTATAGACCAAATGGTAAATTAGAATATTGGTTAATGCCTAAAAATTAAAACTATGAAAAAATTTATTGACAAGTTACAGCAAGCTTGGAACAAATTGCTATATAAATTAATGTTTAAAAAATACAAATGAAAAAAATTTTACTTATACTTTGTTTACTTATTACATTTAATGTAAGCGGACAAGAAAAGAAAAAACTGTTTAAAGACTTTTTTAAGTACAGTACCCTTTATGTATCTGGAGATCTTAAAAATTCAAAAGAAAATGCACCGAGTTATTTTGTAAGAACAAATCCTAACGGAAGCTTATACGATGTACCTGTTGTAGTAGACGGTACTGATTATTATGAGCATGATTATCGCTATGGTTTTGGTATTCGTAAGATTGCAAGGTTTGATTACGAAATTAAAGGTAAACAATACTATGATGGGACTGAATCTAATGTGTCTATGACAGCTCCTAATTCAGCTATTACAGGATTTGAATATGTATTTCATACTGAAAAAGAAAGAGTCAGAGATGATGTGTTTAAAAATCACAGATATTTCTTAAAACACAGTGGAAAATACCATATTGTTAAAGTAGAAAGTAGAAAACAAGGTAAAGTAAATTTTGATTATAAATCTGCAGAGATTAGAGCTAAACTACCTATTGGTAAAAAGTTTAGTTTATCAGCTGGAGCTATATATCGTACTCACGAGCGTCCATATGGATATAATCCAGTAGAAATATGGTTAAATGAAACAGATTCAAACGGATATGCTGTAAATCCTTGGTATACCCTGGGATTCTATTATGGTTATGATGATATATATTATACATATGAAGATAGCTATACAGGCGAAACAGTATCTGATTGGTATTGGATTAATCCTGAAGGTGAAACTGTAGCTTATACTGATTTACAGTTTAGACAAACAGTATTTACAGATCTTATGAATCGTTATAATAATGAAATATGGGAAGATATAGACGCTTTTGGTGTTATATCTCCTGTGGTCGGTTTTGACTATTATCATTATAAAAATAATTTTTGGTTACACGCGTATGGTTCTTACTTATTACCATATCATGATTATGTAAAAGGCGACGAAGCTTTTAGTTATCATAATAGAAATAATTGGGGATTAGGAGGATTAATTGAAGATGCTGAAAAAGAACAATGGGAAGATTATCAAACCGGAGTACAATTTGGATGGAAGCTTAGCAAAAGCATTGGAATATTTTTTGAAGGCGAATACACTAAGTTTTGGGATAGTAAAATATATAACAGTTCAGTTGGTCTGAACATAACACTAAAGTAAAATGGGATACACACAAAAATGGGGAGCAAATAGAGAAAGCTCTAACGATAGTATCGCTGCAGGAAAAGCATGGCAAAAAATGAAAGCCGGTTATCTTAAAAAACCTGGAGGAAAAAAAGAATGGAACATGGAAAAAAACGAGTTCTATTATGATACAGATAAAAAGAAATTAAGATTAATACCTACAGATGATGGTGAAGTTCAAGACGCGAGTTTTGTTAGCAACCTTAAGTCTTGGCAAAAAGCACCTGAAAGACATACTTCTAAAGATATAGTAACAACAGAAAGTGGAAGTGTTACAATTCCAGAAGAAGACGAAATAGTATTCAACATGACACCTGATGTTTCTGAAGAAGAAGCAGCTAAAGTAAGAAAGAAATTTGATGAAACTTATATGAAAGGAAGAGGTAAGGTTGAAATAGATAGTACTTCAACAGCACCTATTAGAAGATAAATAATTAAAAATGAAAATATGGAAAATTGTCCTTTATGTGGCGGTTATTGCGGCGTTTGCTAGTTGCGGAACCTACACACAAGCACCAAAAAATACAATAAAAGTACTAGCGGTTACTCATGAAGGTGATACTATTCAGCTCGATGTTAACTCGCTAAGACCAAGAGTATATCAAAACATTTACCACACTTACCCTTATTACCATAATTATTGGAGACCATCTCCTTATTATGGAACATGGGGTTGGGGTAATTATTATTACACAAGACCTAGACCAGTGGTAACTGTGCCGAATATACCTAATGTAACATTACCAAATAATAAACCTACAGGTACATATAATAAACCAGCAAATGTAGGAACCGGACCATCGTTATCACCAAGTTTAAGCACACCATCTAACAACACTATAAACAAATCAAATGGCAGCACCCCAAATAAGCGAAGAAACTAAAGTAACATT
>PBPJ01000027.1 GCA_002725495.1 Candidatus Woesearchaeota archaeon | reverse complement strand
TCTTTGTTAGCGATCTTCTTACAGATGAACTCCAATCGGAGTCTGTATTGAGTAGATAGCATATTATTTCCGCAGTTTAAGTTCTAGGTCTTCAAGTTTATGATATTCAGCATGTGCTCGTTCTTGACGATCACAAATAATATTAAGAATATCATTCATAATAATATCGTTCTCAACGTAATCGTCAAGGTACTTGTCGATTGCTTCCTTCAAATATCTATATCTATGCCATTCAGGACTATATGGTTTGTAGTGCATAATCTAACCATGGATGTATAAAATTATTTAGATCATTCTACTGAAACCTTTTATTTTGTCAAATTTAATCACATTTAAGAACTTATCTTCTAGACCATTTTTATGGGAAATAACAAATACGTTAGCATCTTTGATTACAAATCTAATGATTTTTAAAAATTCTTCAGTGCCAAATCCATCCAATGATGAATCAAATACCTCATCCATGATCAGGAGATTTGTATTAACAGAGTTTTTAACTCTAGCAACCTCTCTCCAAGTGAATAGAAGTGCTAGATCAATTCTCATTTTTTCACCTTCACTAAAAGAAGAATATGAAAATTTTTCATGTATTGGTGATTCTATCGTTTCATTAAATTCACCATCAAGTTTAAAATTGATGTAAAAGTCCATCATCTGAAGATATCTGTTTATCTGCTGATTGATAAAGGGAAGATACTTTTTAATAATCTTTGTTTTGACACCATCGTCCTTCAAGAGAGAATATGCAAAATCATAATAAATTAATTCTTCCCGTTTTGTAGATAAATTTTCAAATACTTTTTGAAGACTTTCTCGGAACTCCTCTAACTTTTCATGTTCAGTATTTCTGTTCTGCAGGTTACTGGTAATAGTTTGAATTTCATGTTCAAGATCTCTGATTTGTCTTTGGTTGAGACTAATCCTAGTATTGTTTTGAGAAATGCCATGCGTTAGTTTTGTGATCTCCTGAGAAAGTATATTGAACTGACGCTCACGTTCTTGTTGAAACTTGATAGTTTTTTCAAGTTCTTGATAACCTTCTTTAAGTTCGTTTGCCTTTTTTTCTGCGTCAGTAATTCTATTTAATCTAAAATCTTCCGCAATGTCTTGAGTGCAGGTAGGGCAGACCGTATTTTCACTAAAAAATTTATGCTCTTTAGTAATCGTTCTTACTTTTTGAGACAGTTTCCCTTTAAGATTATTAAGTTTCAATAACTTATCTGTAGATCCCGTAACTTCTTCTTGCTCTTTAGTATACTTAAAAATATTTTCTTCAATAGAAGCATTTTCTTTCATATAAAGAACAACTTCTTCATCTAGATTTGTAATCTTTTCTTTATTGGCATTTATATTGGCATTACCACGATTTTCCAATTCTTCAATAAAATTCTTCTGCATATGAATTTTATCTTTAAGATTTGATTTTTTATTTTCCAAAGATTTCATTTGATCTTTTCTTTCTTTCATATTTTCTTTCAAAATATTACTCATTGCAGAGAAAATACGAATGTCAAGAAGATCCTCAATAACTTCACGACGATTAGCAGTNGTCAATTGCATAAAAGGAACAAAAGTACTACTACCTAGAATAACAATCTGAGTAAAAGACTTGTAGTTGAGTTTTAAAACATTCTCTTCAAGAATTTTTTGATTTGCACGATCATCAGCTTCTTTGTGCAAAATATTTCCATTTACCTCAATNTCAAAAACATTGGGTTTNATNCCTCTACGAACAAGATAATCTCTACCATTCACCATGAACTCAACTTCAACAAGACAATCTTTTTCATTGATTGTATTTGCAAGTTGAGGTTTATTAATCTTTCTGAATGGTTTATTGAAAAGNCCAAATGTCAATGCATCAAGAAGTGTAGATTTCCCTGCACCATTTGTCCCAANAATCAAATTTGTATTGTTCTCGTTAAGAGAAATTTCTGTAAATTGATTTCCTGTAGAGAGAAAATTTTTCCAACGAATTTTTTTGAACTCAATCATTTTTAGATTTAGGAGGAATCACAATATCATTTGGCGTAATTACTGCATACTTATACTCATGCAGTTTACATGTCTTTATAGCAAGATCATCATCGACTTCGACTATAGTCATTTCTTGATCTTCTTGAACCTCTAGCATCATAGCATATCTTTCGGCATCATCTTCTTCCTCAAAAAGAAAAAGAACCTTTTCTCCATGCTTATCTTGAACAGCATATGCTCCATCATCTTCCTGATTTTTAAGTGTAAGAACAAACATATTACTCCACTTCGCAAGACTGTTTATATAGATCTTGAAATATACCCTTGATTATATTTTTATCAAGTTCAAATTCAGATTCATCGATATATCTATTCAAAATAGATATGGTGCTTTCTTCTTCAGAAATTTCAAAATCTTCACTTTCTTGAATTTCAAAATTCTCTACAATTTTAAGATCTTGAACCCCGACAGAATAAAGTTTATCAATAAATTTTTCAAATGATTTTACTTTGGTTTTTTTCTTGACAATAACTTTTACAATTTTGTTTTCATATTCAGAAGCATCAAAAGTTTGATGTGGAGTATCTTCATAATAAATGTTACTAAAAAGTTTGTATGGGTTGTTTATGTAAAAATGTTCAAGGGTTTCCGTATCAAAAATTGTAAATCCTCTCTTATCATTCACATCATTCCAAAACATTTCATATGGATTTCCTAAGTAGAAGATTCGTCCATTGTCTGATCGTGTATGGTAATGACCCGAAAATGTCCTGTCGAACTTCTCAAATAGTGAGCTGTCCATACCTTCTTCCATGGTGTGACCTCTATGCGCTCTAAATCCGTTGAGCTCAAGGTGCCCCATCGCGCACTTGCTACTTGATACTTTAATTGCGTTGACAGTATTTTCAAAATTTTCTGCATTAATCCAAGGAATAAACAGTACATTTAAATTATCTATCTTTGCCTCAGTCACTTCCTGATAAGTCTTAATGTTTGGATATGACTGAAGCAAAAGTTGTGGAGAGTTTGTATCGTTAGTATTTTTATAATAACAATCATGATTGCCAATGATCATATGAACCTTATACTTTTTCAACGGTTCAAATACAACTCTCTTTGCCCATTCAAAACTTTGATAGTCAATCGACTTACGACTATCAAAAGCGTCACCCATATGAATCACAGTGTCAATCCCATGCTCCTCTAGTGTAGGAAAAAACACATTCTTATAGAAGAGTTCAAAGTAATCGTGGAGATACTTAGAACCCTTACGTGCTCCATAATGAGTGTCAGTAATGATGGCAACTTTCATCGATTATTATTTCGGTACTGAATGGCGTCTTTGATGCTATTATACTCTGAACTATCCCCAGAAAGCAAGCTATCGTCAACCATCATGACCTCATCATATCCGGTCTTTTCAATAATCTTTGTTTTAATATCTAATTGTTTTTTCTCTTTTTGAATTCGTCTCAAAAAGGCATAGTGAATGACTTGAGTAAAATATGCAAAAGGATTTTTAGATTTCTCTGGATCAAAATTATGAATGTATTGAACACAATTTTCAATGCCATCTGAGATCATGTCCTCACGGAACATGTAATTGACAAAGTTTGGTTTATAAGAAAGGTGAGTTGCAATTTTTAAAAAAGACTCTCCAAGATAGTTTGGAATTGGTGGCTTACCTTCCCACCTTCTTGCTCTTTCCTTTTTAGGTTGTTCTGTTAAATCTTTTCCAAATGTAACTTTGTATGATTTTTCAACTTTAAGACGATAAACAACCATTGCTTCTAGCAGTTCTTTGTTGTTTACATAATGTTCCGGTTTCTTTTTAGACATAACATTTTAAAATAAAAATCTATTGTCATTATATTATAGCATGACTTGACAAACTAGCAAACCATGAGTAGAATACCTTTGTTAGGGTTGATGGGTAATCTTAACTTTCTTTGATATCTTTAAGTTTATATAAAGTCTCTAGATGCTTACGAGCATCTTCCACTGTTGATACGTAACCCATTTTGGAGTCTGGTTTAACTTTTCCACTAGAATTCATTTCTATTTCTGATTCATCATCAGAAATGTAATTATTGTATACCTCAATAAGTTTTTCATTAGTCGATTCTGTCATGGTTAAAACTTTGTCTAGACGAATCATGAAGAAATCTTCATCACTCAATTCCATCCATGGTTTAACTTTAATGAAGCTTCCTTGAGGTGAATGAAGCATTTTAATAATCACAGGATTCTGCATTATTATGATAGGATTTTCTTGCTCATCATCGACCATAATGAGAGAAAATACTTCTTCACCAGAAACTAATTTTATAATTGCGTAAAATTCTTCTCCCATTATCCTCTTAGTGGTATGTTTACAATATCATAATTAAAGTTTTCCTCGTTGTATATTTTTATTCGTTCTATTAAGTGATTAAGTGTATAATTTTTTCTTGACTTATAACTGATATCATCAGCAATATCATATAAAGTTGCCTTGGTTTTATTATTCCCCTTTCGCAAAACCCTGCCAATAGACTGAAGGTTTCTGATTCTTGACTTAGAAGGAGAGGCAAATATTATATTATGGAGGTTTTTAATATTGATTCCGGTAGAGAATGTCCCATAAGAGGCAATGATAATAGCATCATTTTCTTTTTCAGTAATTTCTCTGACCCGTTCACGTTCCTCGGTTTCCACTCCACCATGAACAAAAAAGACATGACGATTATCCACCTTTCCATTATTTATCATTTCGTATAATGGTTGTCCATGCCCTTCTACCCTAGCAAAGAGAATAAGCGTATTTCCTTTTAAATCTAATGCAAGGTTGCGAATGAAACGATTACGTCTTTCGTGATTTATAATATACTGAACTTCATCCTCAAAATTTTCAAATTTATGTGCAGGATGCTTCAGTAGAAGAACATTGATGTCTAATGTTGCGACATGACCTTTTTTCATCAATTCTTCTGTTCTGATGATTTTATACGATGGTCCAAATAAACCTTCTAAGACCCACTTATGAGTCTGTGTACCATCTAAGGTTCCGGTAAAACCATAACGATACTTCGCATCTGCAAGTTTTGTCATTATAGATATTAATGACTTGCTTTTAAATTGGTGGGCTTCGTCTCCAACAACTACATTAAATCTAGCAAAATATTTTCGTGGAAGTTTGTAAATAGACTGCCAAGTAGTGATGATTACTTGGGAATCGGTTTCCCTTTCTCTACCGGCATATATCTTGTGACAATATGAACCTACATCCCAACCATAGTCTGCAAAATCTTTATACATCTGCTCTACTAGCGAAGTCGTCGGAACAACTATCAGAGTATTTTGTCCGCGTTCAACGTGATATCTCACAATCGAGTATATCATCAGAGACTTTCCAGAGGCAGTTGGAGATATCAGCAACCTTCTATTATGTTTTAAGGCGTCGTAGACTCCCTCGATTTGATATTCCCTAGGTGTATATTTACTTACAGAGTTTATATAATCCTTTACACCTTCTTTTGATATGATGTCATTGGTCTCAAAAGGAAGTCCATAAAATTTATTGTTTACAAATTCGTAGGTATATTCATGATCCTTACAAAATTGAATAATTTTATCTAATAATCCTACGTATATTTCTCCAGTCTGTGTATTAAATAGACGAATTTTTCCATCCCAGTATTTGCTACGATACTGTGGCATGAATTTAGCACCTGGTACATCAAAGGTAAACTGATCTGCTAACTCGTAGTAGACGTGTGGTTCTGCTTTTACCTGTAAATATACCTCGTTCTTTTTTGAGATAATCAAATGTGACATGCATATAGGATATTCCTATATGTATTTATCACATGTTTTCAAATTGGTATTCTAATATAATTTTATAAAAATTGTCTCTCATGGCAATCAAATCCTGTTGTTCATCCGGATCTCCACCTGACCATTTTGTAACAGCCTGGCATAAACCTTCATGAATGAGTCTTATACCACGAATATTCATTTCTATTGAAAAGTATTCATCTTCCATTAGTTGAATCCTGCCTGAAATTTGTGCCAATCGATTGCATTTTTAATCTGATAGGTCCTATTTGAGATTGTTTTAATTACCTCTTCTAAGAACTTAAGCATTACATCATAGTACCTAATCTTTAAATCAATTGTAGTCAATTTATCATCAGCGTCAAGATATCTTTGTATCGCGTCTTTTTCTCTTACCTTATATGGGAAAGGTTCTTCTACATATACTTCTTGGGGTGCTTTACCAGTATAATAATTATATCGTTCTAACCTTACACGATTATAATTATCTTTTGCTTTTTCTCTAAGAAGGGTAATCGTATTGTAAACGGTATAATATTTTGAATGAAGTTGTGGAACTTTTAGTGATTCATCATGTAAGTTATCGGGATCGATGACAGAATCTTTCTGCCACATCTCCTGGATTTGTTCAAGATTCATAAAGGTGTTCTACCATCGGCAGCTACTACATTATACACAGTATACTTGAAAGTGACCTCTGCTGTAAAGTAGTTTATGTCAGAATCTGATGATTCGAATTCTAATGATGTCAAGGAAATTGGAAATAAATCTTTGAATTTTACAATAGCAACATCTCTAAAATTACTGTTTAGGATATGTAAACTACCATCACTAAATTGTTCGTTT
>PBPJ01000007.1 GCA_002725495.1 Candidatus Woesearchaeota archaeon | reverse complement strand
CTTCNTTTGGTTTTGATTCTTTCTTTTCTTCTTTTGGTTTTGATTCTTTCTTTTCTTCTTTTGGTTTTGATTCTTTCTTTTCTTCTTTTGGTTTTTCTTCAGAAACTTCTTCAACCATTTCAGGTTCTGATTTAGTTGCTTCAACTATATCGATCTTGTCGGGTAATGGTGTATCTGGATGCATTATAGTTACAGTTATACCTACTGTTCCTTTCTTTAATACAGCATCACAATGAGCTCTATCTAATAAATTATCAGATATAAAACCGCATTTCTTCATATATCCATCGTAAAATCTCCATTTTTTACTTCTTGCTCCAGGTATTGGTCCGTCTACAACGATTTCCACTCCTAATGCTCCTGCAGCCATTATTCTTGTTAATTCTCTGTATCCAATTCCTTTAAATCTACTTGGACCAAATCTTTCAAGTTCTTTGGCAAATTTTGTTGCTACTACTTGAGCACTTGTATGAGGATTACTTATTTCTGCTGTTTCAATATGGGGATTATCTAATTTGAATTTTTGTTTTAATTCTCTAGTTAATTCTTTAATCATTTCTCCGCCTCTACCAATTATCATTCCCGGACGAGTTGTTGATATAATTATCTTTTCTCCGAGAGGAGTTTTTTCTAAAGAGATGCTTCCAATTTCTGCTGCTTTTCCNGTTTTTTGTTCTAATGATTCTTTAATCTTCATATGAAGTAAATTTTGCTTTATGAATTCTTTTTCTTTCATTTTTTATCCTCCGGTTGAGCAACTAATTCAAAATGAGTAACTCTTTTTGTTCCTCTAACTCTACCATATCTTCTTCTGATACTTGGTTTTTGAGCTGCTGAGTGAATAATTTTTAATTCTCCCGTTAAACCTTTATCTTTTGCATTTGATTCAAGTGATTTTAATAACGGTAAAACATATTTAGCTGCCTTTACTGGATATCTTCCTGCAGCCATTTTNCCTCTTCTATGAGGAGTATCTTTATTATATCTTGTATAAGGTATTGCTGTCTTTAATAGAGAAACTTCTTCCATCTCTCTGATTGCTCTTTTAACTTTTTTTCCTCTTAAGAACTTTGCAACTTCATAAGCAACTTTAAATGAAAATGGTAAATTTAGTCCTACTGCTTTGGACATATTCTTACTATCATAATTTTGCATACTTATTGCCATTATTTCTTACCTTGGTTCTTTGAACTCTTTGTTGCACCTACACCGATACCTTTATGTGATGCAATTCTTCTTGTTTGTGAAAATTCACCCAGATAATAACCAAGCATTTCTTCAGTTATTTTTACNGGAATGAATTTTTGACCATTATATACTTCGATTGTTTTACCAACCAATTTAGGAGTTATTACTGTTGTTCTGGAGTGAGTTCTTAATTTGGATTTACCTGAATCTACTTTTTCTAATATTTTCTTTGAATCGTGTCTATTTAATCTAAGTAATGATCTTCTTTTTCTAGAGTTCAATAATAATGCAAATTCTTCGTTTGTCATTTTTGTTAACTCTTCCATCGTTTTTCCTCTAAATTTGAATACTTTATCTTTCATTATTTTCTCTTACCTGTTCTCTTAGCTGCAATAGAACCAACTTTCTTACCTGCTGGTAAGTTTCTTGGTCTTGTTGTCGAGTACTTTCCTCCTCCTCTACTATTTCGATTATGAGTACCTCCGTGAGGGTGATCTCTTGCATTCATCGCTTTACCTCTCACAATAGGATATCTAATTCCTCTTGCTTTCATTGCATGAAATTTATTTCCCGCCTTAACAAACGGTTTATTTGTTCTCCCTGCACCTGCAGCAATTCCAATTGTTGCAAAACAGTTTGAATTTAATATTACTTTTTTCTTTGATGGTAGCTTAACTGCGACTCCTTTTCCTTCTTTTCCAATAACTTGCGCATAAGTACCTGATGTTTTAACAAATTTACCTCCGTCTCCCGGAGTTTTTTCAAGATTATAAATTAAAGTTCCTGAAGGTATATTATCAAGTTGTAATATGTTACCNTTNGNNACATTATTNCCNCCNTATTCAATTGATTGNCCAACTCTNACTCCCTCNGGAGCAGGTAATAANGATAATTGNCCGTCNGNATATTCNATNACCATTAATGGTGCAGAATTAAATGTTGAATTAACTAANTCTGCTATTTGTCCAGTTTGNGTTTCTCCNGAAAAGAATGGATAGTATGTTTTACCAATAGNTCTNTGAGTNGGTGCTCTATATGTTGGACCTCCTCGTCCTCTTCTTTGTTGTATTAATCTCTTTCCCATTTTATATTAATCCTAATTTNGATGTTATATCNACTGCNGGAGTTGATTGATCTANNTTGATNTATGCTTTTTTAATACCTTTCATATCAATATTNGTTCTTACNCCTTTTACTTTNACTTTGTATTCTTTTTCAATNGCCCATTTAATNTCTTTTTTATTTGATGATTTTGAAACAGCAAAAATNANNGTATTTTCTGCTTCCACAGATCTNACTGCNTTTTCTGTTGTTAANGGATATTTTAANATTTTGTAAATGTCTTTCATAAGAATANTCTCTCCTTTTCTAATTTTTCAACTGCNGATTTTGTCCATATTGTTCTTCTNCCGANATTTCCNCCNGGTGCNAATAATTCTGCATTTAAATTNTTAACAACNGAAACATCAAAACCTTGTAAATTTTCAGTTGCAAGAACAGCNGGACACATNTCTCCCACAATTACNAGNGGACCTTTCTTNGTTATGTANTTTCTACCTCTTGTCTTTCCTTTACCAGATCTTATTTTTTTATTTTNTAATCTGTCTAATTCTGATTTAAGATCNTTTTTAATTAATGAATTAATTATGTCTTTTGATTTCTTTAATTTTTCAAATGAATCNTCTAAAATCATATATTTTGAACCTGAAATTGCAGATCTAATNGCNTTTCTTCTTTCTTTNTTGTTAATTCTTTCAATTAAATTNTTATCTGACTTTGGAGGGAATGCTTTTCTNCCGCCNACTGCNTTTGCTACAAAAGCACCAATCCANTAAAATTGNCTTCCTCTNGACCATAAGTGTTTTCTTCTAATTCTTGAAACTCCTTTTCCATAAGTTGTTTTGAATTTNTTTCTTCNTTTTACAGTAGTATAACCTTGTCTTTTACCTGCCATNGGATCNGCTCCATAAGGTTGTCTTCTNCTCATTTGTAATGATGAAACTGCTCTNTTAACTAAATCTGATCTNACTGGNTCCATAAATTGNTGNGGAAGTGTAATTTCTGNTGATTTTCCNCCNCTTACTCNCATAATATTAGTTTTCATTATTGTTGACTCTCCATTGAAATAGTTACTTCNGGTACTTCTTTNAATGCACTTGCTTTTCTTCTTTTNGCAAAATTTAATCTAATTAATCTTCTCTTTGGTCCAGGAACGCTTCCTGCAACTAAAATATATTTACCGCTTACTTTACCNTAACCTACAAAATCACCTTTNGGAGTTACNGGNACTTCNGCAGAATCTAATATTTTCATTAATTGAATATTCATAACNGTTCTNTTNTGGAATCCCATTTGACCNGGATGTGGTACTCTCCAAGTTTTAGCTTGCCANTTACCTAAAGAAGCTACTTTTCTTCTTCCNTCTCCGTGAGATTTTCTATGTAAAATTGATACNCCNAATCTNTTAACNGAACCTTGNAAACCNTTACCNGTTGTTACTCCAACAACATCCATNANATCTCCGTCTGAAAANACATCTGAAATATTAACTTCTTTTCCNANNATNGTTGAAGCNTANTTAAAANTNTCTTCAANNGATGAACCNGATACTGGAATTTCTAANACGTCTGGTTTTTTCTTTTNACTTCCAGTCATTGATGGTTTTGTNTGAACTAACATTCTAATNTCNGATACATTTTCTAAATCNTTTTTCATATCTTCNAATGTTTTTGAACTTCNTTTCTTAGGTAAAGTTANTCTTTTTGATAATGATAAATCTAAATTNTCTGCATATAATTCNGATCTTACTTTNGANCCATATGGAGTTTTTGANTATAATCTTAATGAAAATGGAATAATTTGTGGNGTTTCAATAACTGTNACAGGCATCATTATTTCTTCACCNTTTGTTGGAGATGATTCTCTGTTATCAATAAATGAAATTTGAGTCATACCTGCNTTATATCCNGCAAAACCNGAAAGNTTATTTTCGTTTAANATNTTCCAAGATCTNACTCTAGGAACCATTCTGTTAGCCTTTTTTCTATGCCAGAACTGTAAACTTCCTCTTCTTGGTCTTCTTCTGAAACCTGCTGTACTTCCCATTCTTTTNTCTCTTATTGGTTTACTTTTTAAACCTTATTATCGAGTCATNTNTTTTTTNATTATCAATAATCGCTCTANGCGACAGAATTCTAGATCAATGCAGGGGTANNNAAACATTATNNCATGTCTTTATAAAAGTTATTGTTAGGCNNGAGTTTCAATAAACTTATATAGCTTTANCGCATAANNTGGGCATGGAAGGATATTGTGTTAAATGTAGAGCTAAATCGGAAATGACAAGTACCGANGAAGTTACTATGAAAAATGGCAGAAGAGCAATGAAAGGTAANTGTTCTTCATGCAGTACAGGAATGTACAAAATNTTAGGAAAAGCAGCTTAANGCTGCTTACCTTTTTAATTTTTAATAATATTTATAAATTAAACACTAATCTATTTTTTACGCTGAGATCGCATAACCCGGTATTGCGCCGGCCTTGAGAGCCGGTTCCTTATGGAATTGGGGGTTCGAATCCCTCTCTCAGCGTTTTTATAAATTATAATTTTTTGATAAATTCAATNANACGTTTTGANAGNTTTTGTTTTTTTGTATAATCTCCNGTNCCCATTTCATATTTTAGTANTTTTTGAGCAACACCNCTNTTAGGNCCTCTTTGTTTTACNACTAAAAATAAAGAACATAAAATATACTTAGCNAGAACNGTTGCTGTTCCTTCNGAATTTAGACGNCNATTTGAAACTTTNATTGGNTGACTTTTTAANATTCTNAATCTAAATTTTTTNCTTCTTCCTCTTAAAATATAGGTTGTATCTTCTGCAAGATAAACTTCTGGATCAAAACCGCCTATTTTGTTAAAAGCAGTTTTGCTTGAAATGATGCAGTAACCTGCTGCTGCAGGGTAGGGAGTGTATTGAAGAATTCTGATACTTCGATTAATAAATTTGTAGTAAGCTATATTTTTTAGTTTTTTATCATCTCCTTTAGACTTACACGTCGCAAGTGAAAGTCTTTTTTTCTTAAATTCATAAAGTGTATCTCGAATAAAATCTCGTACTGGGTAGACATCTGCATCAAAAAAATAAATATATTTTCCGCGAGATTTTTTTGCACCATAATTTCTTCCTTCTGATACTCCTTTTTTGTAAGTTGTTACAAATGATAAATTAATTTTTCTCTGCCTAAATTTAGGAATAAATTCCTCAACTACTTTTTTTGTATTATCTTCAGAATTTCCATCTGAAACGATGATTTCAAAGTCTTCAAAAGATTGTCTAAGTAAATGATTTAATGTTAGTTTTATTTGCTTTTCTTCATTCTTTGTAGGTATAACTACTGAAACTTCGGTCATAATAAGTTTAAAGAAGAACATATAAATATCTTGTCCAGACTATAGATTTATGAAACTGGGAGTACTTTATTCGGGAGGTAAAGACAGTACCTATGCGTTGGATTTGGCAGATAGAAACAAAAATGAAGTTGTTTGTTTAATTTCAATAAAGTCTGAAAATAAAGATAGCTATATGTTTCATACTCCGAATATTGATATTACTGATTTACAAGCCAAAAGTTTAGGTATCCCTTTAATTAAAAAAATAACAAAAGGAGAAAAAGAAACTGAACTAAAGGATTTAGAAAGCGCAATTAAAGCAGCAAAGAAAAAATATGGAATTGAAGGAATCGTTACGGGAGCAGTTGAATCAGTTTATCAAGGAACTAGGATACAGAAAATTTGTGATAAGCTAAAACTTTGGTGTTTTAATCCCCTTTGGCAATTTAACCAAATTGATTTACTTAATGAATTAATAAAAAATAAATATGAAATTATAATTAGTAGCATAGCAGCTTACCCGTTAGATGAATCGTGGTTGGGAAGAAAAAT
>PBPJ01000026.1 GCA_002725495.1 Candidatus Woesearchaeota archaeon | reverse complement strand
TAAATTCTTTCAATAATTTCTTTTGTTAATTCCATTTTTTAACCTCGTTAACCTCATTGGTTATATCTGGTTATCTCAATCCATTTAAAAACTTTATTATTTATCGAATACTGTGGTATATATGATGGAAAGTAATACATTAAAATCAATTAAAGAATTAGCTCTAGATCTTGACTCAAGGTTAAAATCATTTAACCAAGATGATATAAATAAATTAGATACTATCTGCGATAAGTTAAATAGAAATGTCAGTGTTTACAAAGATGATAATACACACATAAATGAATTTATATCCGCATCTTATTTATTCCAAATGCAATTAAATAGAGAAAAAATATTCCAATATTCCGCAAATAAATTAATGGATGATGTATCAAAGAACTATCTTATTTCCAATATGGTTATTAAAAATACAAAATTAAAATCAGAATTAGATAAATATCAAAATCTGAAATAATCTATTCAATAATTTTTTTATTAAAAGAATCCAGGGTTTTGTAAACTTCTTGTTTTTTGAAGGTTTTGTCCCTTTTTGTTGGTCCAATTTCATAAAAGAATTTAATTATTGCAGCTGGTTTATAATTTCTTTTTCTTAACGAAGATAACGTTTCAACTCTTTTATCATCATATCCATCAAATTTTCCTGATTCAACGCCCTTTCTAATTTCAGATGCAGATATATTCATACCCTCATAATTAATTCTTCCTAAGTGTATATACTCTGGAGTTTTCCAGTTCATATATTCGAATATATTTGATTGTCTACGAGTTTGATCTTCATGATCTTTTCCTCGAATTACGTGAGTTATTTTAAGTTCATGATCATCAACTGCCACAGAAAAATTCATCATGGGCCATACACAATATTTACTTCCGGTTTTTGGATGTTTTGATTTATTTATACGAAATGCAATCCAATCTCTTAAAGCAGGATTCTTCAGATTATCCGGAGTATTCACTCTCATAACTCCTTCACCAGCATCATATTCCCCATTAAGCATCTTTTTCCAATTTTCTAAGTTAGATTTTACTGAACTTGAAGCTCCAATCGGTTTTTCACCTTTTCTTATTTTTTTTCTTATGACTTCAGAGTTTTCATTACAGAAATATAATTTTCCTTTCTTGATAAGTTTTTCAGCAATATTGTAGTAACTTTCAATTCTATCTGATTGTACATAGATTTCGTCAGGTTTACCAACCAACCAGGTAAAATCTTTTTTTATCATACTATAAAATTCTTTGAAATTTGCCTCCGGATTTGTATCTTCAATTCTTAATATATGAGATCCTCCGTATAGATCTCGGTAAATTTTATTTATTGATAGAACTAATGCATGACCAATGTGTAATGGTCCAGATGCAGATGGTGCAGATCTAACTCTAAATATTTTTTTTACATTAGGTAAATCTACAATTTTCTTCTTTATTTTTTCTTTTTTATCAAAAAATTTTGGATTTAATTTTTTAAGTTCAATAATTTGATCAGATAAAGACATATTATTTACTTGATCTATAACAATATCAACATCTTTGCTTATTTTCTTTAGTTTTGATTTATCTTTGATTAGTGGAATTATTTTATTTATTATTGCCTTTTTATTACATTTGCCTTTAAATTCTACGGCATTTTCTAAAGAGATTTGCAAAATTTTCTTTTTCATATATGATTAAAATATTTAAATTTAAAAGAATGTTTATATCAAAAAAGGAAGGGGATAATGATCCCCGGTAAAATTTTTTTCCAGGTAAAATTATTTACCGGAAACCATATTGTAACCAACATACAATCCGGATAGTCCTACTAAGTAGTATACTAATGATGCTAACATTGGAACTGAACCTAATAACATAGCTACTAAGTCATAACCTAATTCAGTTGTTCCCCAGTTTAAAGCACCAATAACAACTAACCACATTGTTATTGTATTTAAATCTGTTTTCATGTGATTAAAATACTCTTTTACTATATAAGTATTATCCCTATTTAGAAAATTCTTTTAAAAACATATTGTTAAATATGATATGAAAAAATTAGATTTAATTTCACGAAATACAGTGGAGATCACTAAGAGAGAAGAATTATCAAAATTGTTATCTTCAAACAAAAAACCAACTGCATATCTGGGAGCTGCTCCAACCGGAAAAGTTCATCTAGGATATTTTTTACAGGCAGTTAAAATAAAAGATATGATTGACTCAGGAATAGAGTTCAAGTATCTATTAGCAGACATTCATGCTTATCTGGATGATAGAAAATCACCCATGGAATTAACCATACATAGATCAAAATATTATAAGGAAGCAATGAGCGCTATATTGAAGAGTATAGGTGTTGATTTAAAGAAAATAAAGTTTGTATTAGGTTCATCTTTTCAAAAAAAACCAGACTATGTATTTGATTTGTATAAATTAATGGGTAAAGTAAAGGTGAAACGAGCAATGAGAGCAAGTTCTGAAGTTGTTCGTCAAATTGAAAATCCCGATCTCGGATCATTAAATTANGCACTTATGCAAGCCATAGATGTACACCATATTGGTGCCGATATTGCNTTATCTGGTATTGATCAACGTAAGATATACATGTTAGCTAGAGAAGAAGTAAAATCTTTAGGCCATAAAAAACCAATTTGCATATTTATGCCGTTAATTGGTCTAAATCAAGATGGTTCAAAAATGTCNGCATCAGATAAGAATAAAGTTATTACNATACATGATTCCGTNAAATCTATGAGAAAAAAAATTAATTCAGCTTATTGTCCTGAAAAANTTATAGAAAACAACGGATTATTAGATATTATAAAATATATCATACTTCCCGTAGAGAATAAATTTATAATCGACAGAAAGCCAGAATTTGGAGGTAGAGTCGATTATTTATCTTATGATAATATAACATCAGATTATAAAAAAGGTAAAATTCATCCTGCAGATTTAAAATATTCTGTTGGAAATTATTTTGAAAAATATTTTTCAACTATTCAAAAACATTTCAAAAATAAACAAAAAATTATTGATCAAGCTTACCCTTAANTATTCATATCTAAGTGCATCAACCGGATTTAATTTTGATGCATTTCTTGCAGGTAATATTCCTGAAACAATTCCNGATATGGCTGAAAAAATTAAAGCTCCAATAATAACAGCAGGATCAATTAAAATCAAGAATGGAATTCCTGGAGCAAAAGCCTCTATTGCAAATTTAGCTATTACAGCCATTAAAATTCCAATTATACATCCAATTATACCTCCAACTATTCCAAAAAATGCCGACTCAATTAAAAACATAGTTAATATGGCATTATTCGTTGCTCCAATAGATTTCATAATACCAATTTCCTTTGTTCTCTCAAGTACAGACATATACATCGTATTTGCAATGCCAACAGAACCAACGATAAGTGCTATTCCCGCAATACCTACTACAACATACTGAAGTATACCTAAAACGGAATTAATTTGCTCAAGAATTGCAGTAGAAGTACTCAATACGAAGTTTTTATCTCCCCTGTAATCTTCATATTCTTCCTCCAGATACTCAGCAAATTTATCAATATCTACACCATCCTTTACAATAATCTGAGCTCCAGTTACTTTATCTTCCGGAGCATATACTTTTCTTGCATCATCTATATTCATAGATATTGCCGTGTCGTCAGCATCGTTACCCACTCGTTCATAGATACCCACAACTTTGAAACTTTTACCACCAATTTTTATCCTACTTTTTAAATCAACTTTATTTTCAAAATAGTCTTGATTAAGTTTCCATCCAACTACAACAGATCCCGTTTCTCCATCTTGAAAAGCTCTACCTTTTTCTACCTCAAAATTGGATCTTTTTAGAAACTCATCCCATAGCTCAGTATCAATAGCATAAACTATCGGATATTTTTTTTCATCTTTAAATTCTACTTCTTGTGTATCATAGGAATAAGGAATAACAAAATCTACTTCTCCAAAAGATTCAAAGAAATTAATATCTCTATCAGATAGTCCATATTCTCCCGGAGTTGGTCTACTAAATGTTGCACCACCCTGTACTAAGATAACATCAGTTCCGAATTGTTCAAATGCTTCGTTAACTGCATTTTCGGTACCCTGGGCAATCAGCGTTAAAGATACAATTGCCGAAATACCAATAATAATTCCTATAATTGTTAACCAACTTCTTAATTTTCTTCTTCTTAAACTATTGAACGATATTCTAATATATTCACTTAGCATTTCGTTTCTTCTTTCTCCTATAGTGCCTATAAGTAAAGAAACTAATAATTAAAAATAATATAAGATATATTGCCCCATTACTTCTTTGAGCAAGACCAATTTTTTGTGCATCTTTTTCGGTATAAACATTTATTGATAGTTTTTCATTCTCATTATATTTTTTATAATTCATATCTGAATATTCTACGGACAAATCAAGTTCAATAGATTTACTATTTTTAATTTCTTCAGAGACAAATATAGTATAAGTTTCTCTTTCAAAATCATCAGTTAGTAGTTCACCCATATATTTTCTTGGTGTGGATATGACAGTATATTCATCTGTATTTTTTAGATCAATAGTTAAAAATTGAATTCCTTGTTTACCTTTATTTACGGAAGTGATTATTATGTCATTTAATGATCCGGGAGTGATTAAATCATAATCATCTAATCCAATTTCCATTATCGGAGTGGATCCTGCATTCACGGATATTTCAACATTTGATTCTTTTAGAATATAATCACAATCTTTATCCGAACAGACTTTTATGGGTAAATTATATTCGCCAGATAAGACGTCTTCAGAAACATAAATTTTGTATCTAATTAATTTTTCTCTTCCATTAACTAATTCCTTAATTTCGTTGTCAATAGAATCAACTACATTAAATGGATAACGATTTTCAGCAATTACTGCTATATTTTTTGCAGATTTAGCTCCATTATTTTTAATGGTAACATATAAATCTAAATATTTTCCTGGTTCCGCAGGTGCAGGATCATACGTAGAAGTTTCAATTTTAATACTTGAACCTTCTATATCCGGTAGTTTTAATGTTGTTGCTGCACTTACTGTTGAAATAATTAGTAACAGAGTAATAAATGAGAGTATTAACTTTTTCATACTAATTCTCCATCCGATATTTTATATACTTTATGATGACTTTTTCTTTTAACAAGATCTGTGTCGTGCGTTACTATAATTA
>PBPJ01000006.1 GCA_002725495.1 Candidatus Woesearchaeota archaeon | reverse complement strand
ACTATTGAATATATTCAATTAATAAGAAATAAATTATGACAATATTAAAAGTAAAATCAAAAAAAAATAAATTTTCTAGTAAATTAGTATCTAGATTATCTTTGCTAGATCAAAGTATATTTAATTCAGGCCCAGTACAATTTTATTTTCCTGAAGCATTCAAAGAGAATGTTGAAAAACTAAAAGAAAAACTAACTGAGTTTGAATTTAATACCGAAATATATTTTGCTCATAAATCTAATAAATCAAAAGTATTTGTAAATGAAGCATTAGATTCAAAAATAAATATTGATGTTGCTTCAGTCAACGAACTCCATAATGCATTAAAAATTGGTTACAATGGAAATCAAATAGAATGTACTGGAATAAAAAATGAGGAATTTATTAAAGAGTCAATAAAGAATAATTGTTTGATTGTTATAGACAGTATATCAGAATTAAATTTAATAAAAAAATTAANATCAAATAACGAAGTAAGATTATTAATACGGATTAGTAATATNTTCCCAGAAAAAGGAGATTATAAAAGAGTGTCTAGATTNGGTATTTTAAAAGAAGANTTCATCAATTTGATAGAAAATAATGAACTAAAAAATCTAAAAATAGANGGACTACATATACACTATGATGAATATGTACCTGAAAATAAGTCAAAAATGATATCTGAATTATTATCTCTTTATAAGATATTATACAAAAATAATATTTTTCCTTCAAAAATTAATATCGGAGGCGGATATAGATATCCAATAGTTGACGAATCAGAAGTAGATAAAATTGTTGAAGACATTGAAAAAATTAGTTTTAGTAATGTAGCTTATGCTAAAACAATTATGGGATTCGAAATTGGCAGAAATGGAAATCTAAGTAAGACTCAAGTGAGAGACAAGATATACCCTCAAACCTCATTTAAATTTTTAAAAGATACTATTGACTTTAACAAAGAAAATGAAAAATTAATTGAAGACTTAAATTTAAAATTATTAATTGAACCGGGCTATGCATTACTAGATAATTGCGGTATTATGGTAATGAGAGTAATCGGTAATAAAAAATTGGACTCAAATAAAAATGGAATTATAGTTGATGGAAATATGTATAATCTTTCATCACAAATGAAAAAATGGGTTACAGATCCAGAATTAATTAAAATAAAAAATAATAATTTAAATGAATCATTTGAAGGTTACATTTTAGGAAATTTATGTAAAGAAGACGATATTTTAGTAGATCGTAAAATAAAATTTGAAAAAACTCCGGAAATCGGAGATTTAATAATCTTTCATAATACGGCAGGTTATGCAGGAAGTTTTGAAGATACAAATGCAATATTACAGCCAACCGTAAAAAATTATGTTATTACAAATTCAATGTCTGATGAATTAAAATTAAAATCTGAGGAAAAATATATGGAGGAGATAAATGATAATTAATAATATAAGTGAGTTAATAGGAAATACTCCGTTATTGAAAATACCCAAATCAGTACACAATGTACCAAACTTAAATTTGTATTGTAAATTGGAATTCAGAAATGCATTTGGATCCATAAAGGACAGAGCAGCACTTAACATGATAAAAGATAATATCAAAGATTGCCAAAAAAATAATAAAACTGTTTTGGAAGCTTCAAGCGGTAATACAGCAAGGGCATTATCATTATTGTCCTCTATAAATAATTTAAAATTTAAAACAATTACAAATAGAATAAAAACACCAGAAATTAAAAAACACCTAAAATTATTTAACGCAGAGATAGAAGAATTACCNGGCATATCNGAATGTCCCGATCCAAATAACCCTGAAGATTATATGGTTATTGCAAAAAATTTAGCCGAAAAAAATCCGGATACAATTTTTTATACAGATCAATATTTCAGCAATAAGAATCCTGATGCTCATAAAAAAACTGGAGAGGAGCTTTGCAACGATCTTGATAAGATCGATTATTTTTTACCCATCTTGGGAACTGCAGGTTCAGCTACTGGCATTGGAAATGTTTTGAAAGAGAAAAGAAATTCAAAAGTAATCGGTATTGTTGCAAACCAAGAAAATTATGTACCCGGTGGAAGAAATATTAATGAAATGTGGGAAGTTGGTTTTTATAAAAAATCATTTTATGATGACATAATTTCGGGATCGGTAGATGAAGCTATCGAAGGCAATTTGGAATTAATAAGAAAAGTTGGAATTTTATGTGGTCCAACAACAGGATTGGCCTATAAAAAAACAAAAGATTATTTCAATACAAATAAACCAAAATCAGAAGTCAATGCAGTTTTTATAGCATGCGATGGATTTGAACAATATTTATCTTATTATGATAAATTTTCACCAAATTTACTTAATAAAAAATCAAAAAANGGTCTGTATGATTCCATGTGNAATTCTACAGATTATTCAATTAAAGAAATATCGGCAGAAAAATTAAAAGAACAAATAAATGACGTAACTATAATTGACATAAGATCAAAAAAATCTTTTGAAATGATAAATCTTCCNAACTCAATAAATATTCCAGAACATGANATAGATAGTTATTTTGAAAATTCAATTCCNTTTTCAAAAAANAGAAAGTTAGTTGTTGTTTGTAATAAAGGTATACGATCNAAAAAGTTNGCTAAATTACTAACNNAAAATGGATATATTTCAGAATCATTGAAAGATGGTATATACTCTTGGAAATTTAAGAAATAATCCTAAAATATGCCGATATCTCGGACATATAATAGGATATTGTGTTATTATAAAATAACTTAGTCTATTTATAAACTTATTGATAGTAATTATCAATAAGCTTTAAAAATTTGTATTTATTGTAAATATATGGAACTATCATTTTATGACGTAAAAACAAGGTCCAAGTTTACTTCAAGCGACTTTGACGTTAGAGAAAAAAGTGGAAGATATTTTGCAGTTTGTAAGTCTCCAGAAGGTACACACGAGTGCTGGAGAGTACTTTCAAAGAAACAAGCAGAAGAATTGAAATAAATTATTAGGGCGTCTATGACGTCCAATTATTTTGTTTAATTATTTTTATAAGTTATTTGCATCAATAATATTATGCAAAATAGAGAATTTAGAGATTTAGAATATGAACTACTTGAATTGGATACAAATATTTGCCATAAAAAAGCATCATTTTCTAAAATAAATGAATCTTGGATAAATAGAGATGACAGTAAAAATTTAATTAAAGCAATAAAAACTAGCTTTAATGGAAAAATAATAAATAGCGTAATTGAACCAGGAATATACACTGCATCAAAATTTAATAATTCAATTTACAATTCAGAACTATCCAATTCAAAATTATCTGGATCTAAATTTTCAAACAATGTAATTAAATCAACATTTGATATGAATAATATGAGAGGAATTGTAGCAAACAACATTTCAATGGAAGCTACCTCATTTTTTGGTTCAGATTTATTTAAGGCCAAAATGAATAAAACTGATCTTTCAAATTGCGATCTAGAATCAACAAATTTAGAAATGGCCGAATTTAGATATTCAAATTTATCAAATACATTGATTGATAAAGTAAATAATTTAACAAATGCAATATTTTATGAAACGGTAGTTGATGAAAGTACATATAACAAAATATGGAATGAGTTTTCAAATCGAGGAATATACCTTCATACAAGGACTCAAGATTATTTTAAGATAGTATAGTTTTTTAATAAATAATTAAATTATAGAATAATGAAAGCTAAACTAACCAAAAAAACAAAATTGACCAAAGATATGTTTTTACTATCATTTAAATCAGATACTAAATTAAAATATAAGGCGGGTCAACATATTGTTGTAAGTTTTATTCATGAAGGTAAAGAAACATTAAGACCATACTCTTTTTATTCTGAACCAAGTACAAGCCCAAATTTTGAATTATTAATAAAAAAATACAGTCCCGGAATTGGTTCCGTATACATGACATCATTAAAAGTTGGAGATGAAATAAAGATAGTAAAGATTAAGGGAAATTTATATTTAAGGAATAAAAGAAAGAAAAATATATTTTTATCCACCGGAACTGGAGTTGTTCCAATGGTATCTATGATAAGAACTTTATCAAATAAAAAATCAGAATTATATTTTGGATGTAGATATAAAGAAGATATAATTAGTTTTATGGAAATTAAACAAAAAGTTTCTAAAATTAATGTTATTATTTCTAAACCTAAAAAAAATTGGTCAGGATCAAAAGGATACGTTCAAGATAATATAAAAACATTTGATAAAAATTCAGATTATTATATTTGCGGTGTACCAAAGATGGTTATCGAAACAGAAAAAAAATTATTATCAAAAGGAGTACCAATTAAAAATATACATATCGAAGGATGGGAAAAATTTGATAAAGAAGTAGATTTAATACATAAATTTGGCAGATTAAATAAATTAACAAATTATTTTGTAAATAAATTATTTAAACATGCATGAAATTTTATAAATAATGGATAAATGTATTATTATGAATAATACTCCTCGAAGAATATATGCAATATGCTCATTAAGAGGCTGCAGAGAAAAAACTATATTTGCTAATCAATGCAGACTTTGTAAGAAAATATTTTGTCAAAAACATTTATACAAATATAATCACCCATGCAGGGGCGGAAATGCAGTTGGTTCAGTACTAATGAAATTTTAAAAATTTAAATACAATAAGAACATAATTAAAGATGAATGAAATATATCTCGTATTTGCATTATTGGCGGTATGGTATGGTGCACATATTGTTGTTGATCATGCATTAATTATTGCAAAACAACTCAAAGTTTCTAAGTTATTTATGGGATTAACAATATTGTCTTTAGGTACAACTTTGCCCGAAATATTCACTCATATAAATGCTAGTCTGGCAGAAAAATCCGGTCAGATAGCATCTAACATAGCGATTGGAGCAAATATTGGATCCAACATATTTGAAACTACTCTAATGATAGGAATTTTAGGTTTATTCACTACAATTAAATCTTCTAAAAATATACAAAACAGAGACGGTATAATTCTTCTTCTTACGGCTATTCTGTTGTTCTTATTGGGTTTAGATGGAGTAATATCTAGATCTGACGGTATAATATTAATTTTAGTTTACCTAATATATCTATTTTACTTGTACACACGTGAAGAAAAATTAGAGGACATAATTTCAAGGAAGTCAAAATTGACACACAGACAATTTAATAATTTTTTACATCATAGTTTTTTA
>PBPJ01000025.1 GCA_002725495.1 Candidatus Woesearchaeota archaeon | reverse complement strand
TGAAAAAGTCAAGCTTATTTTAACTATACCTTCCAAATATAGTGGTTCAACTTACTCTGCACTAAGAAATAAGATGAATAAGTTTAGTAAAGAAGAATGGTTAAGTAATGGTGATCTAAAAATTGAAATCGAAGTTACTGGTGGTCAAAAAACTGATATTTATACTTTAATTAATAAATTAACAAATGGAGAAGCAATAATAGAAGAATGAAAGAGAAAATGAATGTAAAAGAAAATGAAAAAGTAGTTCCTGGCCAAATTTTGGCAACAGGAGAAAAATTTATACCGTCCAGTATGTGTATAAGAATAGATGATAAGATCGTTTCAACAGTAGTTGGAACTGTAACTATAAAAGATAATGTAATTAAGGTTATATCTAATAACAATAACTACGTTCCCGAAATTGGAGATAAAATAATTGGAAAAGTTATAAGTATGAACAATTATGGTTGGAAAGTAAATATTGGTAAAAGCATAGTTGAACTAGATTTGAGAGATGCATCAACATCTTTTATTGAATCTGGTAAAATGGATAAATTCCTAAATATTGGTGATTTAGTCTATGCAGAAATTACAAGGAAACATAGAGATAATTTTAAAATATCTACAAAAAATAAACCATTTAGAAAATTAGTACCTGGTAAAATAATAAATATTAAAAAAACTTCAATACCTAGAATAATTGGTAAAAGTGGCAGCATGATAAATATGATTAAAGAAGAGTCAAATTCCAACGTAGTTGTTGGACAAAATTGTCAAGTCTATGTACATAATGATGATATTGAACAGATATTTAAAGTACAAGAAGCTGTAAAGTTAATCGAATCTGATGCAAAATCAGCCGGATTAACTGAAAAAATAAAGGAGATGTTAAGTAAATAATATGGCAGGAAAATCAAAAGAACCATTAATGGTTAAAGGTAAAAGATTGGATGGTAGAAAACCAGCCGAACTAAGAAAAATAACTGCAGAAGTGGGTGTTATAGAAAAAGCAGTTGGATCTGCAAAATTTACTATGGGTGAAACTGTTGCAGTTGCATCGGTTTACGGGCCTATGGAAGTTCATCCAAGACATAAAGAAAAACCAGATAGAGCAATACTTAAGGTTAATTACGCAATGTTACCTTTTTCTACAAGTGACCGGTGCAGACCTGGACCGAGTAGAAGAAGTAAGGAAATTAGTAAAGTAATTTCTGAATCATTAGAAGCAAGTTTATTGCTGCATAAATATCCTGCAAGAATGTTTGAAATTGATGTAGTAATATTAAATGCTAATGCTGGAACAAGAACTGCTGCAATAAATGCGGCATCATTAGCATGTGCAGATGCAGGAATTGAAATGAGAGATCTAGTTTGTTCAGTTGCAGCAGGTAAAGCTGAAGATACAGTATTATTAGATTTATTCCAACCTGAGGACAATTACGGTCAAGCAGATTTGCCAATGGCAGTATTACCTAATTTAGGTGAGATATCTTTGATCCAAATGGACGGAGACTTAAGTCTTAAAGAATTTGATGAAGGATTTGATATGATTTTAGAATCAGCAAAAGAACTTTATGAAATACAAAAAAAGGCTTTAATGGAGAGAAAAAATGAATAAAGAAAAAAATTATTTGAATGAATTATTAAAAAATAATTACAGAGAAGATGGACGTAAACTTAATGAGTTTAGAGAACTATCTATGGAAACAAATGTTATACCTCAAGCAAATGGTTCAGCAAGAGTTAAAATTGGTAAAACTGAGATAATTGCTGGAGTTAAATTTGGTACAGGTACACCATATCCAGACACACCAAATGAAGGGATGTTTATGGTAAATATGGAATTACATCCAATGTCTAATGAAGACTTCAGTCATGGACCTCCGAGTCCAGAGGCTATAGAACTATCAAGAGTTATTGATAGAGCTATTCGAGAGTCAAAAACTGTAGATTTTGAAGATCTATGTATAAGACCTGGAGAACTTGCATGGAGTTTATCTGTGGATATTTATCCAATAAATGCAGATGGAAACTTATTTGATGCAGGAGTAATTGCGGCATTATTAGCGATTAAAACAGCTAAATTTCCGGAAATTGATAAGGAAACTGATAAAGTATCACATGATACTCGTACTAAGAAAGGCTTNGAATTAAAAAATGTNCCAGTCATGGTNACTGTTGCAAAAATTGGAGATTCTTTAGTTTTAGATCCAAATTATGAAGAAGAAAAAATAATGGANGCNAGAGTACACATAGCAACTATCGATAATGGTAATATTTGCGCTATGCAAAAAGGCGGAAGTAAATCTATTAAAATCGAAGAGCTTAAAAATGCTATAGAGTTATCTGGTAATAAAGGAAANGAGCTTAGAAAGCTTATAAAATCGATTAAATAATGGAATTAACAAAATTTGAAAGAGCAAGNATCATNGGTGCAAGAGCATTNCAAATATCAATGGGTGCACCATTATTGATAAAAAGNCCNGAAAATGTATACAATGTTATACAATTAGCAAAAACTGAACTAAAATCTGGTGTTCTTCCAATTACAGTTAATAGACCAAAACCAANAAAGAGGGAAAGAAGATATGAAGAATANTAACTTAATTGAAGTTGAAACTTATTTAGAATCNGGAATACAAATCGGAACTAAATTTAAAACAAAAGATATGTCGGAATATATNCATAAAGTAAACCCTCAAAANGGTGTNGCNATTCTNGATATACAAAANATTNATGAAAAGTTAAAAAATGGAATTAAATTCTTATCTCAATACAATCCNGAAGATATTTT
Source organism: Candidatus Woesearchaeota archaeon (assembly GCA_002725495.1). Lineage (GTDB taxonomy): Archaea > Nanobdellota > Nanobdellia > UBA10117 > ARS21 > ARS21. Next base: position 5,417 of record PBPJ01000025.1, on the reverse strand, counting down.
GGTAGTNTGTAGAAGNGANAANGGATGGAAATCTGCAAAAAGATTTGCTGAATCAATTGGAGCAAAATACTATGTGGGTAGATATCCTGCAGGAGTTATAACAAATCCGCAATTAAAGACATTTATTGAACCTAAATTAGTTTTTGTAGCTGATCCAAGAATTGATAAAAATGCTGTAAAGGACGCTTATTTGATGAATTTACCAGTAATTGCATTATGTGATTCAAATAATACATTTCAAAATGTAGATATATCTATAATTTGTAATAACAAGGGATCAAAATCATTATCATTAGTTTATTGGCTATTAGCCAACGGCTATTTAAAAAGTAAGGGAATAAAAAAAGAAGTTTCTTTGGAGTCATTTGAATAATGTATAAAAATAGTATTTTTGGTTTAATGTTTAAAAAACCAAAAACTATTATTATGACTTCAATAAAAGAATCAGTATTTTTTTCATCAATACATACTTTTTTTGTATTCGAACCAATAGACGTAGTTTGGTTAAACTCTGAACACGAAGTTGTTGACTTTAAAACAGTTAAACCTTTTTGTTTAAATGTAAAACCAAAAAAACCGGCTAAATACATAGTAGAATCTAAGGAAGGTTTTATTATAAAAAATAAAATAAAAATAGGTGAAAAATTTGAGTATAAAAATAGAGTGTAACGGTGGATTTAGAGAAGTTGGTAATAATGCAGTAATATTTGACAATGGAAAAGAAAGAGTTTGTTTTGAATTTGGATTTAATGTATCCGATAGTCTTAGTCCTTTAATTCCTAAGAAAAAAGTTGATTTTCTTTTAGCTTGTCACGGACATTTAGATCACGTAGGTAGTATTCCTGAACTTTATAAAATTCATAAACCAAAAATATTTGGAACTAAACCAACAAAAGACTTGGCTGAACTTGTTCTATACGACAGTATAAAGGTGGGTAAAATAAAACAAAAACCTCGAAAATTTAATAGAGATGATGTTAAAGATGTTCTAAATAACTGGACATTAAAAAAATATAATGAAACATTTAAACTTGGTTCTTCAAAAGTTACATTTTATGATGCTGGTCATATTCCGGGTAGTACTATGGCGCTATTAGAAATGGATAACAAAAAAATATTATACACTTCAGATTTTAAACTAAATGATACTGCTTTGTTAAANGGTGCTGATATAAGTAAAGTAAAAAATGTTGACATGATGATTATGGAAACAACTTATTCCGATAGGGATTTAGAAAAACGAGATAAAATAGAGAAGGAATTTATTGAAGTAGTGAACAAAACTGTTGAGCAAGGCGGAATTGCACTTGTACCTTCCTTTGCCATCCGAGCACCTGAATTATTAATGGTATTAGAAAAATATAAAGTAAAACATAANATTTTTGTTGATGGTATGGGTAAAGCTGCAACAGAAATATCTGGTAAAAATTTAAATTTTATCAAAGATAGTAAGATGTTAAAAAGAGCATTAAATAAGTCTACATTTGTAACAAATCATGCTCAAAGAAAAAAAATAATTAAATCTCCATGTATTATAATTACAACGGGTGGATGTATGGATGGAGGTCCAGTAGCAGAATATATTAAACACATATACCGAGATGAAAAATCAAGTTTAATAATGACTGGATACCAAATTCCTGGAACTGCGGGAAAATATCTTGAAGATACTGGAAGATATGTTACTGATGAATTAAATTTGAAATTAACTTTACCAATTTACAAATTTAGTTTTACTGCACATGCAACAAGATCTGAATTAATGGATATGGTAAAAAAAATAAGACCGAAAAAAGTTATGTGTATCCACGGTACAAATACAGTTAGGTTTGCAACAGAAATAAGATCTAGTTTTGGAATTGATGCAATAGCGCCTAAACAGGGTGAAATTATTGATTTTTAATTTTAAATATTTTATAGACTGGTGATAGATCTTTTCTAAAATCTGAAATATTTTTTGAAAAATTATGAACTTTAATCTTTGTATTGTATTTATTACATAATATAACATTTTGTCTTATCCTACCAATTAGCTTTGATTTATTTCTTGNTTTTAAAATTGAGTTAAAATTAATAAAATAAACTTTATTATTTTCTTTCATTAATTTTGCAATTACTTGATTCATATTACTTCTTCTATAGTGTGTATGATCTGGACCTTTATCGGATTCAATATCCACTATCCCATAAATATTCTTATGTTCAACTAATTTTCTTATTATTTTTTCATTTTTTGAAGTTCCAATAATTATTTTACTATTATATTTTTTTAATATACCAAAATCTGTTGAATTTGGTTCAAAAAGAATTCCTAACTCTTCATCCGGGTAATTATGACTAATATCTTTATAGTCTTCAAGTTTTACTAACTTTAAACCAGGTAACTTCAATGTATTTTTATTAAAAAATTGAATGTCTATCATTATAATTTATATATAATCGTATATATAACGTATATGGTAAGACAAAAAAAGCAAAAAAAGAAAATGAAAATAACAATTGGNGGAATTGTTGATTTTATTGATCTAATACTAAATATGGTTCCGGGAAAAGGTCTTACTTTAATGCTGTTTTTAGGAGCTATTTGCGGAGGATTGATTGGATATGATATGGGTTATAACTCTGTTGAAATTCAAGAATGTCCAGTATATGAATGTCCAGAATTAATCTGTGANGATTGTGAAGATTGTAAAGAACTTGACGATTATTCTGATAAAGAATTAATAAATGAGCTGTATCCCGAATATATCTGCGATAAAGTAAGCTACACGGGATATTAGTCTTTTTTATCAGATATTCCTAGAATTATTTTTGCTGACTCTCTAGTCATTCCTTTATCCATTAAATCTCTTATTTTTGATTCAATATCCATATTATAAACTAAATGCCTCTGCTATTTCTNTTATAAGTATTTCAAGATTTTTATGTGTTATTGNATTATTTTTCAAATCTGATAATAAGCCTGATATTTTATTTTCATAATTATCTATTGTACCCAATTTAACTCCATTTATATTATAGTCTATCTCAATTATGTCCCTATCTGAGTCATAATTCAGTATTTCAGTATAAAGATTATCCTCCATAAATTCTGAAGTCAATATTCTATATTTGTTTTCCACTGATTCTAAATTAAAAATTTATTTATAAATATATCTAAACCTGTAAAATTTGCATTTTTTCTTTCTTTACAAAATATCCAGTCAAGAATGTTACTACTAATGTTGTTATTGGGACTGCAGGTGCAAATATATCAAACATTTCATAATTTGTAAATATACCTAAATTTATTGCTGCTAAAATTATAATTAGACTTTCTACGTCTAAACTCAGCATCGAGGATGCAATTGTTCCAGGAGCATATAAATTAAATTGTTTGGATAAAACATAAGTAACTACAAATTTAGTAATAATACTTGCAAATATAAATATTAACGCAATAGGTAAATACTCATAAATTAATATCAAATCTAATTTTAAACCGAACCATACAAAAAATAATGGAATAAAAAACCCGTTAGAAATAGCCTGAATTTTATTTGTATATATTTTCTTCTTAGCAAATTTTGACTTAGATATTACTATGCCTGCTATAAATGCTCCAACTATTACAGAAAGTCCAATTAATTCAGACAAAAATGCAAATAAAAATAAAATAATAAATGTTAATGCAATTTGAGATTCTTCTCTAGTGGAAGATTTAAACTTATTAATACGATTTGTAATCTTATTTATTGATAAAATAAAGTAGTAAATAGTTACAATAAAAATTGCAGAAAAGATTAATTTACTAATTAGCTCTGAAGAACTTCGATTTATAAATATAGATGAAGCCGATAATATCAATAATCCAANTANAATATTTATCATGGACATATTTATGAATGATTGNCTAAATCTCTTGGATAATAACTTTTTATTTGCTAATACNTTTACAGGTACAAATAAATCAACTACAGCATAAGCTAACGCCAAAAATAAAGATTGGGTAAATGAGAAATAAAATTGAAAAACATATAACATAACTGCAAAGGTAACCAGTAAAACTATAACTCCTATGGCCAAACTTTTTGTATCTTTTAGATCGAAGCTATCTGTTTTCTTATTTATTCCAGCAGTATATAATATTAATACGCTACCAATTAATGCGAATGGTTCTATCAGATCAGGATTTACAAAATTTAATAATGAACCTCCCAGTATTACTCCTGCAGTTATTTGCCCAATTAGTTCATTAATGCCTATTCGTTCAAATAATTCGCCAATAAATATGTAAAGTAAATATATTGCTAAAAAAGATAATAATAAATTTTCAGTTTGACCTAAATTTAAACCATATTTTGTTAGTAATGAAATTGTTTCAGCCATATAATTTTATTCTTTCTTTCTATATAACCTTTTTATTAAATTGAGTTTAAAATATCATACATCGCGATTGTATCCATTGCACAATAATCGTATAATGCTTTTTTAGATACTAAATCTTTCTTAAGATAATATTTGTTATAATATTGTGTAAATGCTTCTGATCCGTCTTGTACTTCTAAATGATTATAATTTTTACCAGTAACTGCTGGCAGTACATACTTTATTGATGCGCTTCCTTTTTGTTTAGGATGATAATAATTAAAATTTTTGAATATTGTGTATAAATCAACTATTCTTTCGTTTATTGATTTAAGTTCTTTTTCATATTTAGGAAATTTCTCATATAATTTCTTTATTACAGCCTTTTCAAATGCCATATTATATGTAACAATACTACCCTCGGAAGGTATATCTTTTATCAAATTTTTTATCAAATTTTCTCTGGGATCGCTATTTGATTCTTCCATAAATTCTCTATGAATTAATTTATTGCCATTGTCGATATGAACAGAATATTGAAAAGGAAATTTTTCCCAGGGACTTAGATTATCATGTAGTGGCACCGGTGTTGCTAATGTTTCAAAATCAAAATATGAAATTGGATATTTTAATGAACTTTTAAATTTGGTAATTTCATCTTCATTCTTATGAATATTTTTATTTTTTAATGTATTTTTTTGAATTACATGTTTATGAGATTTTAAGAATTCTTCAGGTAAATCTAGAATGGAATAATATCCTTCTTCCATCAAAGGTTGTGCTTGAGTAAACCAAATTCCGTGTAATTGTAATATATTATGCTCTGGTAAATGCGACCAACATATTTCTCTAACATCGCAATTTTTTGGATTATTGCAAAACTTATGTTTATTTTTAGGTAAATCTTTTGATACAAAATTTATAATTCTTTCAATATTTGGTTCAATGGTATTACTGATTTTTGAAACATTATTGGTAATATCTTCTTCTTTAAATAAATCTTTTAAAATTAAATCACCATTTCTAACGTATTCTTTATTTGCATGAAGTAAATAACAATTATTAATTTT
>PBPJ01000024.1 GCA_002725495.1 Candidatus Woesearchaeota archaeon | reverse complement strand
ATTATTTGAAGAAATTATAACATCTAATTCATAACTACCCGGTCTTACATACTGATCTGGACTAATATAAATTTTTGTTGAGCCAATTGAACTTTGATCAAGTTGAAAAGAATTGTGAGTTATTGATGTAAAATCTGCAGCACTACCTGATGTCGATATACTATAGTAATCTTGTGATCCGTAATTGACTAAATTTAAATTTATAANTTCAAAATTTGATGGACAAACAGAAANACTATTNCTGTCTAAGTCAACNTGNTATTCTGCAAATGCGGGTGCAAATAATAATATTAGTAATANGGATAAGTACCTTTTCATAAAGATGATTTANTAAAATCAGTATATAAAGATTTATCCTATAAAATCTATAAAAAGAAAAAAGAGGGGGAAATCCCCTCTTANTAATATTTCTTTGAACTCTTTCTNCCTCTTNNTGAGGTTGAAGTTGCTCTTGAAGTTGTTGGCATCATTCCNTTACTTGATACAAGTAANTANACTAATAATAAACCTGCAACTAACCATCCTAATGACATACCATTAGCATCGCTGTTGTTGTTTAATCTAGCATCTAATAATGCTGCAACTTGTTCTTCAGTTAGTGAAGNTGTTTGTGCTACTGCNTCAACATNAACAGTTGAACTTGCAGAAACTGAAACGTCTTCGTTTGCTACNNTTACTGTAACTACTTCNTTACCGGATGCACCAGTAGGAAGAGTCATTGTAAAGTATCTAACTAATTNTTCATCTTCTTCAACAGTGAAGTAATCTGAAGTAACTGTNGCACCAGCTACTGAAAGACTTACTAAAACATTGTCTTCATCAGTTTGTCCATTGTTTAAGATTGTAACAGCTACATCTACAGTTTCACCTGCAGTTGCACCATTGCTTACTCTTAAATCAGTAACAACTAGACTGTTTTCNTCTCTTTCAACAGNAACNTNATATGTTTCTTCGAATAAAGTTCCTTCATCAGAAGTTCCTACTACANAAATTTCATAAGTTCCTTCTTCTAAATNTTCTTCAACTTCGAATTGCATTGTAACTGTTTCTTCTTCTTCAGCTACTAAATTAAAGTCGCTAGTNNCTTGNACNTCNGATACTCTTAATCCGTTAGAATCTCTTAGGTATGCTTCAAGACTTACGTCATTGTATACATTGTTACCATTTTCTAATTCTAATTCAAGAACTATTGTATCTCCAGGAGATACTTCATCTTCATAGTCGTTATCAGCAACTAATGTTGCTTCTAATTCATCAACAGTTTCTGGGTTAACAGTCATAATAACTGATGTCCCATTAAGTGCAGTATAATCACCTGTTGCAGGAGCATTAGATACTGCAAGTGTGATTGCTGTTCCATCTGAAACAGAACCTGCAACGAATGTTGCACTTGCTGTACCGCTATTACCTGCGGTTACTGGACTTAAAGTAACTGTTTGTGTTTGAGTAGTTACACCATTACCTGAAACTGTTAAATCCATAGTTTCATCTGCGCTTACACCTGTATAGGTGAAAGACACTGTAAATGTATCGTCGCCATTTTCAATAGCAGCAATACTTGGTGTACTTACTGTTGCAGCGCTTACTGGTATCATTAAAGTTAACAATACTAATAATGCTGTCATTGTTTTTTTTACTAAATTTTCCATCACGTTTCACCTCCGAAGTACTTCGGAACGGAGTATTATTTTCTCTTTTTTGAGGATTTTTTATTTGACTTTTGAATCATTTTGTATTCTCTTATTCCAATATATGCCATTGCTATAATCAACAATGCCAATATTGGATTAGATTCAGTTTGTCTATCTGAGTTTCCTCCAAACAGAGATTTTATACCTGTTTTAGGTANATTCATTTCTAAGTTTTTAGATAANACTGTTTTACCATTTTGATTTATATCTAAAGTTAATGAGTTTGTATCTTTTGCATTATCTCCTGGCATTACAAATACATCAAATGATGTAGTTGCACCCGGTTGTAATGTTATGGATGAAGGGTTTGCAATTGCTGTACCCCAGTTAAATTCACTNATTGATAAATCGTATTTTACAGTTATATCTTTTCTATTAGTTAATGAAAGTGTATATTTTGTTTGAGATCCAGATTTACCATCTTCTGATGTTTGTCCAGTTATTAATATATCTGAACTATCTGATCTACTATTTCCACAATCTAAATCAAATGTTGAACTTAATTTAGAACCATCTTTATTTGAATTTGAATTTCCATCATGTTTTGAGGTTAACTCAATTACATAGTTACCATCTTCGGTATTTTCTGGTAATTCTAATTCAATTTCAAATTGTTCTGTATCATCTGAATCAATACTATCATTAAAGAAATACCATTTAGAATGACCTAAATCTGGAATTCTAACTTCAACATAAATATCATCATCTTCATCTAAATCTGATGAACCGATGTTGGTTAAATCAACCATCAATCTTGAACTAGCTGAACAAGAATTTAATAATTCAAAATTAGTAGGAATTACATGTCTTGAATCTCGGTCAACACTGAATGTTTCATATAATCTATTGGATATTTCTTCACCATCATCTGAACCATCTGAAGATATTTCTCCAGTAATAATTANTTCAACGATGTAAGTTCCTGCTNCTGCATCATANGGAACTTGGAATTGAATATCNAACTNNTCAACATCTTGATCTTCTTCTAANTCAAAAGTTTGTGAGTATTCTTCTTCGATAATATCATCTCCATCNGAGACTAAGTAAACATTATACTCNANTTCAATATCTTCGATGCTATCTTCATCATTATTTGTATATTCATTAGTAATGGATATATCTGAAATTCTCATGTAATCTCCGGGATAAGTATCAGAATCATCGTTTGTTATATCATCTAAATCAAATTCTAATTCTAATCTTGTATCGTGAGATTCNGGTAAAACTGAAACAGTNATAGGTAATGANGTATTNACTCCANCTAATGAATAAATATAATTACCTGTATAAATACCAAATTCTGAACTTGAATTTGTCATAAAAGTTATTGATCCGTTTTGTTCTTCACCTGCGTTGAANGTTGTAAAAAGGAATTGGTCTGAACCTGTTAAATTAACTTGATTATTTTTATTTAATTTTAAAACTTCAAGCAATTCATTACCNAAAATATAATCTAAATTTCCGGTATTNTTTAAATTTAAAGTAAATTGTGCATTTGTACCATTTNCAACNGTTATAGTTGAGTCTGCAAATTGAATTGTTTTAGTNTCTGCGGACGGAACGGTATAATAAAATGTTTCACTAGATCCATTGTATTCGATATCGTAACTATAATTACCNGGTGCNGTATGTTCAGGAACACTTACNGTATAAGATAATGTGTTGCTNGATAGATTTGAAACTAATATTTNGTTTGAACTNGNTATTTGAATAGTGCTATTTGGAGANGTAGCTTCCAAATTAAAACTATNTGTTGNGTTTGAATTTGTAAAAGTTAATGTTCTNGAATCTGTTTGTCCATGAGCAATTGCTCCATTATTATTTGTAGATGTAACAGAAATATCACTTGCAACGGATGCAAATGCTACAGTTATACTTAGTAATACTAAAAAGGTTGTTAATAATTTTCTAATCATTTTCATTTTCTAGAGATCCTCTAATTTTTTACCTCTGTCGAGTAACACTTAAAAAGAGTTTGAAAAGATATTTATCGATAATTTTATAAATAAAATAGTAAGTAACTAATCATTACGGGTCCGTAGCTCAGTCTGGATAGAGCGACAGCCTTCTAAGCTGTAGGTCGCGGGTTCGAATCCTGTCGGACCCGTATTTTACTAAGAGTTAAAAANTTTAATTTATTAATTTTTTATGAATAAATTCANTANANTAGAAAANAANTGGCAAAAAAAATGGAAANNNGAAAATTGTTTTNCTAGTAAAAAAANTAAAAAACCNAAGTTTTACAATTTAGANATGTTTCCTTATCCTTCNGGTACTGGTCTTCATACNGGACANGCAAGAAATTTTACNATNGGTGATTCTCTTTCAAGATATAAAAGAATGANNGGATATAACGTTCTTTATCCNATGGGTTGGGATTCTTTTGGTCTACCTTCCGAAAATGAAGCNATTAAAAGAGGNGTTCATCCTACAAAAAGTATAGCTCAAAATATTAAAACATTCAAAAAACANATGAATGCANTAGGATTAAGTTATGATTGGAAAAGAGAAGTTACAACTCATGATCCGGAATATTATAANTGGAACCAATGGTTATTTTTACAATTATATAAAAAAGGACTTGCATATCAAAAAGAAAGNACAGGTAATTGGTGTCCAAGTTGTAAAACTACTCTTGCAAATGANGATGTAAAAGATGGTGAATGTTGGAGATGTGATTCAGAAGTTGAACAAAAAAATATTAATCAATGGTTTTTCAAAATAACAAAATATTCTGAAGANTTATTAAAAGGCTTAGAAAAAATTGAATGGTCAAATCATTTGAAGACCTTACAAAAAAACTGGATTGGAAAAAGTGAAGGTGTAGAAATANATTTTAATTTAGAAAATGGAAATAAATTAAATGTTTACACAACTAGACCAGATACAATTTTTGGTTCTACTTTTTTAGTTTTAGCACCTGAGCATCATTTATCNGAGGGATTAGTTAAAGAAAATAAAAAAGATGAATATAATNTTTTCTTAAATAANGTTTCTAAGCAAAATGAACGTGAAAGNCTTTCTAAGGAAAAGATTGGATTTTTTACNGGAAGNCATGCTATTAATCCNATAACTAACGAAAAAATACCCATTTATTTAGCCAATTTTGTTTTATTGGGGTANGGTACTGGTGCAATAATGTCTGTTCCAGGACACGATAAAAGAGATTTTGAATTTGCTAAGAAGTACAATTTAAAGGTAAAATATGTTATTGAAGGTCAAAAAAATTCTGAAGTAGTTTTAGGAGANGGAAATATAATTAATTCAGGAAAATATAANGGAATGAAATCTGAAGAGTTCCGAAAGGAAATAATTAANTNTATTNTNAAAAATAAAATTGGAAAATCTAAGAAGAACTATCGAATTAGAGACTGGAATATTTCTAGACAAAGATACTGGGGTACTCCTATNCCAATAATTCATTGTAATAGNTGCGGAGTTGTTCCNGAAAAAGAAAAAAACTTNCCNGTAAAACTACCAAAAAAAGTTNATTATANNACTCCNACNAAATCNCCNTTNGATACTAATTCNAAATTTGTAAATACTAAATGTCCAAANTGTAATTCTGANGCAAAANGNGAAACAGATACTATGACTACTTTTGTTGATTCATCNTGGTATTTCTTAAGATATACTGATCCAAAAAATANNAANAAAATATTTGATAATTCTAAGATAAATTATTGGATGCCGGTTGATCAATATATTGGNGGAATTGAACANGCAGTAGGACATTTATTATATTCAAGATTTATAACTAAGTTTTTGAAAAAAGAAGGTTACATTAATTTTGATGAACCTTTTATGAATTTACTTAATCAAGGGATGGTTCTAAAAGATGGATCAAAAATGTCAAAATCAAAAGGAAATGTTGTTGATCCATTAGAAATGATTGAAAAGTACGGATCAGATACATTGAGAACTTATTTATTATTTATTGCATCTCCTGAGTCACCTTTTGAATGGTCAGATAAAGACATACAAGGAGTTTACAAATTTTTATTGAAAGTACATGACTTGGCTAGTATCAGAAATAATAATGTTATGAAGAAATTTATGGAAGCAATTACAATAAAAAAAATTGAAGAAATAACAAAATATTATGATAACAAAGAATTCAATAAGGTAATAATCTCTTTAATGGACTTTTTTTCATATATAGAAAAATATCCAAATAAATTTTCAATTATCGCTTTTTTAAAAATGTTATATCCGGTGGCACCTCATTTATCTGAAGAAATTTATAGAAAAATGGGTAATAAAAAAATACTTGCAAAAACTGAATGGCCTGAAGTAAAAATAAAATTTGATAAAAAAGAATATGAAAAAGGAATTCAAATTGAAAAATTAGTTTCAGATATTATGAATATTAAAAAATTGGTAAATAAAAAAATTTCAAATGTTTACTTATATGTAATTCCTCCGGAATATAGCTTATACTCAAGTATTTTGAAAGTACTTGAATCAAGGTTAAAATTAAAAATAAATTTGCAAATAAGCTCATCTAAAGATCTTTATGATCCTGAAAATAAATCAAAAAGAGCTAAATTTGGTAAACCGGCAATATATGTAGAATAACTACTATAAAATTACAACTTATGATTTTAAACTATTATTTCAGATATTATTATGATTAAATCATATAAAATTTTGAAATCTGGATTAAAAAGAATAGAAACGGGAAGTGCAAATTGGGTGCATCTCGATCAAGGTAAATTAATGGACTACGATTCTGTTAAAAAATATAAAATTAAAAAATCTGATTTTAAAGCTGCGATTGATAAATATGAAAGAGCTAGAATTTTAAGAAGAGAAAACTACATAATGATAATTCTTAATTTGCCTTCAAGTGAAACAAATGTTTCTATGGGAATTTATCTGTTTAAAGATAAAATAATTACAATTCATGAAAAGTCATGCAAATTTTTAACTTCAATAATAAATCATCCCGAAAATATTAGTTCTGTAAATACCNTATTTATTAGACTTATTAAAGAAGTTACAAATACTTATATCAAAAGGATAAATGAACTTGAAGATCAAATACTTAACCTGGAAGAAAAAGTAAATAGNTCCACTTCAAAAAAGAATCTAAATAATATTTTCAAGTTAAGAAAACAACTTGTATTTATGATAAAAGGTGTAGCCGGTAATCGAGATGTTATTACAAATATACAAAATACTTCAAGAATAATTGCATTAAATAAAATGCAAACAATTGAGCTTAATGAGCTACACACGGAACATATGCAAATATATGATACTATGACTATTTTTAGAGAAATATTAAGTAATAGTTTAGAAATTTATAATTCAAANCTTTCAATTGANATGAATCGTATAATTCAAAGATTGACTATNGTCGGTTCATTTATTTTATTACCTACNCTTATTGCGAGTATTTACGGTATGAACTTTAGGCCTGAAGCTTCAATTTACAATATGCCTGAATTAAATTGGAAATACGGATATTTATTTTCTTTAGTATTAATGTTGATATCTGTTTTTGTTACGTATACTTATCTTAAGAAAAAGAAACTATTTTGAATTCCTCATTTTTTTTAATATTATCTTTAATTATATCCATGGATTTACCCGTATTTATTCCGGTATTAACCTTATATTTAACAAATCTTGGTTCATAGATAAATTCGTAGAAAAAATGATGAAAATAATCTACAAATTTTCCTTTATTGGTGAATTTATTAGCATAATCTAATACAATTTTTGAGTCTATAGTTGCAACAAAATTGCCTTCATATAAAGTTTTTAATTTTCCATCTTTGTTTTTACCAGTAACTTTTTTACAACGTCTTGCTTTAAATTTAACATCAAATTTTGACTGAGAATAATAATCTATATTTTTGGCAAATGAAAANNTTACATCCATCTTTATTCCTTTTGGTGTTTTAAATTCAACTATTTCATCAACCTTAAAAATATGATAACCTTGTTTTTTTGACCAAAACTTGAAAGCATTTACTAATTCGTTAAAATCAAATTTGGCATTTTTGAATACGACATTATTACCTCTACCTATTTTCTGATCGAGTGGCATATTAATATGAATAATTATTCTATTTAAACTTTGATATTATTTTATCAAGTTTTAATTTTTCAGTTACACCTGAATTTATATTTTTTAATGTAAATAATTTAGTCTTAATTTCTTCAGATCCAACTAGCATTACAAAGTCATAATTATTTTTGTATGCATAATTAATTGATGATTTTATATTTTTTTTCTTTAAATTATATGATGTGTTAATACCGTTTCTTCTCAGATATTTAACTATGTCNGATACATCTGAATCTATACTAATTACATAAACTTTTTTCTGATCACCCTTGTTGAATTTCATAAGTTCAATTAATCGAGTTATTCCTACGGATATTCCCACTCCCGTGAGATTTTTACCAGTGAGATCTTTTATTAAATTATCATATCTTCCTCCGCCGCCTATGCTCATACCTTTACCAGAATCAATTTCCCAAACATTTCCAGTATAGTAACTTAGTCCTCTTGCAAGACTTAAATCAAAAATTATATTTGTTTCATTTAATTTTATTGAATTTATTTTTTGTAATAATTCTTCAAATTCAACTAAATCTATATTAATATTATATTTATCTAACTTATCTTTAATTTCAGAAAAATTTCCTTTGATCTTGATTATTTCAATTAAGTTTTTATCCGAAATGTTAAATGCTTTTAATTCTTTTTTTATACCGGTTATTCCAATTTTATCTAGTTTATCAATTGTTCTTAATACTTGAACATATTTTGATTTTGGTATTTTTAGTTTACTAAATATTTTTTCCATAATAGAACGATTATTTACTCTAAAAACCGGATTTAAATTTAATCTAAAAAATGCATTACTCATGCATGATATTAACTCGGCATCTGATCCTAAAGAAGAATCACCGATTATATCTATGTCTGCTTGAATAAATTCTCTTTTTCTTCCCTTCTGCGGTCTATCGTATCTAAAGACTGAACCAATATTGTAAAACTTTGCGGGCTGAGTAAAATTATTATTTCCTACAACTCTTGCCAAGGGTACTGTTAAGTCATAACGAAGTGCTAATTTTCTTTTCTTTTTATCTTCAAATTCATATATTAGCTTAGAGTCATCACCATACTTATTTTTTAATAAGGATGAAAATTCAAAAGTGGGTGTTTTTATATACTCAAAACCAAATAATTTAAACGATTTTTTAAATTCATTCATAACTCGATCTAGTATAATGGATTCAATTCCGAAATAATCGTTTGTTCCTTTTGGTCTTTTAATTGCCATATATTATCTAAATATGAGGATATTAAAAGTTAATTAAAAGGGAGACGGCCGTGATTCGAACACGGGTCCTCCGCACCACAAACAGAGAGGATAACCAAACTACCCCACCATCTCCATAAATAAACGAATTATATTTTATTTATAAATCTTATTACTGGTAAATATTATTAATAATTCCGTATTATATAACTATGGATAACAAAAAAATTGCCAATATACTTTACGATATAGCAAATTTACTTGATATTAAGGATATTAAATATGAATCCATCGCATATAGGAGAGCTGCCAGATCAATAGAGGATGAATCACAGGACCTAAAAAAACTATACAAAATGGGTGGTAATGCTGCACTAATGGATATAGATGGTGTTGGAATGGGTATTGCAGAAAATATAGAATATATGTTGCTAAATAAAGGAAAATCGGATAAACTAAATTATTTATTAAAAGATATACCAAAGGGAGTTTTAGATATACTAAGAATACCTGGCTTGGGACCAAAGAAAGTCAAAGTATTATATAATGAATTAAAAATAGATTCAAAGAAAAAATTGTTATCTATGGCAAAAAAAGGTAGAATAAGGGAGCTCGATGGTTTTGCAGAAAAAACGGAAAAAATGATCATAGATAATATTGATCGTACAAAAAAAGATCAAAACAGAATCTCATATTCTGATGCAAGAAAAATAGCAAATAAAGTAATTAATTTGTTGAAAAAATTGAAGGAA
>PBPJ01000005.1 GCA_002725495.1 Candidatus Woesearchaeota archaeon | reverse complement strand
TTTTAATTCACCAGTCAACATATTACCAGATTTGTAATTATCATATATTTCTTTTAATTTATCATCATCGTCTTCAAACATATATTTCAAGTATAAATAACTCGGATCAATATCAGGATTTCCTCCGTATTTTCTATGTTCTGCAAGAGTTTCTCTTCCCCCAGAAAATGCCCGTTTAATTTTCTTCTCAACTTGTTTTTTTGTATCAGTAGTATATATCGCAGAACTTTCGTCAGATGATGACATTTTCCCACCACCCGATAAACTCGGTAAAAATTTAGATATCAAATCACCCGGCTTAGTAAGACCAATTTTACTTGCAACATCTCTTGTTAATCTAACAAAAGGATCTTGATCCATACCAATTAATACTAGAACTGGATAATTATATTTTTGAGTAGGATATAAGATGTGTGCCGATTGTATTGCCGGATAAAAAAAACTTCCAATATTTTTGCTATCTTTGAAGCCCATAGTTGCTTTTATTGTTGAAAGTGTAAGTTTTGAACTAGATTTTATAGCAAGATTATATATTTCTTGGTTCATTGTAGTCAAATCAAACATGATTTTGGTTTTTTTTGGATCAAAACCCAATGCCAAAATATCTTTTGCATTTTCAAATGAATTTTTTCTAACTTCATCAAAATCATTACCTTTAACCAACATTTTTTCATCATCTGAAAAAGGTATAAAAACAAAACATCCAGTTTTATCTTGAATATCTTTTATAATTTTATACATAGCAAGATGTCCCATATGCATCTTTGAACTTGGACCTCTTCCTGAAACTATTGCAAATTTTTTATTAATAATTTTATTTAAATCTCTATGAGCATAAACACCGCCCCGCCTTACCATTAAGTTTTCCTTTCCCAGTTTTTTTAATAACGATTCAGATATTTTTGATACACCAAATTGTTTTATTAATTTATTATAATTAATATCTCCTTCAACGGAATAAGGATCTACTTTTCCCATAAAATAGTATTAAATTAATCTATAAAAGATTGATGGGGACACAGGGATTTGAACCCCGCCCAGCCGGTCTGGAGCCGGCTACACTACCAGATTATGCTATGCCCCCGGATAGTTTTTGTTTATACTTTTATTTATAAAACTATTCAAATTTTTAATATAATTATAATAATATGAACTTTAATCCTCAATATTGAAATTCTAAACAATATCTCCAAATCTTAGGTCCATAATCTCCCGCCTTTTCAATATTTTTTAACTTTAATTTATATTTGGTTATTATTTCTTTAGAAAAAGTTTCTATGTTTTCTTCATTTTGAATACTATACATATGAATAAATGCACCTTTTTTTGCAACAGATAGTGCTTCCTTTAGATAATTATGATTTTCATGCGGTAATACCATTATAATTCTATCAAATTTTTCCTTAGGTAAGTCTTTTTTGACATCACCCTGTATCGAATAAACGTGATTTTCTAAATGATTTAACTTAATACATTTTTCTGCAGTTTTAGCAGCATATTTATTTAATTCTATATTCCAAATTTTAGCAAAAGGATGCATCTTTCCTATAACAATACCAAACGGAGATATACCCGAGAACATAACAAGAACTTTTTCGTTTGGTTTTACTAGATTTGCAATCCTTAATCTTTCTCTACCAAGTCTTTGAGAAAAATAAGTTTTATTTAGATCAAAAATAAATCTACAACCTGCTTCTCTGTATTCAGTAATCGTTCTTTTTTCTCCAGCTAAAACTTCAATTTTTCTTATTCTATACTTACCTGTTATTTTTTTTGGCTTTTTTGCAACTACTTTTATTTTTTTATTTGAATTTAATAATTCTTCAGCAATTCGTTTCTCATATTTTTTTATTTCATCTTCAAATTCAACAATTGCAATATCTCCGATTAAATCATAACTTCTCTTTGATGAATTTATTTTAGATTTTGGTAGTATTTTTTGAAATATTTGACTTAATTTTATTGGCTTAAGTTTATTTTTCTCAAATTTTTTATTAATTAAATCATAATTTTTGTATTCTCCAAGTACTGGAAAGTAAACATAATTTTTATCTGAACCCATTTTATAATCTAAATTAATCAAATTTTTTTCAAGTAATTCAGTTTTTATTTTTTGAGCATTCTTTTTTTCAACNTTTATTGAAAGNACCATATTAAGTAAATTAGTAATATTTTAAAACTACATTGGAAGCCTTATTTTATGAAATACATAATNGGATTNGGTCATGAACTTAANGATATATCNATCAAAGGTATNGAAGCTTGTAAAGAATCAGATAAAGTTTTTTTAGAAAGTTANACATCTTTATCCAATTTTAAGATAGANGAATTAGAAACTTTAATTGGTAAAAAGGTTCATATTTTAGACCGTTCAGATGTNGAAGAAAAAANACCATTCACCAATAAATCAGCATTATTAATNTATGGAGATCCTTTATCAGCAACAACACACAAAGATATNNTNTCNNAAAAAACAAAAATTATTCATGCACCTTCTATTTTTACTTCAATTGCGGAAACAGGTTTAGAATTATATAAATTTGGTAAAACACTTTCTGTAACTTTTTGGAGCGAAAACTATAANCCTGAATCATTTTACGATTATATTGAGCAAAATCAAAANATTAACGCTCACACNCTTATGTTATTAGATTTAGATCCTATAAATAACAAATTTCTATCTATNAGAGANGCCNTAGAACAAATATTATCAATTTCTAAAAAAAGAAAATCTTTCATTAACGAAGATACAAAATTTATTTTATGTGCAAGAATCGGNATGAGCGATTCAATAATTAAGTATGCATCATATAATGAAGTAAAAGATTTTGATTTCGGTAAAGCNCCATTTTGNATAGTATTACCNGGAAAGTTAAGTTTTGTTGAGAAAGAATTATTAACTAAACTTGATTAATTTTATATGAATCCAAAGAAATTATTGNNNAGATTAAGAGATTACCGAAGAANNNAAAGAGAATTNNATGACCCACTTAATAATTTAATTNANTCNATTGAANATTANNTTTCTAGNATAGAATCTAAAGATAAAAAATCAATTGCAAAATATAAAAGANATTACNTTAAAGATCTTAAAAAATTTAAAATAAAATATAGAAAATTAAGAGTTTAATCTNCATTGGCAANATAAAGTCCATCATCAAGTTTTTCAGACTTAAAATAATATTTTCTNTTTTTTACTAAATCCATNAANTTATGGAATAAGAAATCTATATGATTTGTATAATGTTCTTCAAATTTTTTTGTTAAANNTAATGCTATTTCGTGATATTTTGTTAAATAAAACTTATTTCTNTCNGATTCATCTTTNTGATTTTTTAATCCCTTTTTCAAATCTTTAGCCAAAGATTTCATTTCNGAATTTAAATCTTCAACTGCTTTTTTATTNTCNTCTAAAAAATAANTATATTCTTTTTCTGTTAAAATANTNTTATANTGAGGTAAAATTTTAGATAAATGATTTTTATATTTAGTTTCTTTNATGATTNTTTTNATATTANTTACTTCTTCCATTACTATTTTAATATAAAGGATTTTAAATAATAAAATTATTGTTTTATATGAAAAGTATGCTTAGACTANTACCATTATTTCTAATAATCCCTTCAGTATTTGCTAGAGAAGAATCAATATTTACAAATCTTTTTGAAACAATCGGATATGATGGTTTTAATTATATNGCNGCATTTTTATTTCCAACTTATATTGTATTTTTTGCACTAAATAATTCNGGTATTGGAGTCGGAAATGATAAAAAAGGTTCAGCCGCAATCGCAGGAAGTATNGGATTCATATCTGCAATTAGTGTAATTTCTACCCAATTCAATTTTATTGGATTTATTATGAGCTGGTTTTCAATTGTTCTTGCAGTNTCNTTATTCTTAGTATTTTGGGCTATAATTAAAGCATTTACTGGAGTTAATGCAAGACAGAANANNACNANNGCTTCATTTGTAACAGGTTTATTTGCATTTAGTATGGCATTTTTCTTAGAAGGAATGGTTGAGCAAACCGGATGTTCAGCNGGATTAATTTCAGATTGGATGAATATATGTAATGGTGCNCTAGTTAATGATTTTATTTTGATTGGTAGTNTTGCAACAGTAATAGCAGTAGTATCATTTTTCTCAAATTTACCAAAAGATAGCGCAGGNGAAGGATTNGGATCCAGAATNTTNCGAGGATTATCNGAANGAAGAGATACTATACCAAATGCNGATAAAGATGANCCTGCAANCATACCTAATTTTNCAGATTATCAAGANAGACATTCTGAGAATTTTATTAATGACATTCCNGGAGCANNAAATCCNGTTACTGGAGANTCNAATGTTTACGATGATNNNATNGGAGAATATTGGANTNGANTTNANAANGNNCTNGATNTCACTGGNGGANCTTTNTATGGCNGATNTANCAGCTTATNCCGNAGCANCTGAANCAGNTAAGGCAGATTTATTGAGAGATATAANNNCAANANTATCNANNATNGTNAACNATTGTGATTTGGCAATANNAGCAACNAAATCAGAAAAAAAGTCNGCNAAGNCNGATNTGAAAATCATNGAAGATATTATAAAACGACATANNAANAATGTTGATCCTGCAGTTAGAACTGAAATTACAGGTTACAACNCTTTAAGAACAANATACCAAAACACAATAAGATATTATGATAATATGAAAACCATATTTAAAAACGATAGAGATTTTTTTGCTTTATTTGATTTTAAATTATCTGGGGCTGCAAAAAAAGGAGGCGATGCAGAATTAATCGCTAATTATGAAAAGAAATTTAAAAAAGTAAAAAAATTCAATAAAATTAAATTCGAAGAACTTAGTCCTGCTCAAATTACAAATAGAAAGGACATCCACGAGGCATTACTTAAGATTAAACCTTAAATAAATTATAAAAAAATATATAATATTCAACTAAATATCTTATTATGAGTAGTATATTATCTGGACTTTTTGGAGGAAGTTCATCTGGAGGAGGAAGTTCATCTGGAGGAGGAAGTTCATCTGGAGGCGGAAGTTCATCTGGCGGAGGCAGTTCATCAAGCAGCAGTCCTTCATATACTATACCAAGAAATGCGTTCAATACAACAAATAAAGCTATAGGAAAAATAGCAGATACAACTGAAAAACTTTTAGAAGAAATATATAATGAAAACAACAGACTAAATGATTTTGACGCAGAAATTGCTAAAGAAATTTTAGATATAAGAGAATTAATTAAATCTAGTTTATCTGAAGAATTAAAAAAAATGCACATTCTGGAAGATGTTTTCAAAGAACTTGAAAGTTTTAATTTAGGATTTAACAAAGATGTACATATGAAGTTGAAATCTATATCGTTAGTAATTAAAAATACTCAAAGAGAATTTAAAGAAGCCTTAACACTGGACGATAATACCCTTGCATTAGCGGAAATTAAGAAAATAGAAGGTGAAATTTCAAGTGCTGAAACAGATATGACTGCTGTAAAATCCGAACTTAAAAAATTGACTGGAGAGCTTAAAGCAATTGAAACAAAGCTAATAGCACATTTGAAAACTGAACCATTTGCTGAAGCCATCATTAAAAATGCAATTAGTTCTTCGGACAAAACTGTTGCAAATGCAAATACAACTTTAATTAATTTAGATAAATTAATTGGTAGATTAAATACAACCGTATTATCCATTCGATCTTCACGAAAACTACCTTAGTTCGGGATAATGTTTATATATAATTAATAATTTTATAGTACATGGGACTTTTAGATCGTTTTAGACGTGCGCCAACAGTTACACCCACTGTAGATCCATATAATTCAATGTTAACTGGATCAATGAAAAGTAATATTAGTAGCTACATTAAGGAAGCAAGAAGTAATTTAATCGATCTTGAAGCAGGTATTGAAAAATCTGAAAAAATTTTTACTGACATGGACAATCAACTAACTTTGATTGTAACTAAAGACACAAAAATTATTGATTTTCATTCCGCAATGAAAAAAGAATTAGAAAGCCTATTTACTCTGGTTAGAGATTCTAAAAAATCACTAAGCGACTTAGCATATGAATTTAAAATTTCTATGAGAGAATTTGAAGATGCAGCTGATTTAGATATAGATAAGTCTTTTGTTGCAATAAGAACCTTAAATGCTTCTTTACCAAAAATCGAAAAAGGAATTATAGATGAAAAAGCAAAACTTGATGCTATGGTTACAAAATTATCCAATTTCAATAAAACTACTAAATCCTTTGAATTAGAAAAAGACGATATGTTAGCTTTGAATAAATTAATTAAAGATTACATCTCACCACATATTAAGAGTTCAAACACACAACTTAATCAAATCAAGACACACAAAAATAAATTAATAGCACTTAGAAATTCAGCATTAAAGAAGATGCAAGGTTCAGCTTATGGAGGAAAGTTTAAAAGATAATGGCCATTGCAGATCATTATAAAAAATTAAAAGAAGATTCAGATAGATTGTATAAGGATGTTAAAAGTTCCTATATCACAACACAAAAAAATTTAGATACGTTTAGCGATTTATCAACAAAAATTGAAACAAATATAATCGAAAGACTGGCAAAAAATAACGAATATAGTAAAATTTTCAATGTTCAAGTCGAATCATTAAGAATTATTCATTCTGATATAAATGATTATTTAAAAAGTGCAAGAGTAATTGCAACCGATTCTATAACATACGGTCAAAGATTAGACGAATTAGCTAAATTATCTGATCCAGATCAAATCAGAATACAATTAGGAAAATTAGATGATAAATCAAGAGATATTTTTAATGATTTAGACGTAGCAGAAGCAGATTTAAAAAAGTTAGAAAAAGACATTAAAAGTTGGGAAGAAATTTTTAACAAATACAGACCTGATGACGCAAATCAAAGAAGATTAAATAAAATATTCTCTGAAGATGCAGATCAAATGATATCACTTTGTGGATCCTTACATACTGATCTAAAATCTCAAGCAGATAAACACAAAATTTTAGTAAATCATTTCACAACAAAATCGGGGTTTAGTCCATAATGGTACAAGTTGTAAATCCTCTTGAAAATGCAGTCGTCTTATTACAAGATTTTGGATTTTTTAGTGTAATACTTCCATTCGTATTAGTTTATGCCTTAATTTATGGTTTATTAAATACAGTAGGTATATTCGGTAGTGAAGATGATGCGAAAACAGTCAATCAAATAATTGCACTTTCCGTGGGTGCTTTTGTTATAACTTCAACAGATGCAGTAAATAATATTATGGGAATTATTCCTCAAGCAGGATTTTTCTTAGTTGTTTCATTAATGCTTTTAATGATATTAGGTTTATTTGGAATAAAAACTCCAAATGATCAAATATTCTCTAATAGCTGGGCAAAAGGTTTTGGAGCCATAACAATAACGGGATTATTTCTTCTTATAATCGATATGGGAGTAGAGGGTGGAATACCACTCGTTCGTCCATTTTCTGAATTTTTAGTGGGTCAATCTGGAGCGATTACTGGAGCCGGTTTTGAATCTTTAATTGCACTAACTTTGTTATTGGGATTCCCTATTGCAGTTATTTATTTCCTAAGTAAGTAATATTGGAATCAGAGTAATCTTTATATTAGTTTAAATTAATACTTTACATGGCGGTAACACTAAATTCCGGAATTGATGTTATGAGAGATCTTGGTTTCTTTGACGTTATATTTCCGTTTATATTATTTTTTGCAGGTACATTTGGTGTTTTATCAACCGTTAAAATATTAGGAGACAATAAAACGATAAATTTGTTTATTGCATTATCGATTTCACTAACATTGGTCTCATTTACTCCAGTCATCAGTTTAGTGAGACAATTATTGGTTCTTTCTACCGTTTTTTTCTCCGTAGTAATATTTATTGTTCTAATATTTAGTTTCCTTGGTTTAAAGAAAGAAGATATTGCTGAAGCTGCAAAACAATCTGAGTCTTATACTGCTATATTTGTAGTTATGATTGTAATTTTAATAGTTGCAGTTGTCTCTGCAGTACCAACCATTCAAGAAGCTACTGAAGGAACTGCCGTCGAAAGTTCCATTAATTCACAATCAACAGGACAATTTGTAGACGGACAATCTTTATCGGATTTCAATCCAAGTTCAGATCCAGTTACAAGAGGTATATCCACAATATATGATCCATCCGTATTGTCAGTTATTGTATTGTTGTTAATATTTACTGGAGCAGCATTACTGATCGGAAGACCAGGAAAATAAAATTATTTATGTTTTTTTACAATTTCAGATAATTCTTTAACATTATTTGTAAATTCAGGAATAAGTTTTTCAAAAACTTTTCCCATTGCTTGAATCTCAACATTAACATCACCTATTGACTTATTGTATTCGTCAACTTTACCAATCATTGCAGTTTGTGTTTGAGCTAACTTATTATCTAAATCTTCAACCTTTTTTTTGTAAGAATCTAATTGTTTTGATAATTCATTTTTCCATTCCATCATATTTTTTAATTCAGAACTTAATTTACCCCATTTTTCAGATATAATTGATTCTGTTATTTTTTCTATATCTTCGGTCATTAATTCGGTATGATCCTTATTGTTTAGTTTATTTTCCGAAGGTAAGGGGGCCAAATTATTATTCATCTCCATTTTCGGAAGTTTATCAAAAGGATTGGTAGGAATATTTGGATTATTTTCAGTCATATTCATATTGGGAAAATTATTTGGAGTAGGAGCAGGCATAGCCGGGCTCGACATCATATTAGGATTATAGGCCGGAGGAACCGGAAGTTCAGGTTTTTTTTCTTTTTTATCAAATAGCGCCATTATTCTTTAATTGGGTTCCAGAAATTTATATATCTTTCCAGTATTTTTATATCTTGTTTAGAAGCGAAGTTTGAAATAATTCCATTAAATTTTTTTAACTCTAATTCAAAATTACTAACTCTATCTCTAATTTCTTTTACTGAAATTTCTATATTTGAAACATTTTTGCCGGAGTCTTTATGTCTTTCATTTAGCGAGTTTTCAATAAGACTTACGTGATCACTTAAATTCGAAAATCTGTTTTCCATAAGTGTCAATCTTCTATTTATTTTTGCCAATTCGGCCATAACATTTGAATCGTTTGAATCCGCCATATGATATATAAACTAGCTATTCTATTTAATAATATGGATTCAAATAACCCCTATCGTATTGTTGAAAAGCCAGGTCAAAGAATCTTAGAAGT
Organism: Candidatus Woesearchaeota archaeon; assembly: GCA_002725495.1. Lineage (GTDB taxonomy): Archaea > Nanobdellota > Nanobdellia > UBA10117 > ARS21 > ARS21. The sequence continues at coordinate 5,059 of PBPJ01000005.1, read as the reverse complement.
TGATTATTCAAAAAGTATCAAGTCACCAACTATTGAAAATAATTCTTCAGTTATGGCAGATACCATTGATAAATTAACCAAATCTGGCAGAGTTAATCAGATACAATTCTTACAACAAGAAGATATAATATATCCTTATGATCAAACAAATATTTTAGTTGAAATTTCAAATATAATTTCAGATTTAGAAAATAAAAAAATATTTTCAGAATCCTCAGTTAGAGAAATATCAGATAATGAACCATATCCAGATAGAATGGAATTTTTGAAATCAATTGTAAATTTTGGACTCAGAGAAGAACCAATCGGGGTTTATTTGAGATTAAATTCAAAAATTAATGAAGAACTTAAATTAATGCAGACTTCAACTCGTCAAAATTCTGAATCAAGAAAAGTTTTCATAAAAACATTAACAGAAATTAAAGAATCATTAGAAAAAACTTCTCTAATTAAACTAGCAGCTCCATATTTTTCAGAACATAAACCNAATGATCGAAGAATTTATTCAAGAATATTTAATCCAATAATAAAACCNAATTTCCTTTATGCTAAATTAGTTACAAATTTACCATCTAATTCCACAGTTATGGAATCATATAATTTGAGAGATGGAACAAAAGTTTCNATTTTGGATATTAAAGAAAATATTAGACCAATCTACCATATAGTCCCACCTGAATTAAATTTATCCGAAGATAAGTATCTATTACTTGGTGAAGCAAAACAAGTTGTATCCGAACATAAACCACAGAAATCAGAATTTATAGATCCAGAAAAAACAAGAGAATTATTTTTGAATGTTGAAAAAGATTTACTTAAAGATCTAAGCGTATCNAAAGGAATAAAATTAACTAAAGATGAAATNNATCAACTTGCAGAGATNTTAGTNAGATATACTCTNGGTTTCGGTTTAATTGAAGTAATATTAAATGANGAAAATATNCANGATATTTCNATTAATGCACCATCAAATATNAATGAAATTTCAATNGTTCATCAAAAATACGGAGAATGTAGAACNAATATAACATTAACACAAAAAGAAACNGATGCTATCGCTACAAAATTGAGNTTAATNTCTGGAAGACCNCTNGACGAAGCAAATCCNGTTTTAGATACAAATTTNATTCTTCCAAATTCAACNGCAAGAGTTGCAGCAATTCAAGAACCAATAAGTCCAGANGGTATGGCTTTTTCATTNAGNAGACATAGAGAAAAACCTTGGACATATCCNCTTTTCATAAAAAATAAAATGATAAATCCTCTTGCAGCAGGTTTACTGAGTTTNTTAATNGACGGTTCAAGAACNATTNTNATTGCAGGTACCAGATCTTCAGGTAAAACTTCCTTNCTAAGTTCTTCNTTAGTAGAATTAATGAGATCNACTAGAATNTTAACAATNGAAGATACATTAGAATTGCCAATAAGAAGTTATCAAAAACTAAATTANGATATNCAATCNATGAAAGTTCAATCAGTTCTATCTCAAGGTTCTNCAGAAATGACTGCTGAAGACGGNATAAGNGCAGCNTTACGTNTAGGAGANTCNGCATTAATNGTCGGAGAAGTNAGAAGTAAAGAAGCAACTGCNCTTTATGAAGCAATGAGAGTTGGTGCTCTTGCAAACGTTGTTATGGGAACAATTCATGGAGACTCACCATATTCAATNTTTGATAGAGTAGTTAATGATCTTAAAGTTCCAAAAACNTCNTTNAAAGCAACAGATATTATTGTAGTTGCTAATCCAGTTAAAACAGCATCCGGTTTAGATCGTAAAAAAAGAATTGTACAAATATCTGAAGTAAAAAANGAATGGACNGATGANCCNTTGAAAGAAAACGGATTCCTTGATTTAATGATATATAATCCTGAAACTGACCAATTAGAACCTACNGATGCATTAATACAAGGAGAGTCAGAAGTTTTGAAGAATATAGCATCTAAAATTCCAGAATGGGCAGGTGANTGGGATGCNGTNTATAATAATATTTTACTTCGTGCAAAAATAAAACAAAAAATTGTTGATATATCAGAAAANGANGAATCTCGNNTAGAAGCAGAATTCACAATTTTATGTAATGATATGTTTCATAAAATAAGTAAAGAAATTTATGATAGATCCGGTAAAACCGACCCGGAAAAAATTTATTCTGAGTGGGAGGACTGGCTTAACAAATGGCTAATGAATTCGAAGACAGATTAAATAAAGTAAATAATCCGAGTCAAAAATCAACATCNTANTCTAAAGAATATCAAACATTTTTAGANGAAAATAAAAAAATATTATCTAGTACNTACGAAAAAGCTGTTAATTTTTCTTCAAAAATTTTGAAAATAAAACCATCTCAAAAAGATTTACCAAATTTAGAAAAATATATTCAACTTGCNCACCTAAATATAAATCCNGAAGGAATTATGTCATTGGCAATTCTTTCTGCAATTCCATTCTTTATTTTAGCAATACCTTTATTCNTATTTGGACAGTTCTTTTTTGGNTTTGCATCCATTTTGACTTCATTATTTTTAATNTATTATTTATCCAATATGCCAAAATTAATATTTGATAGTTGGAGAGCAAAAGCATCCGACCAATTATTGATAGCAGTTTTGTATATTGTAATTTATATGAAGCGTGATTCAAATTTAGAAAGAGCAATTTTATTTGTAGCAAATCAAATACCNGCNCCACTTTCAATAGATTTCATAAAAATATTATGGGATGTTGAAACTGGAAAATATCAAACTGTTGAAGATTCAATAAATAATTATCTTGAAACTTGGAAAGAATCTGAACCAGCATTTGTTGAATCCATACATCTTATCCAATCNAGTTTACAAGAAGCCAATCCTCAAAAATCTAAAAAGATCTTAGAAAAAGCTACTGAAGTTATAACAACAGGAGTTCAAGACAACTTAACTCATTATGCNCATAATCTTCAATCTCCAATTCAAACTGTAAATATGNTNGGTATNGTTATGCCATTNCTACTTCTAATTATGATGCCNATGGTTTCTGCATTTCTNGCAGATACAATAAAACCAATACCGTTAATTTTTACATATAATTTAGTTTTGCCGNTAATTGTNTTTTTAATTTCAAAAAGAATATTATTAACGCGTCCNGGAGGAGTATCNACTTCTATNTTAGATAAAAAATATACTCATACNGGTAGNTTAAANTTAATTTCAGGTTTATTATTTTCTNTAATNGNNATTCCNGCTTTCTTNCTNATTGCATGGTTTGCAGGTTCAGACAATTGGTCATTCTATAAATTTGAAAATAGNATATTCTATTTNTCACTATTAATTATTTTTGCAATAGGACTGTCGTTATTTGTTTACTACAATTATAAAACAAAAAAACTTATTGGATCAAAAAAATCACTTGAAAAAATTGAAGATGAATTTTCTTCTGCAATTTTCCAACTAGGAAATCTTATCAGTCAAAATATACCTACAGAAGCAGCTTTTGCTAAAATGGTCGAGAATACAAAAGGTTCCGAAGTAAATAATTTCTTTTCTATAATTGATTCTAATATTAGACAAAGAGGTATGAATCTAGAAGATGCAATTTTCAATAAAGAAACTGGTGCAGTTTCAAAATACCCATCTCCATTAATTAACTCAGTAATGAAAATATTAATTGAGAGTTCAAAAAAAGGTTCAGCAATTACTGCAGATTCTATGACAACTCTTTCATTATATTTACAAAAAATGCATCAATTAAAAGAAAGAATGTTTGATTTACTTTCTGATTCATTATCCAGTATGAAAATGCAAATTTCATTTTTAGCACCAGTTATGTCCGCTCTAGTAGTCAGCCTTTCAGTTTTAGTTACAAAAGTATTACTTAATTTAAGTAATCAATTAGAAGGATTTAATGCCGGAGATATCGAGAGTCAAGGAATCGGAACAGGAATAACAAATATATTTCAAGTTGACGTTGCAGTACCGCCATTCATTTTACAATTAATGATAGGAGTTTACATAATTCAAGCTATTTACCTATTAACTAATTTAGTTTCAGGAATTATAAATGGATCAAGTAAACTTGATTTTGAGAGTAGTTTTTCTAGAAATATAATAATTTCAACAATACTTTACTGCAGTCTTGCATTCGTGGGAACATTTATTTTCTCTCAGCTTGCGGGAGTCGTATCCGGAGTTTTAGCATAAAGATTATAAACAATATTTAACATTAATTATATGAAAGGACAAATTAGTACTAATACAATTGTTGGACTTATCATTGCATTATCAGCATTAATTATTATCGTAGGTTTTACAACAGGCGGATTAGGCAATTTATTTTCTTCAGTTGCTGAAACAAGTCCAGATAAAATAGATACATACAAGTCAAATTGTAATAATCTTTGTAATTCTGCAAAAGCATCAATTTCAAACTCAGGAATCGACTCCTTTTCATCATCTTCTTATTGTTCTAAAAAGTTCTTAATTGATAATGAGGAAAAAAATTGCTATGATGCTGAGATAAATGTAAAGTGTAGCGGATCATATAGATCTGATGCAGGATCATTAGTTTACTTTAACGAACAAGATAATTGCGGATTGGGATTGTAAATGAAAGGTCAAATTAGCATAAATACGATTATTGCATTAATTATTGCATTATCCGTATTGGTCGGAATTATGTTATTTTTTTCAGGTAGATTTGCAGATATCTCCGAAGATGTCTCTGACATTCAAAGCTCAACAGATACAAATTATGCATCATGTGTACTCTCATGTAATTCTGCTAAGGCTGCAGGAAATTTAGATTTGTTTGATAGCGAAAGTTGTTCCGAAGTACTTAGCTGCGATCTCGAATCATAGATTAATTTAAATAAAATTTTTGTATAATATCTTATGAGAGGTCAAAATTCAACATATTCTTACGTTATTATGCTAGTTCTTTCACTTATTGCAATTGGAATTATGTTGGTATTAGTAAATAATGCTATCAACTAAAGGTTCTGTTCAATTTTACATTATTGGAGTATTATTGATATTAGTTGCAGGATTTGTGTCAATTTTAATTTATACTGAAGTATCTTATGGT